>JBJMIW010000418.1:0-8284 GCA_045806665.1 Actinoallomurus sp.
GTGCCGGCAGGCACCTCCACGACGTAACTGACCGTCACCGCCCGCCGCTCGACATCACTGGCGGGAGGCCGCAGTTTCAGCGTCGATGGCTCGCGCTGCACGGGCGGCGCTGAGGCGAGGGCTCGGGGGCGGCGGGGATCTACAGCGGGATGAAGGCGCCGGTGTCCGGCCGGTACTTCCAGACCGCGCCCGTGTCGACGTCGTAGAACCAGCCGTGCAGCCGCAGAGTCCCGTTGGCCAGGCGCCGTGCCACCCACGGGTAGCGACGGAGCTTGTCCAACTGGGCGACGAGGTGCGACCGCCCCGGATCCTCCTCGGCCTGGGCCGGGATCCCCCGCCACCGGTGGGTGTGCAGCAGCCAGAAGCGCGTCGTCGGGGCGCGGCGGAGCGCGCGGCCGCTGGTACGGGCGCGCACCGCGCCGCACCGCGTGTGGCCGCACACGATGAGGTCCCGGATGCCGAGGATCACCACGGCGTACTCCAGGGTGGCCGCCTCCGCGGTCAGCCGCCCCACCCGGTAGGGCGGGATGACGTTGCCCGCCGTGCGCAGCTCGAAGAGGTCTCCGGGTGCGGAGCCGGTGAACAGTGACGGGACGACCCGGGCGTCGGAGCAGGAGACGAAGATCGCCTGTGGGGTACCGTCCGGCCGGGATGGGGACAGCCGCCCGCGCCGGGTCGCGACCTGCTGGTGGAATCTGCGGGCATGGTCGATCAGTGGCTGCATGGGAAAGGTCCTTCGCGCCGAAGACGGGTGAGGCGGAACGCTGATCCCGTCACGCGCGGCAGCCTTGCTCCGCGCGTACGGGCGGAGCGCCGATCAGCAGCGGAAGACCTGCAGCCGTGCGGGGTCGGCGTACGCGAGCCGCAGCGCGGACCGCGCCACCCGCCGGGGGGCCGCCGAGCGCACGTCCGCGTCCGTCCAGGCCGGCGGCCCGGTGGACGCTCGCAGGACCTGCCCGCTGGAGCCGGAGGGCGGTGCCGGCGCCCGGTGCAGGACGGCGTCGCAGTGGCCCCACGGCGTGGGCCGGCCGCCGTCGCCCGGATCGGAGCCCAGGCGGTGTGTCGACCGGGAGGCCGGGCACGGGTCCGGCACCGGGGCATCGGCCTGGAGGGACGCGAGCACGGCCGCCGAGGAGGTGCCATGGGGAGCGACCCCGTGTACGAGGAGGACGACGCTCACGATCAGCGCCCACAGGATGACGGCCGCCGCGCGTGTCATCCGGAGCGCACCGTCCCCCGCTCGCCGCCTCCGACCCAACCCGACTCCAATCAAACTACAAAGAGTGTTCAATCAATGACTCTATGTTTCCATTGGTGCAGGGTCTACACGGGGGGGACGCAGAGGTGTCGCCGCCGCTACCTGCGCGTGCGCCGTCAGGGGGCTTCTCGGACGCCGCCTTCATGCCTCGCCGACACGTCAGGGACCGAGCCGGTTCGGCTCGGTCCCTGACGTGTCGGGGGTCGCGTGTGGTCCGCGCCGTCCGCTCAGCCGCCGTCGTGCCAGACCAGCCGGGCGCCGAGGTGGCCCGTGCGCACCACCCAGATCGCCGCGACAATGGCGGCCACGATCGTGAGGACGGCCACGACGGTGCCGATCGCGGGGCTGGCGAGGAGGCCCTCCGCCGTGTACGCGCGGTACCGCGCGAGGATGACGAGGACGATCAGGAGGACGACGAACGCGACGACGATCAGGCGCAGCTGATCACCGAGCTCGGCGTGCTCGTCGAGGAGAGTGTTCCCGCCGCCTCGACGAGCGCGGCCCAGCGCCTTGGCTCGCTGGATCCGCTTCTGAAGGCGGGGGTGCCGGTCGCGTGTCCTCGATCACTCACCCGATCTTAAGCGGCTGCGGCACATCGCTGCGCGCCCGGCGATAACGTGTCCTGATCATGGAATCGCGGTGAAACTGCGGTGAATGGGAAGGACGGGCCGTTGGCGGGTCGGGTGAAAATCATCGGAGGCGTGCTGCTCCTCGCCGTCGTCGCGGCGCTGGGGCTGGCCGCCAAGACCGCCTCGCTGACGAGCGCGGACATCCGTCTCGACGAGCATCTCGTCGCCCTGCGGAACCCTGGCTTCACTCTCGTCGCCAAGGCGGCCACGTTGGTGGCGCAGGCCGCGGTGGGCGTCGCGGTGGCGTTCGTGGTGCCGGTGGTCCTGTGGTTCGGACGGCGCCGCCGCGACGCGCTGTTGATCGCCTGCCTCATGGTGGGTGCACTGGCGATCGCGTACGTGACGAAGACCCTGATCGCCGAGCACCGCCCGCCGAAGCGGCTGTGGGTGATCCCGCCGGACAGCGCGATGAGCTTTCCGAGCGGGCACGCGACCGTGGCCGCCGCCGTCGCCCTGATCCTCGGCATGCTCGTACGCGGGCGGCTGCGGCCGCTCGCGATGACCGTCGGAGTGATGTTCGCGGGTGCCGTGGCGTTCGCCCGCATGTACCTCGGCGTGCACTATGTGCTCGACGTCGTCGGCGGGTGCCTGGCCGCGGTGAGCTCCGCGCTGATCGTCTCGGGGTTCCTCGACCTGCCGCGCATCCGCCGCAGTCTGGAGGACGTGGGCACTCCCGCCGCCGGACGGCACCACGCCGGCCGTACCTCCCACGTCCCCAGCGCGCGACACTGACGCCGCGTCGGACGTTCCCGGGGAAGGCGGTGGATCGCGGTACGGCGGGGGATCAGGGGGTAGAGGCGCGACGTGTGGCCAGAAAGCGCGCGCCGGTGGGCGTACCGGCGATTCAGCCCGGACGGGCGCCTCGGCCTGAGACTGACCCTGGCCTGCGCCGCCGTCTTCCTCGTCGCGGTCCCCGTCGTCGTCCTGCTGGCGCTCGTCAACGCCCGGTGGGCACCCTTGCGGCACCTCGACGACGGCGCGACGGCGGACACCCACAGCTTCGTCCTGCGGCACCGGGCGCTCGTCGGACCGCTGCGGGCGACCGCCTACGTCTTCCACCCCTGGGTCTTCCGCGTGATCGCCCTGGCCCTGGCGGCGTGGCTCTTCTATCGTGGCGCCCGGCGACTCGCCCTGTGGGCCGGCGTGAACGTGCTGGTGGCAGCGGTCGTGAGCGGGGTGCTCAAGACGGCCGTCGGCCGGACGCGCCCCGTGCTGTCCAGCCCGATCGCGCATGCCGGCGGAGGGTCGTTCCCGTCGGGGCACGCGCTGATGACGGTGGTGGGAACCGCGACGATCGTGCTCGTCCTGCCGCTCCTGCGCGGAGCCTGGCGCGCCGTCGCCTGGGTCGCCGCGGGGGTGATCAGCGTGTTCTCCGGGCTGTGCCGCGTGCTGCTCGGCGTGCACTACCTCAGCGACGTCCTCGCCGGGTGGATCCTCGGTGTCGCCATCATGCTGGCCACCACGGCGGCGTTCGAGACCTGGCGGCGCGGCGAGGGCCGGCACCCGGCCGACCCGATCCGCGAGGGCGCCGAGGCGGAGGCCGAGCCGCACATCACCGGCGACGCCCGGTCCGCGTAGAGAGCCCTGGAGTTTCGAGGGATCGGGCCCGGCGACGATCCCTCGGCGCCGTCGTCGAGTGGGGCAACATCGGCGGACCTGGTCAGCCCGCGGGGTGGGCTCGGGCATGGGCGCGGCCGGGGCCGCAGGTGCCGGCGGAGACAGCGGCGGCTGACGGCGGACGATCCTGGGGGCGAGCGCTCCCACTCCCAGGGCGGCCGCGGTGCCGGCGACCACACTGAACCACCACACGACGGCGGGCCCCGCCGACGCGTAGACGCCGGTGCCCACGGACAGCGCGGTGAACCGGGCGATGCCCCAGGTCCACTGAAAGGCGCCCCGGTAGCGGCCGCGGGCGTCCTCCGGGGCGAGACCCGCCACGATCGCACCGGGAACGCCGCCGATCGTCGCCTCGCCGACCGACCACAGCACCACCGTCCCCGCGTACGCCCACGGGCTGTGGGCGACCCTAGTCAGCGCGATGCCGGCCGCCACCAGCACGCTGCCGACCACGTACACCGGGATCTGCGGAAATCGGGACAGGACGTGCAGGGCCACGGGCTGCAGGACGACCACCAGGACGGCGTTCAGCGTGGCCATCACGCCGAGCGTCGCGGGTGACAGACCGTCGTCGCGGATGGCCAGCGGCAGGCAGACCTCGGTCAGCGAGTAGATCACCAAGGCCGTGCCGAACAGCGGGAGCAGCGCCCGCATCAGCGGATCCCGCAGGACCACGCCATAGCCCGTACCGCTCTCGGATCCGCCGGAACGCTCGCCGCCGCGCCCGCCGGGCAGCATCGCCACCACGATGACGGCGAACGCCAGCGAGGTCGCCGCGTCGACCGCGAACAGCAGCCAGTAGCCGTGTGCGGCGAGGAACCCGCCGAGCACCCCGGCGACCGCCGTCCCGATGTTGACCGCCCAGTGGAACAGTGAGAAGGCCGCGCGGCGCTGCTCACCCGCCACCGCGTCCGTCATCAGCGCGCCCACGGCGGGCGACACCATGGTGGCCGCGCCGCTGAGCAGGACGGCCGCCAGCGCCAGCGTCACCAGGTTCGGCGCGGCGAACAGCAGTCCCTGGGCGAGCGCGGTCCCGATCATGCCGGCCACCATCGTGGGCCGCCGTCCCACGCGATCGGCCGACAGGCCCCCGAGCACGGGGCCGATCAGGTTGCCCGCACCGAGCGCCCCCAGCACGTACGGCGCCTGCTCGGTGGAGACGCCGCGCGACCCGAGGTAGAAGACGAGGAACGGCGTCACGACGAACCCGAGCCGGTTGACGACGGTTCCGGCGAAGAGGACCCAGGCGGTACGCGGCAACCCGCTGAACGTGGACGACATGCTCGGAATCCTCCGCCCGGCCTACAACCACCACCATTGATTAAGTCACGGCCGAATCCACGGAGGGCCCATGCAGTCCGAACTGGCCTTCTCGGCGGACGACCTGGCACTGACCCGCTTCACGGTCTCCCCGATGTGGGAGGTCGTGACGAGTCTCCGTCTGCTGGCGTCGGCCTCCGCGCATCCGGTGCACGGGCCCTGGCTGGAGCAGGTACGGCCCCGGGTGGCCACCGCCGGACTGGACAGGGGCACCCTGGCGCGGCTGCTCGCGCCGTTCGGCTACATTCCCGACTTCCTCACCCCACCGGCCGGTGAGCCGGCCCCGGACCTCGCCACCGAACTGGCCGCCATCCGTGCCACCCCGGCCGACCGGGTCCGCGCCGACATCGACCACCTCGGCCCCCACTGCCCCGCCCTGTACGCGGACCCCGAGACCCGGGAGCACCGCCCGGTCGCGCGTGCCGAGGCCATCGCGGCCGTCCTCGGCCGGTCCCGTGCGCTCCTGCTGACCGAACTGGAGGCGCCTGCCTCCACCACCGAACTCGCCCGCCGTACCGGGATCTCCCCGGCGGGCGTGTCCCAGCACCTGACCGCGCTCCGCGACGCCGGCATGGTCAGCGCCCACCGCGCCGGCCGCTCGGTCCTCTACGCCCGTACGGCGATCGCCGAGTCCTTCCTCTGCACGACCGCGTGACCCTCTGACCGCCGAGGCGATGCGACCGGAGCACCGTGTCGACGCTCGCGAAGTGGCGCCGGAACAGGCACTGGACGGCGCTCCATTTCTGCGGGCTCTGCGCGATGATGCGGTGGATGACCGTCTCCTGCGCCATCCGCCGGATCCAGAAGCCGACGGTCTGGTCCGGCGCCCCGGACCAGGGGTTCACCTGCCGAACACCATCAGCGCCGAGCCACGGTCGTTCGGATACGGCGTGAAGGCATAGCCGGTCTGCGTGTAGACGAGGCCGTGGGAGACCACGGCGCCACCACCGCCGGACAGTGCAGATCAAGGTGCCGAGGGCCGGCCCATGGCGGCGCTGGATCAGCAGGAGGGCGAAGTCGCGCCAGCCGGGCTCCTCCGCCAGGCCGATGGTCAGTACCTGGACGAGGAGCATCGGCAGGTAGGCGGCGACGATCGCCACCGAGGGCGTACGGGCGGGCGCCACGCCCCCGTCGGCGAGCGCCGGGAACGGCTGTCGGGTGCGGAAGGGATCGGCGATCAGGCCATGTCACCAACGACGCCGGTCGTCGATGAGAGATCGGTCCTGCACGCCGCCGCGCTGGCGCTGACCTGCGTGCCGCGCTGGGCGGCATCGAACACCGCCGGGCGGGGTGGGGGTGCGAAGACGCGCCTGAGCCTGGATAGCGTCGTGGCCCGCCCGTGATCGCACGGGCGGGCAACGACGGCCGGCTAATACGGCAGGACCGGAGTACGCCTAGCGGTGCCAGGAATGCGGGTAACGACCCCACCCGCCGGGGTGCCACCGGTTCCAGCCGTGCCCCGGGTAGTAGGTAACGGGCGGGTAGTACGTCACCGGCGGGTACGCCACCGGCGGGTACGCCACCGGCGGGTATGCGGGCGGCGGGTACGTCGGCGGCGGGTAGTTCGCGCACCAGGCCGGTGGGACGTAGCCGGGCGCGGTGTAGTAGCAGGCGGGCGGATACACGTCCGAGACCGCTGATGGGCTGGGAGCAGGATCGGCCGCGTAAGCGGGACCGCCGAGCAGGACGACGCCCGTCGCCGCACCTGCCAGGATCCCCGTTGCGGTGAGCTTCTTAAGCACTGAGTTTCCCCCTGAATCGTAATCTTCGTGACCCCGATCACAGGACCACGACGCAAGAGGTATCCAGATGTCGATCTCGAACGCCAGCTGACCTCAGATCGTGACTCATTCGTGACGCTAAGTATGTGCCACATACTTATATGCGCCACTATCTCCTCATCGGTCCGCACGCTCGGCGGATCTCCTCTTGCCTGCCCAGGCACGTACGCCGAGATTCAAGATCGGTGGCGGCGGCTCCCGGGAGTCTCCTTCGCGTGCCGTCTGGCGGGCTTGCCCGTGCGGCATCGGCCGCGGCGCTTCAGAAGTGAAGGCGACCAATCTGTAGTCGGCCGTTGTCGCCGACCGGCCCGGCGCCCCAGACAACGGTGTCCGCCCCGCCGCCGTCGGCCGGAACCGTGAACTTCAGCAGGTGGGGCGTGAACGGCTGGCCGCTGACGACTGAGAAGCTCAGATCGAGGCGGCCCGTGGTGCCGGGCCTCAGGATGATGAACGCGTGCGGATCGCTCGCTGGAGAGGCGCTGGTCGGAAGGGGCGTGCCGTCACCCCGCAGGAACCGAAAGCCGGTCAGGTCGTTCGTCAGTACGCAGGTCTTGCCATGAGCGGTGCGGAAACTGAGCGTGGTGTGGCGCTGGCCGGCACCGGAGTCGGCGGGTCCAAGAGTGACGTTCAGATCGGCGGCCGTGCAGGCCGGGGCGGTTGCTCCCGTGGTCCCGGAACCGCTGGTCCTGGTCGGAGTCGGCGCTGCAGCCGAGGAGGCGTCGGCGGAGGAGGATGCCGCCGGAGCCGATGAAGATGGGTTGGCGCTTTGGGGACTGCCGTTGTTCTGGCATGCGGCCACGCTCAACAGCGCCAGACCTGCCGCCGCGAATCCACATCGGCTCATCCGAGCATTGAGTCTCTCCATGTCCGGTTTGGACGCAGCGCTAGAGCCGAAAGTTCACTGTTGTCCTCGTCAGCCCGGGTCTGTCTCTGTGACGCGGCCGTCTGCCAGGTGCAGGCGGCGCGTGGTGTGCACCGCCTCGATCATCCGGCGATCGTGGGTCACCAGCAGGAGGGTGCCGGGATAGGAGTCGAGCGCGGACTCCAGCTGTTCGATCGCCGCCAGGTCGAGATGGTTGGTCGGCTCGTCCAGTACCAGCAGGTTCACGCCCCGTGCCTGCAGCAACGCGAGAGCCGCCCGGGTGCGCTCACCAGGGGACAGTGTCGCCGCGGGGCGGGTCACATGCGCGGCGCGCAGGCCGAACTTCGCCAGCAGGGTACGGACCTCGGCCGGCGGCAGCTCGGGAACCTCCGCGCCGAAGGCATCCAGCAGGGCGCCCTCGCCGAGGAACAGCGCCCGCGCCTGGTCGACCTCGCCGATGATCACGCCCGGGCCGAGCGCCGCGTGGCCTTCGGTGAGAACGGCCCGGCCCAGCAGCGCCGACAGAAGTGTCGACTTGCCCGCCCCGTTGGCTCCGGTGATCGCGACCCGTTCGGCCCAGCCGATCTGCAGGTCGACGGGGCCCAGAGTGAAATCTCCGAGCCGCAGCACCGCGGAGCGCAGGGTCGCCACCACGGCACCGGCACGCGGCGCGACGGCGATCTCCATCCGCAGTTCCCACTCCTTGCGGGGCTCCTCGATCACGTCGAGGCGTTCGAGCGCGCGCTCGGTCTGGCGGACCTTGGAGGCTTGCTTCTCGCTCGCGTCCGCGCGGAAGTTCCGGCCGACCTTGTCGTTA
>JBJMIW010000419.1:0-33551 GCA_045806665.1 Actinoallomurus sp.
CCTATCCTCCAGGGAGTTCTTCAGTACAGAGGTTGATTCTGCACAGCGGAGATCGCTCATCGCAATAGCCGCCGGCCGCATTCACTGGCGGTACGGTCGGCCGTACTCGCCGAGATCGCTCTCATCCCTGGCTCCCGCCGGTATCTCCGGTCGGAGTCTCCGCAGCCAGTGCCGCGCGGCCTGACGTACTTGATCCTGTCGTCGCCGGTAGCGACAGCACGGGGCCGGGATCCCCGCGTCAGTACCGGTCTGGTTGACAGCCATGTCTCGATGCTGTTCTACTCTCCAGAGATCTACTCTGGACAGTAGAAAAATCAAACGTTCTGTGCAGGTGGGAGACGGGTGCCCGGTGGGGAGACGTCACAGATGATCGATCAGTCCGGTGTCTTGAGTGGTGTGCGGCGGGGGATGGTGCCCGCGCACATCTACAACGACGAGCAGATCTTCGCGTTGGAGAAAGAGCGGCTGTTCGGCAGAGCGTGGATGTTCGTGGCCCATGAGTCGGAGATTCCAGCCGCGGGGGACTACGTCGTCCGCCACGTCCTCGATGACTCCTTCATCGTCGTCCGCGACGAGAAGGGGGAGATCCACGCTCACTTCAACATGTGTCTTCATCGGGGCATGCAGGTCTGCCGGGCGGAGATAGGCAACGCCTCGCACTTCCGGTGCCCATACCACGGCTGGTCCTACCGCAACGACGGCCGGATCGTCGGCCTGCCGTTCCACCAGGACGCCTACGGCGGGGAAGCGGGCTTCAAGAAGAAGAGCCAGCGGCTGCTTCCCGCGCCGAACATCGACTCCTACAACGGCATGATCTTCATCAACCTCGACGCCGAGCCGCCGTCGTTGCGGGACTACCTCGGCGACTTCGCGTTCTACCTCGACTACTACACCAAGCAGAGCCCGAGCGGCATCGAGATGCGGGGCCCGCAGCGCTGGCGGGTCAAGGCGAACTGGAAGATCGGCGCGGAGAACTTCGCCGGGGACATGTACCACACGCCCCAGACCCACACGAGTGTCGTGGAGATCGGGCTGTTCCGTGAGCCCAAGGCGGAGAAACGCCGGGACGGCGCCACGTACTGGGCCGGCAACGGTGGCGGCACGACGTACAAGCTGCCGCCCGGTGACCTGGGCGAGCGGCTGCGGTACGTCGGCTACCCCGACGAGATGATCGCCCGGATGAAGCGGGAATGGTCAGCGGACCAGCTCAGGGTCATCGGCCAGGACGGGTTCATGATCTCGGCGGCCTCGGTGTTCCCGAACCTGAGTTTCGTGCACAACTGGCCGCGGGTCGAGGACTCCGACGACGTCGTGCCGTTCATCTCGGTACGGCTCTGGCAGCCGATCAGCGAGAACGAGACCGAGGTCCTGTCCTGGTTCGCGGTCGACGCGGAGGCGCCGGAGGAGTTCAAACGGCTGTCCTACAAGGCGTACCTGATGTGTTTCGGCAGCACTGGCATGTTCGAGCAGGACGATGTCGAGAACTGGGTGTCGTTGACCAACACGGCCGCGGGCTCGATGGCGCGGCGGCTGCTGCTCAACAGCCGGATGGGCCTGCTCGAGGACGGGACCGAGGTCGGGCCCGCTCTGACCCCCGAGCAGTTCAGCGGGCCGGGGACCGCCCGTACGGGATACAGCGAGGCCAACCAGCGGGCGCTGCTGCGGCAATGGGCCGACCACATCGAGCGGCCGATGCCGAAGGCGGCCGACGTCGAGGTCGGCACCAACGGCGACCGGCCCGCAAAGCGGATTGAGGTCGAGCGATGACCACCGAGACCAGCACCGAAACGCACTCGTCCCGTTCGATCCTGGGTGCCCACGCTCCACGTGACCAGCGCACCGGGTCCACGCTCCCGTTCGGTGACCCACGGCATCTGCTGGCGCATCAGTGGCTCGTCGATGAGGCGTATCTGTTGGACGCCCAGGAGTACGAGCGGTGGCTGGCGCTGCTGACCGATGACGTGCACTACCTCATGCCCGTACGGGTGACGACCGCGCTGGGATCGGGGTACGACACGGCGCCCGGCGCGGCGCACTTCGATGAGAACAAGTACTCCCTGTCGCGTCGCGTCGCGCGGTTCCTCACCGAGCACGCGTGGACGGAGGATCCGCCGTCGCGGCTTCGCCATCACATCAGCAACGTGCGGACGTTCGCGACTGGCGACGACGACCATCTCATCGTCGACTCCGCCGTGCTGCTGTTCCGCAGCCGCGGCGACATCCGCGAGCCCTCGCTGGTCTCGGCTGGACGCGAGGACCTGCTGCGGCGTGAGGCCGGCGGCTGGCGGCTCGCGCGGCGGACCATCCTGGTCGACGAGTCGGTGATCCGCATGCAGAACCTGGCGATCTTCCTATGACGATCCACTGGGAGGGCGAACAGGCGGACGCGGACAGCGCCGCCCGTGCCGAGCGCGACCACGCGGCGCTGCTGGAACACGCTCAGGGCGAGCCGATCGTCTTGGGCAATGAGTTCTCCGAGATCAGGATCACCAAGGTCGAGACCCGAAACGGGGCCCGGCTGCTGATCGAATCGCCGCGCTCGGGACAGTGGGTCGCCCTGTGCCCGCTGGAGCTGGAGGCGCTGACCTGGCAGCAGACCGCGACCTTCTCGGAGATGATCGGCCATCCGTTCGGGTCGCTCGTGGAGGACGAATGAGCGGCTGGCTGGACGGACAACGCGCACTGGTCGTCGGTGCCGGTTCGGGCATCGGCCGTGCCGTGGTCGATGTCTTCCGTACGGAGGGCGCCGCCGTGGCGGTGCTGGAGCGTGATGAGGGCAAGGCCGCGGCGATCGCCGCGGCACTGCCCGACGTGCCGGTAACGGTCGGGGACGCGACCACCCGAGCGGCGAACGACCAGGCGGTCGCGACCGCGCTGACCGCGTTCGGCGGCCTGGACGTGCTGGTGAACTGCGTCGGAGTGTTCGACTTCTACCGCGGGCTCGGCGACCTGGACGCCGACGTGATCGACGAGGCGTTCACCGAGATGTTCTCGACCAACGTCAAGAGCCATCTCCACGCGGTCAAGGCGGCACTGCCCGCGCTTCGCGAGTCACGCGGCTCGATCGTCCTCACCGAGTCGACGTCCGCGTACTACCCCGGCCGGGGCGGTGTGCTGTACGTGTCCTCGAAGTTCGCCGTCCGCGGTCTGGTCACCTCGCTGGCGCATGAGCTGGCACCTCATATCCGTGTCAACGGTGTCGCTCCCGGCGGCACCCTGAACACCGATCTGCGCGGGATCCCCAGCCTGGGGCAGCAGTCCCGGCGGCTGGACGACACCCCCGGCCGCGCCGAGGATCTGGCCGCGCGTACCCCGCTCAACGTCGCGCTGACCGGCGAGGACCACGCGTGGAGCTATGTGTTCCTCGCCTCGCCGAGGTCGCGCGGGATCACCGGTGACGTCGTGCACCCGGACGGCGGCATCGCCACCAAGAAATGACGGCCACCGCTTCATGGAAAGGAGCTGTCACCATGTCCATCCTGCGGGCCGACCATGGCGCCTGCCAGGGCTACGCGAACTGCGTCGCCGGTGCTCCGGACACCTACGACATCGACGATGACGGCGTCGTCGTCCTGCTCAGGGAGCACGTCTCCGAGGAGGAGCGGCCCCGCATCGAGGAGGCGGCGCGCAGCTGTCCGGTCTCGGCGCTGACCGTCGAGGACGAATGAGCCGCACAGCGCTCGTGGTCGGCTCATCGGTCGCGGGCATCCGTACGGCGCAGGCGCTGTGTGCCGGCGGCTTCGAGGGCCGTGTCGTCATCGTGGGGGAGGAGACCACCGAGCCCTATGACAAGCCACCGCTGTCGAAGCACTTCCTGGCCGGCGCGTGGGACGCCGGCAAGGTGTCCCTGCTGGCGGGCAGGCCGCTGGACGAGCGCGTCGAACTGCGCCTGGGCGTGGCCGCCGAGCATCTGGACATCGCCGGCAGGTATGTGAGGCTCGCCGATGGCACCCGCGTGCCGTACGACCAGTGCGTGGTCGCGACGGGTGCGGCCGCCCGGCCGTCGCCCTGGGCGGCCCGCGACGGCGTGCACGTGCTGCGGAGCCTGAGCGACAGCGCCGCGCTACGCCGGGATCTGCTGCGCGGCGGCGACATCGTCGTCGTCGGCGGGGGGTTCATCGGCGCCGAGGTCGCCGCCACGGCGAGCCGGCTCGGCGGCTCGGTCACCATCGTCGATCCGCTGCCGGACCCGATGACCCGGGTCCTCGGCCCGCAGGTCGGCCCGCTCCTCACCGGCATCCATGAGCGCCACGGCGTGCGTACCAGCTTCGGTACGGGCGTGGTCTCGGTCGAGGGAAGCGCCGGTGATCTTCGAGTGACCCTCGATGACGGCAGCGTCCTGCCGGCCGACATCGTCGTGGTGGGAATCGGCGCCGTACCCAACGACGGTTGGCTGCGCTCGTCAGGCCTCGAGATCGCCGACGGCGTGGTCTGTGACGAGTACTGCCGAGTGCGGGGAGCGCCGGAGGCGTTCGCGGCCGGTGATGTGGCCCGATGGCCGCATCCGCGCCACGGCGAACTCGTCCGCGTGGAGCACTGGACGAACGCCGTCGAACAGGCCGCTTGTGTCGCCCACAACATCGTCCATCCAGACGATCCGGTCGCCTACCGCCCCGTCGAGTACGTCTGGAGCGACCAGTACGACTGGAAGATCCAGATCGCCGGCAGCCCGGCGCGGATGAGCGGTCACCACCTGGTCGGGGACCTCACCGGCACCAGGCCCAGGGCGGCCGTCGCCTACACCGACGCCGACGGCCGGCTCGGCGCCGCCGTCACCGTCAACTGGCCGCGAGCGCTGGTCACCTGCCGCAGGCTCCTGGCCGCGGACGCCGACTTCACCCAGGCGGTCACCGAACTGGACCTGCTGGCCGCCACCCAAGGAGAGCGCCGATGACCGACACCGAAGTCCCGTTCAGCGACCTTCGTCATCAGATCGCCGACGCGTGCCGTGTTCTTGCCGTACGAGGCCTGGCCGACGGGATCCTCGGCCACATCAGCCTGCGGGTCGCCCCCGGCAAGCTCCTCGTCCGCTGCCGCGGACCGCACGAACGCGGGCTCCTGCACACGACCGCCGCCGACATCCGTCTCCTGGATCTCGACGGAGCGCCGGCGGCCGAAGGCGAGCTGGAGGGAGGCTGGACACCTCCGAACGAACTGCCGCTGCACACCGAGGTCCTGCGCCGCCGCCCCGACGTACAGGCCGTCGTCCACGCTCATCCGCCCGCCGTCGTGGCGGCCGACCTGGCCGGCATCGAGATCCGGCCCATTGTCGGCGCGTTCGACATCCCCGGCACCCGGCTCGCCCAGGCCGGCGTCCCCGTCTACCCCAGAGGAGTGCTCGTCCGCGATCGGGCGCTGGCCGCCGAGATGGTCACCGCGCTCGGTGATCGCGCCGTGGTCCTGCTGCGAGGCCATGGCATCACCAGCACCGGCATCAGCGTGGCCGAGGCGGTGCTGCGCGCGCATTCGGTCGACACCATCGCCCGGATGTCGCTGGCGGTGGTCGGCGCGGGCGGTGAACTCCGCGACCTGCCCGACCGCGACCTCGACGAGCTTCCCGACCTCGGCGGTGCCTTCAACGAGGCCACCGCGTGGCGGCACGAACTCAGCCGGCTTCCCCCCGCCTCCTAGCGGGACCCGCGGCTTTCCGGGGCGGCTGAATGCGTTTCGCCGCCGCTCCCACACGCATGGAAGATTCGGAAAAAGGCGCAAAGAAATTCTGTTGAACAGAGAGCATTCCTGCTATAAAGAACTTTCAGTGGTTACACAGGCGTAACGCGCGGGCCATCGGGGGCCAGGGCTGTTCTTGCCCGGCTCGAGTCACGCAGGTGACCGGTTCCCTTATATCGATCCATTAACAGAACCTCGTTATGTTCTCCAGAACATCGATCCGTATCGGGAGATGGCCTCACATGATTCGTGTGCGTCGTGGGTTGGCGATCGGCATGGCCCTGACCGCCTCGCTGTCCGCCGCAGCGTGCTCGTCATCAAGCGCCTCAGACGGCAAGAGCTACACGATCGGCGTCCTGGTCAGCCAGACCGGCTCGGCGAGCCAGCTCGGCGTCGGCGAGCTGCGCGGGGCGCAGCTCGCCGCCGAGTCCATCAACGCGGCCGGTGGCATCGGCGGCAAGAAGATCGTCATCACGGCCGCCGATGACCAGAGCAAGCCGGACCAGGCTGTCGAGCAGGCCCGGAATCTCCTCAAGGACAAGGTCGCGGCGATAGTCGGGCCGTCGGTGGTCGGCAGCTGCAAGGCGGTCATGCCGCTCGTCAAGAGCCGCGGGCCGGTGAACTACTGCCTCTCACCCGGGATCAAGCCGGCCGACTACACCTGGTCGGCCAGTGCGAACACGGCCGACCTGGCCCAGGCGGGCCTGAACTACTGGAAGGCCAAAGGGATCACGAAGGTCGGCCTGCTCAGCACCACCGACGGAAGCGGCACCGATGGCGCCGCCGCAGTGAGCTCGGCGTCGGCGAAGCTCGGCGTGCAGGTGGTCTCGCGGGCAACGTACGACCCCACGACCGTGTCGATCACCTCACAGCTCCAGCAAGTGACCGCGGGCCACCCGCAGGCCATCGTCCTGTGGGCCACCGGGACCCCGGTCGGCGTCGCGTTGAAGGCGATCCAGCAGGCCGGGCTGAACCTTCCGGTGATGACGACGGACGGGAACCTCGCCAACGCCTTCCTCAAGCGGATCGCCGACTACACCCCCAAGACGCTTCTGATCCCCGCGACCCGTGACTTCTGGTGGCAGACGCTCCCGGCATCGGACCCGGCGGTCAAGCTGGAGAAGGACTACCACGACGGCTACCAGGCCAAGTACAACGAGCCGCCGGACTTCGGGCCCGGCGTGGCCTACGACGCCGTACTCAACGTCGCCGCCGCCCTTCGTAAGGCGGGCTCCGATGACGCGAAGAAGCTCCGGTCCGCCCTCGAGCAGCTCGCGGGCGCCCAGGGTGTCGTCGGCGCGTACACGATGCGCGCGGACGACCACCGCGGCCTGTCCCTCCAGGATGTCGCCATCGTGCAGGCCCAGAACGGCCGGTTCACCTACGTGGGCAAATGACATGCGCGACGTCGCGGAAACGGTCATCGGCGGCCTGGTCGTCGGCAGCGTCTATGCGCTGATCGCGCTGGGCATGTCGCTGATCTACTCGATGAGCAAGGTCATCAACCTGTCCCAGGGTGCGTTCGTGGTCCTGGCCGCCCTGACCGGCGTCTCGGTGCAACACTCACTGCACGTCTCCGGGCCGGCGCTGCTGCTCGTCGTGGCGGTCATCTTCGCGGTCGTCCTCGCGGTCGTCGACCTGGCCGTCATACGCCCGGCGTCGCGGCGCGCGTCGCCGGACCGGATGCTGCTCATCACGGTCGGCCTGCTTCAGGCAGTCGGCGGGTTCCTCCTGCTGCGGTGGGGCAACCTGCCGTACACGATGAAGCCGTTCTCCCACACCGCCGTCGTCACGGTGCTGGGGCTGCGGCTGTCCACTCAGTTCTTCTGGGTGCTCGGCATCCTCGTACTCTCTCTCGTCGCGCTGTGGCTGCTCCTGCAGCGGTCCAGCCTGGGCTTGAAGATGCGGGCCACCGCGCAGGATCCCCAGGCCGCGTCCCTGATGGGAGTCGACGTGGACAAGATCCGGCTCATTGCCTTCAGCATCTCCGGTGCGCTGGCGGCCGTCGCCGGCGTGGCGATCATCCCACTCACCTTCCTGCAGTACGACACGGTCGTGCCGTACGCGGTCGACGGCTTCGTCGCCGCCGTCTTGGGCGGCCTGGGCAGCGCGAGCGGGGCGGTCATGGGCGGTCTGATGCTCGGCGTGGTGCAGGGCGTGCTGCAGCGCTACACCAACGCCTCGCTCGCCGAGATCCTGGCGATCAGCAGCCTGATCCTCATCCTGCTGCTGCGACCGGCCGGCCTGCGCGGGCGCCTCGCGGAGGCACGCCGATGAGCGCCGAAGCTGGTGCCGGGCCGCTGCGGGCCCGGGCACTCCGACGGCCCGCCGTCCGCAGCCGTCTCAGCACGCTGGGCGTGATCGTCGTGCTGGCCCTGGTGCCGCTGGTGTTCCCAGCGTGGACCAGCTTCCTCATCGTCGTCGGCATCTACTTCCTCGCGGTGCTCGGCCTGGACATGTTCGTCGGGCAGACCGGCCAGGTCTCGCTCGGCCAGACGCTGTTCTTCGCGATCGGCGCGTACGGGGCCGGGATCTTGACCCTCGACCACGGGATGCCGACCGTCGTCGCCACCGTGATCACGGCCGTCGCCTCCGCCGCGGTCGCCTACCTCCTCGGCCGGCCGTTCCTGAGGCTGCGCGGCTACTACCTCGCGCTGGCGACGCTGGGCCTGGCCGTCATCACCCAGAGCACCGCGACCGGTCTGACGGGCCTCACCGGCGGACCGTCCGGCCTGTCGGGCATGCCGAACCTGGCGATCGGCACGTACGTCTTCGAGTCCGACCAGGCCAACTACTACCTCGTGCTCGCACTCGGCCTGATCGCCGCGTTGCTGGTCACCGGCATCCGTAGATCGGCCGCGGGCCGGGCACTCGCGGCCATCGCGGGTGACCAGCAGGCCGCCGCGATGCTCGGCGTCAACCCCCCGACGTACAAGACACGCGCGTTCGTCCTCGCGGCCACCCTCGCGTCGGTCGCCGGAAGTCTGTTCGCGTTCTACAACCGGTTCGTCTCACCCGAGAGCGTCAGCGTCGTCATGGCCCTGAACTTTGTGATCATGCTCGCGATCGGCGGGTCCCGTACGCTCATCGGCCCGCTGCTCGGCGTCCTGCTGATCCAGGCGCTGCCCCAGGCGAGCCAGAGCTTCGCGCGGTACGAGCCGCTCCTGGCCGGACTCGTCCTCATTGTGGTGATCACCTACCTGCCCGACGGACTGTGGGGCGGTATCCGGGCAATTGTGACACGGAGGCGGAGATGACCGACCTTCTGCAGGTGACGAGTGTCTCCCGCCGGTTCGGCGGGCTCCAGGCGCTCAGCGACGTCGGATTCACCGTCGCCGAAGGACAGATCCGGGCGATCATCGGCCCGAACGGCGCGGGGAAGACGACGTTGCTCGACGTCATCACCGGATTCACCAAGCCGGACTCCGGAGACGTGCTGTTCGAGGGAGAGTCCCTGGTCGGCGCCGCACCCCACGCGCTGCCCCGGCTAGGGGTGATGCGTACGTTCCAGTCCGCCCGCCTGGTCCCCCGCCTGACCGTGGCCGAGAACATCATGCTCGGCGGCCACCACATGGCCCGTGGCGGATTCCTCAGCGCGGCGCTGACCCTGCCGCGTATCCGGCGCACCGAGCGTGCACTGCGGGAACGTGCCGCGGCCGTACTCGAGTTCCTCCAGCTCACCGCGGTCGGCGAACGGCCGGCAGGCGGGTTGCCGGCCGGCATGCAACGGCTGGTCGAGGTCGGCAGGGTCCTGGCCGGCGCGCCGAAGCTGATGCTCCTCGACGAGCCGGCCGCGGGCCTGGACGACTCCGAGACCAAGGAACTCGCAGGCGTGCTCCAGGCCGTGAAGGCCAGCGCGGTGACGATGGTCATCATCGAGCACAACATGGACCTCGTCATGGCCATCAGCGACAACGTGCTCGTCCTCGACGCGGGTAAGCCCATCGCCGACGGACCCCCGGCCGCCGTGTCCAAGGACCCCGCCGTCGTCACGGCCTATCTGGGGGAGGCGTCATGAGTCTCGTCGTTCGCGACCTCACCGCCCGCTACGGCGGCTCCACCGTGGTGCGGGAGGTCGGCCTCGAACTGAACCCCGGCCAGGTGACCGCGATGATCGGCGCCAACGGGGTCGGGAAGTCGACGCTCCTGCGCAGCATCGCCGGCCTGCACCGCCAGGCGAGCGGCTCGGTGACCCTGGACGGCCGCGAGCTCCTCGGCCGTCCGGCGCACCGGGTCGCACGGGAAGGTCTCGCGCTCGTGCCCGAGGGCCGGCACCTGTTCGCCGACCTCACCGTACGGGAGAACCTCACGATGGGCCTGAACGGCCTGTCGTGCCCGGCCCGGGAGGCGCGGAGCCGGATCGAGGAGGTCTTCACGATGTTTCCGATCCTGGCCGAGTTCGCCGGCCGGCCGGCGGGCGCGCTGTCCGGCGGCCAGCAGCAGATGCTGGCGATCGGACGGTCGCTCGTACGGCGCCCCAGCGTCCTCCTCCTCGACGAACCCTCCCTGGGCCTGGCTCCGCTGCTGGTCCAGCAGATCCTGTCCGTCGCGCGAGCACGGGCCGACGATGGGGTCGCCGTCCTGCTCGCCGAACAGAACGCCGCAGCGGCGCTTCGCGTCGCCGACACCGGAGCGATAATGGAGAACGGAATCCTGACCAGAGTCGATGACGCCAGCGCGTTGCTCGCCGACGACGAGGTCAGCCGCCACTACCTGGGGGCCGGTGGCGAGACCGACCAGCCTGCCGGCCCCGTCAGTACGCTACCGGACGTACTCAAGGCACGCACCCTGTGACCCGATCCGCCAGAAAGGCGCCAATGCCCGACGAAGCAGCAAGGCTCACGCGGTGAGTCCGGACATGGACCCGCCGACCGAACCGGAACACTCCGCACCTCCGCAGTACCCGATCGAGTCGGTCGACAACGCGCTGCGACTGCTCTGGCTGATCGGCGAACGCGGCTCCCTGCGCCTGACCGACGCCGGGGAGTACCTCGGAGTGGCGTCGTCGACCGCTCACCGGCTCCTCGCCATGCTGCAGTACCGCGGCTTCGTCCAGCAGAACCGCCTGTCCCGGATGTACGAGCTCGGGCCGACACTCGACCAGATCGCCTTCTCGCTGCTGGGCCGCCTCGACGTACGCGAACGCGCACGTCCCGTACTGGAACGGCTCAACACCGAGCTTCAGGAGACCGTCCACATGGGACGCCTCGAAGGCCAGATGGTCCACTTCTTCGACTCGATCGAAAGCCCACGCGCCGTACGCGTCGGGTCCCGCCTCGGCCGCTCCGTCCTCGCCCACTGCACCTCGACCGGAAAGGCCATGCTGGCCCGGCTGTCGGACGCCGAGCTGATGAAGCTGTATCCCGAACCCGAGCTCAAGCAGCTGACCAGCGCGTCGATCGGCTCCCGCGACACGCTGCTGGAGGTGCTGAAGGAAGTACGCCGCAAGGGCTACGCGACCAGCAACGGCGAAAGCGAGGAGGGGGTGACATCAGTGGCGATGGCCCTGACCCGCTCAAGCCGCCACCTGATGGCCCTCAACATCTCCGTTCCGGCAAGCCGCATGAACGCCTCCACCCGGCGCACCATCGTCGCCGCACTGACCGAAGCGGTGAAGGAGATCGACCAACTGATCATCTAATGATCCTGGCACGGCGGGCCGCTGGACCGCCCCGGCGATGTTGGAGGCTCAGATCGTTGGTTCTCAGCCGGCCCGGGCCGCTGTGCCGCGTGACCGGTGGAACGCTTCCTCATACTCGCGCGGGGGAATGTTCCCGCAGTAGGAATGTACCCTTTCGGTGTTGTACCACGCCACCCATTCCATAGTGGCAATAGTCACATCCATGACATTTTCCCAACCTCTACGGAAATCGATGAGTTCCTTCTTGTAGAGACTGTTCAGCGACTCGGCAGCGGCGTTGTCGAAAGAATCGCCCTTGCTCCCGACCGAACGGGCCGCGCCGATCTGGTCCAGCCGCTCGGCATACCGGATCGAGGTGTACTGCACGCCACGATCACTATGATGAACCAGGCCGTCGTCAATACCGTCACGTGACCAGATCGCCATTTCCAGCGCGTCCAAAGCCAACTCGGCGCCCAGGTGATCGGCGACCTGCCACCCGACGATGGCCCGGGAGAACAAATCCTGGACGAACGCGGCGTACACCCACCCGGCGGCGGTGTCGACATAGGTGATATCAGCCACCCACCGCCTGTTGGGGGCGTCCGCAGTGAAGTCACGTTCCAGCAGGTCACCCGGCAGATCCGCGCCCGCCACCGTGGTCCGTGGCCGCTTGCGGGACGCGCACACCCCGGCGATGCCCAGCTCGCGCATCAGCCGCTCCACCGTACACCGGGCAACCTGGACGCCCTCACGATTCAGCTGCGTCCACACCTTTCGCGCGCCGTACACACGCCGGCCCGGGCCTTCCCACACCCGCATGATCTCCTTCTTCAGCTGTTCGTCACGCACCGCACGAGCCGACGGTTCCAGCCCGCGTTTCTTCGCCGCCCAATACGTCGACGGCGCACACTCCAGCACAGCGCAGATCGGCTCCACTCCGAACCGGTCCCGGTGAGCATCGATGAACTCGACTAGTATCGCGTAATTGAGAGTTCTTTACTTATGGGTTGAATTATGCCACGATCCTTTTATGGGTCTGTCGGATGAAGAACGTTCGGCCGTGAGGTCCTTGCTCCGTGGCGACCGGCATGACGGATCGGTGGCCGCCCGCGCACAGATGGTGCTGTGGCGTGCGGACGGGTACGGCGTGGCGGAGATCGCGAAGATGGCCGGCGTGACGAAGCCGACGGTCCATCCATGGCTGAGTCGCTATGAGGAATCTGGGATCGCTGGGCTGCAGAGCAAGAAGCCCCCGGGGCGGTCTCCGCAGGTTCCGGGGCGGGTCCGCGCGCGCATCTTGGCGTTGACACGCCAGGCGCCTCCGGAGGATACCGGGCTGTCGCATTGGTCGAGCCGTGCGATGGCCGACTACCTGGAGCGCGGGGAGGGAATCTCGGTATCCCATAACTTCATATCCGGGCTGTGGCGGGAGCATGATCTTCAGCCGCACCGCATCGGCACGTTCGAGCCGTCGACTGGTCCTGACTTCAAGGCCAAGGTGTTCGATGTCGTCGGCCTGTACTTGAATCCACCTGAGGGTGCCGTAGTGCTGTCCCGTGACGAAAAGACCCAGGTCCAGGCCCTGGACCGCACGCAGCCTATGCTGCCCGTAGATTTCGGCAAGTCGCAGAAACGTACGCACGACTACGTCAGGCACGGCACGACGAACCTCTTCGCGTCTTTGAATGTTCGAACCGGGCAGGTGCTCGCGGAGTGCTTTCCCAGACGTCGCACGGTGGAGTTTCTGCGGTTCATGGATCGAGTGGTCCAGCAGTATCCCAATGATCAAGGGATCCACGCCATTGTGGACAACCTGTCGACTCACGCCGGTGATGATGTCGGTTCCTGGCTGCAGAAGCATCCTAACGTGAGGTTCCACTACACACCGACCGGGAGTTCGTGGCTGAATCAGATCGAAATCTGGTTCGGGATCATCATCCGGCAGGCGATCCGCCGCGGCACTTTCGTATCCCTGGCGCACCTGATCAGACAGATCAAGGATTACGTCGAGTACTGGAACGAGGACGCGAAGCCGTTCGAGTGGGTCGCGACACCCGGGCAGATCATCGCCAGGGTGAAGATTCTGCGTCGTGACTTCAAGAAGCTGCTAGCGAACAACTCGAAGTAAATAACTCTCAATTACGAGACACTAGGTGTCGGGTTCACCGACTCGATAGCTCTCGACGTGATCGATGGCCATATTCAACGCTAGCTCCATCAGCCCAGTGTCACGCGCGGCCTTTGCAAGGAGATAGCTTCCTTGAAGTGCTGCGATCAGGCCCGTGGCGAGTGTTTCTGGATCAACTTCCATAGAGAGTACGCCGCTATCCTGCATTCGTCGGAAGCCGTCCGCGAGTAGCTTTTCCCAATCCTTGAATGCTTGAGCAAGCATGACTCTCGCCTTTTCGTCTCGGCTCGCGCACTCGCTGGTCATAGCACCCAAAGCGCAGCCATACTTGCCGCTTTGCAGTGAATTGAGTTGTACCAATGTCTTGGCCCATTGCCGCAGGCCGGCGAAAGAATTGAGTCGCTTCAGGTATTCCTGTTCTCGATCCATTGTCATTCGTACCTGCAGTGCAATGACGTCACGCACTAGGACATCCCTGTCGATGAAGTAATGGTAAAGCTATGATTTGCTGATCTTGCTCGCCGCCACGATTTCATCGAGTGTCGTCCCGCCTAGACCCTTAATGTAGATCAGATCGGCGGCAGCTCGGAGAATGCGAACCTTCGTCGCCATCCCGCACGAGGTCAGCCGAGGTGGTCATAGCTCGCTCGGCGGCCTGTCATCCATCGCCGCTTCCTTGAGGAGCGTATCCCAGATATTGGACTATATGGTCCTATCTTACCATGCTCCGCGCAGGCCTACACGGCGCGTTACCCAATGGGTCGCCTTGCTCGTTGATGTCCACGTGAACCCCCGCGCTGCTGACAGACCGCTGGCCGGGCGGAGAGATGAGAGCGAAGAAAGGGAGCCGACCCAGGCCCGCCGGGGCGCGATCACCACGGCGTCGATGACGGAACGCCGGTGCAGGTGATCGGCCAGCCGGCCGCGGCGGGTGACGACACCGCCGGAGATACGAACCATGTGCGGTCTGGCATGCCCGGTTCTCGGTAGGTCCGCCTGCACCTGATCAACAATGACGATCCTCGGCCACTCGACCGCCGATACCACCTGTAATGCAGTCATCGTATGAGGTCGGCTACTGGAGAAGCGTCCTCGGAAGCTTACGGTGCCAGTGCGCCAGGTGCGCTTCTCCAGGCGTCCTACTCGATGAGGTGAGCCTCGATATGACTCAAAGCCATATCGAGCGCAATTTCCATGGGCTTCATGTCACGAGTCGTCTGGGTGAGCAGATATCCGCCTTGCAGCGCCGCGATGAGGCCTGTAGCAAGGTAATCTACGTCGGCGTCCGGCTTGAGCGTGCTGTTGTCCTGCATGCGCCGGAGCCCGTTCGCGATCAGCTGCTGCCATCGCGCGAAGCCGGCCGCGATGATCGCCCGTGCTTCCTCGTCATGGTCGGCGACCTCGTTCGCCAGGGAGCCGAGAGCACACCCGTACCGGCCGTTCTGCACACTGTTGAGTTGAACCAGTACGCTACGCCAACGCTGAAGTCCACTGAACGAGTTCAGGCGTTCTAGATGTTGCTCTTCACGGTCGAGAATTCGCCTTGCCAACAATCCAACAACGGCACGGACAAGCGCATCCCTATCAGCAAAATGCTGGTACAGCTGCGACTTGCTGGTGCCGCTAGCCGCTCGTACGTCATCAAGAGTGGTCGCATTGACACCTCTGACGTACATGAGGTGTGCGGCCGCCTCGACAATTCGAGCCCTCGTCGCCGCACCACGCGCCGTTAGGCGTGGTGTCTGGGAGGTATTCTTCGACTCGGCCACAGTACAACACTACCTTGGTGTTCGTCGCTTACTGCTACCTAGACGAAGATCTTTCACTGTGCGCGCATGGTACCCAGCCATCCGCAGGGTGTCAAATCTCGCTCCAGTCCCCGTCGCGCTGACCTCACAGGAAGTCAGCAGGCCGATCGTCTGCGCCAATGGTCAGGACGCACTGCTGTCATCTGCTCACCGGACTGGCGGCGTGTACCAGGGCGGCGTCTGCCGGCGGAGCGGTGTAGGCAACCGATGTAACTGTCAGTTCGCCGACCGTGCCCGCGTCGCGGCAGAAGACGGCCGCCGGGAGAAAACGTTGATCGAGATCCATGGATGACGTTGCCCGTGTAACACGAATGCGCGTCACGAGGGCCTCCTTCGGGTGCGCCAGAGGCGTCGGATAGAGTGGACGGATAGGTCCGGTCTACTGCGCGCCTCGCTCAGGATTCTGTCGTCGAGAGCGTTCTGCAGCCCGCTCATCCGGCCGCCGTGCGCGCGAAGGTGCGGCTTGCTTCCTTATTCAATGGACCTTATAGTCCGCTAAGTCCGAAGTTCGATAGACGACAGGAGGTTCCCGATGAGTGACGGCCACGTCACGACCTCGATTCGAGGAGTAATCAGCCGGGTCACCACATCGGGCCACCTCATTTCGCGTCGCGACGGCCTCAGCGGACATTCCACCCCTCCGTGTCGGTCCGTGTCCTGTTCCGGACCTATCCGTGTTCCGCCGTCATGGTGAGAGGGCTGGATAGCGCAAGGGCCATCCGCTTGCTCCCGGGCGGGATCCCCGCGGTGGCGGCGCGCCGGGCCCTGCGCGCCGCCGTCGGCCGGCTCGGGCGGCGACGCGGCGCATTGTACGACCACGTGTGAAACCGACTCTACCGCTCGAATCTAGGAGCCTTTGCGTGAACTCCGACCAGCAGGACATCGTCGCGTCCACCCGCGCGACACTGCGAGAAACCAGCCGGCTCGTCACCGAGCTGGCCACGCGCCAGTTCAGCCTGATCTCCGACGACCCGCACAACGGCTTGCCCGGCGAGGGCCCCACGCCGACCGAGTACCTCCTCATGGCGCTGGCCTCCTGCACCGCACAGACCCTTCGCCTCTACACCGATCGCAAGTACGACTACCCCGGCGACATCACCGTGGAGGTGAGCTACCACGAACCGCAGGAAGAAGGCGCCGCGCGCTATCTGCAGCGCACGATCTCTCTTTCCGAGGACGTCCCGCCCGAGCATCTGCAGTCCATGATGGAGATCACCGAACGTACACCGGTGACACTTCTGCTGTCCTTCGCCTGGAGCGTCCGGACGGAGTTCGTGAACGCCGATGTCCGGTGACCAAGGAGGAGCGAGCCGCCCTCGGAAGGTGACCAGAAAGACGTAGAAGAACCTCCCGGCCTGTATCACGGTCGGTGAGCTCTAGTCCGAACGCCACTAGCCCCGGACGTTCGTCTCGGATGGATGGATCGGGGTCGCTGCCGTGGTTAAGCCTTGCCGCCCCGCCGGTCATCGTGACGCTGCCCGTCCCGCAGATCCATAGCCGCGGCGACGCTGACGTGGAGGCCGTACGTGGAGGATGAGCCGACGGGTTTCGCCGAACGAGTACTCGACGTGGTCGAGGTCGGACAGCGACCATCGACTGCCGTCGATGGTCGACCTGTCAACGGCGGAGCGCGGCGCCGACGATCGCGTTCCTCGTCGTCGCTCGTGGCGCACTCGGGCTCGCCGGCGCGACCCTCGTCCCCGCCTCCCTCGCGCTGATCATGGACCACTACACGGGTCCGGCGGGGAGCAAGGCCATTGGTTCATGTTGCGCATCCATCCGTCCCGAACGGCACGCAACCAAGCCAACCTGACCCCGTAGGCACTTCTTAGACGGTGTCGGCTGGCCACCAGTCCGGAGTCCGCCACCGCCAGGTCGGTGGCCTCCATCCCGATCGCCGGCACCCACGCATCGGCTGCGATGCCGGACAGGGACCGCCACAGTGGTGCGATCCGTTTGGCGCCGATCGCGAACTCCCGTGCCGTGCCAGAACTCGTCGCCGGGACCGCTACGAGCCGCAGGACGGCCCTGCACATGCGACGGGTCAGCGGCCCTTCTTCCCACCGCCCTTGCCACCGGCGCGGGAAGCAGCCGCCTGCCGGTCTGCGGAGGACTGGATCTGGCGGTACCCGCCGTCCCCCGCGAGCTTGCCGCTCGGGTTCTTGTCCGCTGAGGACTGCGCACGGCTCGCCGACTTCTGCTGAGGCTTGGTCAGCCGCTGGTTGATGCCGTTCTCCCGGAAGACACGCTCGAACAACACCTCCACCGGCTGCGGGCGGATGTGCCGCCCGGTGAACTAATGGGCACGCAAGCCGCGATGAACGCCGAGCACACCGCCCGCCCGGACGGCACCGCCACCACCGCGGCGATCACCACGAACCGGGAATGGTCGTCGATGCCGGTGACCATCTTGCACTCACGGCCGTCGGCCGGCGGGATGCCGCCAACCAGGTCGAGCTGCCACAGGTGCATCGGCGCTTCACGTTGCCACCGCCGGTACTTGCGCTTGTGCTCCTGCCGCTGCGCATTGACGAGGCCGTTTCGGGCCAGCACCCGATGGACCGTCGCCCGGGACGGCGCCGGGGCCACGGCCGCGGACTGAATCTCTGACGATCGGTCAGGTTGACATGCCCTTGCCGCGCGTGGCCGGTGCCCTACCGGGCGATCTTCGACGGTGGTAGCGTCCGATTTGGGGGAAACATGGACGCTTTGTCCATCAACACGATCCGCGGCCTGTGCTTGGACGCGATCCAGAAGGCGGAGTCGGGGCATCCGGGTACGCCGATGGATATCGCGCCGGTCGCCTACACGCTGTGGCAGCGGTTCCTGCGATTCGACCCCTCCGATCCGATCTGGCCGAACCGCGACCGCTTCGTGCTTTCGGAGGGCCACGCTTCGGCGCTGCTGTGGTCCCTGTTGCATCTGACGGGTGTCCGCGCCGTCGATCCCGATTATGAGGTGCTCGGCCGGCCCGCGGTGACTCTCGAGGACCTGAAGACGTTTCGCCGGCTCGACTCCCACGCTCCGGGCCATCCGGAGTACCGGTGGACCAGCGGGGTGGAGGCGACGACCGGACCGCTCGGCCAGGGTGTGGCGATGTCGGTGGGCATGGCGGTGGCTGGTCAGTGGCTTGCGGCGCGGTACAACCGGAATGGTTTTCCGCTCTTTGATTTCGATGTTTATGCGCTGGCGGGGGACGGCTGCATGATGGAGGGGATCTCCTCGGAGGCCGCCTCCCTGGCCGGCCATCAGCGGCTGTCCAACCTGTGCTGGATCTACGACTCCAACCGGGTGACGATCGAAGGCCATACCGGCATCACCTTCACCGAGGACGTGGCGGCGCGCTTCATCGCGTACGGCTGGAACGTCACGACGGTGGCGGACGCGAACGATGTCGATCTGGTGGCCCGTGCGCTGCACTCGTTCAAGGCCGAGCACGAGCGTCCAACGCTGATCGTTGTCCACAGCCACATCGGCTACGGATCCCCGCTCGAGGACTCGCCAAGGGTGCACGGCGAGCCCTTGGGTGTTGAGGCGGTCAGAGCGACCAAACGCTTCCTCGGGATGCCGGAGGACGCCGAGTTCTTCATCCCGGACGGGGTATACGACTGGTTCGCAGAGGGGATCGGGCGGCGAGGCTCGATGGCCCGAGCCGACTGGGAGGCACGCTTCAAGGAGTACGCGAGCGTCCATCCGGAGCTGGCCGACGAGATCGAGCGGATGCAGCGCCGGGAGTTGCCCGATGGCTGGGAGGGCGTGCTGCCGTCGTTCCCGGCCGACCCCAAGGGCGTGGCGACGCGCGCGTCGTCCGGACAGGTGCTCAACGCGGTCGCGGAGGCCGTACCGTGGCTGCTGGGGGGTTCGGCGGATCTTGCGCCTTCGACCAGAACCCGCCTCAGCTTCGACGGTGCCGGAGACTTCCAGCCCGGCGATCGCAGCGGACGCAACTTCCACTTCGGGGTCCGGGAGCACGCGGCGGCCGCGATCGCCAACGGCATGGCGCTGACCAAGCTTCGCTCGTACTGGTCGGGGTTTTTGATCTTCTCCGACTACGCCCGGGGCGCGATCCGGCTGTCCGCGTTGATGGAGATCCCGGTCGTGCACATCTTCACCCATGACTCGATCGGCGTCGGCGAGGACGGTCCCACGCATCAGCCGGTCGAGCAGCTCGCGTCCCTTCGGGCCATGCCCGGTCTGCTGGTCTTCCGGCCGGCCGACGCGGGCGAGGTCGTCGAGACGTGGCGCATCGTCGCGGGGCTCCGCCGGGAGCCGGCCGCCCTGGTCCTGTCCCGGCAGCCGCTTCCCACGCTGGACCGGTCACGGCTGGGCGGCGCCGACGGGGTCGCCAAGGGCGCGTACGTGCTCGCGGACGCCCCGGACGGGCGGATCGATGTCATGCTGCTCGCCACCGGTTCGGAGGTGGCGCTGGCAGTCGCCGTGCGGGAGGAGCTGGCCGCCGAGGGGATCGGCGCGCGGGTGGTGAGCATGCCGTGCTGGGAGCTGTTCGAGCGGCAACCGCGTGAGTACCGGGACCAGGTCCTGCCGCCCGAGGTGACCGCCCGGGTGGGCATCGAGCAGGCGTCGACGCTGGGCTGGGACCGGTACGTGGGTCCCGGGGGCGCCATCGTCGGCATGCATACCTTCGGTGCGTCCGCGCCGCTCAAGCAGCTGCGCTCGAAGTTCGGCTTCACCCCGGAGAAAGTGTCCCGGATAGCCCGTGAGCTGGCGATGAGGCGCGAGGAGGCATAGTGAAGCCGACCGAGGCCCTGCACGAACGCGGCCAGAGTCTGTGGCTGGACAACATCACACGCGGCATGCTCGACTCCGGGCGGATCCGCCGCTACATCGACGGCTACGCGGTGACCGGGCTCACCTCGAACCCGTCGATCTTCGATAAGGCCATCGAATCCGGCGACTACGACGACGCGATCCGCGCCAAAGCCGGTAAGGGTAGCGAGGACCTGTTCTTCGAGCTGGCGATCGAGGATCTTCAGCGGGCCGCCGATGAGTTCCTGCCCATCCACGAGCGCACCGACGGTGTCGACGGGTGGGTGTCGCTGGAAGTGTCGCCGCTGCTGGCCTACGACACCGCCGCCACCGTCGAGGCGGCGAAGGCGTTGCACCGGCGGGCCGCGCGACGCAACCTGTTCATCAAGATCCCAGACACCGCCGAGGGTCTTCCGGCGATCACCGAATGCGTGGCCTGCGGTGTTCCGGTCAATGTGACGCTGTTGTTCTCCGCCGATCACTACCGGGCCGCCGCGGACGCCTATCTCACCGGTGTGCAGCGCCGGGTGGACGAAGGTCTTGACCCTGCCGTGGGCTCGGTGGCATCGGTGTTCATGTCCCGGTGGGACGTGGCGGTCGCGGACATGGTGCCCGACCGGCTCAAGGATTGGCTCGGGCTCGCCGTCGGGCTGGACACCTACCGGGCGTACCGGCGACTCATGGACTCCGACCGGATGCAGCGGCTGGAGAACGCCGGCGCCCGGGTGCAGCGGCTGCTGTGGGCGAGCACGCGGACCAAGGACCCGGCCGCGTCCGACACCCTGTATGTGCATGGGCTGGCCGCGCCGTTCACGATCAACACCATGCCCGACGACACTTTGGAGGCCTTCTACGACCACGGCGAGGTTGGAGAGCCGATGCCCGCTGACGGCGGCGACGCCGATGAGGTCCTCGCCCGTTTCGCCGACGCGGGCGTCGATGTCGCCGCTCTCGCCGAGAAGTTGCAACGCGACGGCGCGAAGACGTTCGTGACAGCCTGGAACGATCTGATGACCAGGATTTCGGCGCAGAGCGCCTTGCTCGTCTGACCGACCGGAGGAGACCGCACCGATGCCCACCCTCCCGCTCCGTGACCGCCCGGCCTGGCAGGCACTCCAACGGCATCACGCGCAGATCGAGGGACGCCATCTGCGTGAGCTGTTCGCGGACGACCCCGGGCGCGGTGAACGCATGTGCGCGGAGGCCGCCGGGCTCTATCTGGACTATTCCAAGAACCGGATCATCGACGAGACACTGGGTCTGCTGGTCCAGTTGGCGCGCGAGTCCGAGGTGGAGCAGCGTCGGGACATGATGTTCGCCGGCAAGCCGATCAACACCTCTGAGCACCGGTCCGTGCTGCACGTCGCCCTTCGCATGCCCAAGGGCAGCTCAGTGACGGTGGACGGTGTTGATGTGGTCGCCCAGGTCCATGATGTGCTCGACCGGATGGCCGACTTCGCACGCCGGATCCAATCCGGTGAGTGGAAGGGGTACACCGGCCGGCCGATCAGGAACGTCGTCAATGTCGGCATCGGCGGCTCCGACCTGGGACCGGTGATGGCGTACGAGGCGCTGCGCTACTACAGCAGGCGCGACATGACGTTCCGCTTTGTGTCCAACGTCGATTCGACCGATCTCGTCGAGGCGACTCGCGACCTGTCGGCGGCCGAAACGCTGTTCATCGTCTCGTCCAAGACGTTCGGCACCCTGGAGACCCTCACCAACGCTCGCTCCGCCCGCGACTGGGTGGTCGGGCAGCTGGGCGCGGAGGAGGCCGTGGCCAGGCACTTCGTCGCCGTGTCGACCAACGCCGAACGGGTCGGTGAGTTCGGCATCGACACGGCCAATATGTTCGGGTTCTGGGACTGGGTCGGTGGGCGCTACTCCATGGATTCGGCGATCGGCCTGTCGACCATGATCGCGATTGGCCCGGACCAGTTCGCCGACATGCTGGCCGGCTTTCACGCGATGGACGAGCACTACCGCACCGCTCCGCTGAGCGAGAACCTTCCGGCGCTGATGGGCCTGCTGGCGGTGTGGTACGTGAACTTCTTCGGCGCCCAGAGCATCGGGGTCATGCCGTATGAGCAGTACCTTAAGCGCTTCCCGGCCTATCTGCAGCAGTTGACGATGGAGTCGAACGGCAAGCACGTCACCGTCGACGGCGTGCCGGTCGACTATGACACCGGCCCGGTCTACTGGGGCGAGCCCGGCACCAACGGTCAGCACAGCTTCTATCAGCTCCTCCACCAGGGCACGCGACTCATCCCGGTCGACCTGATCGGTTTCGGTAAGACCCTCAACCCGCTGGGTGACCATCACGACGTTCTGTCCTCGAACGTTTTCGCGCAGGCGCAAGCACTGGCGTTCGGCAGGAGCGAGGAGGAGGTACGGGCCGAGGGCACACCACCGGACGTCGTACCCCACCGCGTGATGCCGGGTAACCGACCGACCAACGTGCTCCTCGCCGAGAAGCTCACCCCTCGCGTCCTCGGCGCGCTGGTCGCGCTCTACGAGCACAGCGTGTTCACCCAGGGGACGATCTGGGGCATCGACTCCTTCGACCAGTGGGGTGTCGAGCTCGGTAAGCAACTCGCCGTCCAAATCATCCCCGAGCTCACCGGCGAGACCGAACCGCGGCTGGCCCACGACTCGTCGACGAACGCGCTGATCCGCCACTACCGGAGGTTGAAGCAGACCTAGAGACAACCGTTTGGGGGGACCATGGCAACGGACAAGCCCATGCAGCTGGGCATGGTGGGCCTGGGCCGGATGGGCGCCAACATCGTTCGCCGGCTGATGCGCGATGGGCATGACTGCGTCGTCTACGACGTCAACGAAAACGCAGTCAACGATCTGGAAGCCGAGGGCGCGACCGGCGCGAAATCGCTTCCCGACCTGGTGCGCAAGCTTCACCCGCCCCGAGCCGTGTGGCTCATGCTCCCCGCCGGCGTCGTTCAATCCACGCTCGACCAACTGGTCGAACTACTCGACGTCGGCGATACGGTGATCGACGGCGGCAACTCCTACTACCGCGACGACATCACCCGGGCCCGCCGGCTCGCCGCCAAGCAACTCCACTACGTCGACTGCGGCACCTCCGGCGGGGTGTGGGGTCTTGAACGCGGCTACTGCCTGATGATCGGTGGCGAGGACGAGCCCGTCGGGCGGCTGGACCCGATCTTCGCGACCATCGCGCCCGGCGTTGGAACCGCGGAACCGACGCCAGGCCGGACCCGCGACGGCACCGCTCCCCACGGCTACCTGCACTGCGGCCCGAACGGAGCCGGGCACTTCGTGAAGATGGTCCACAACGGCGTGGAGTACGGGATGATGGCCGCGATCGCCGAGGGCCTATCCATCATCAGGCACGCCGACGCGGGCAAGAAGGAGCGGACTGTCGACGCTGAGACCGCGCCGCTTCGCGATCCCGAGGCCTACCAGTACGACATCGACGTCGCCGAGGTGGCGGAGGTGTGGCGCCGCGGATCGGTAGTGTCCTCCTGGCTGGTCGATCTGCTGGCCGACGCGCTGGCCCGGTCCCCGCAGTTCGACGATTTCCGCGGGCGTGTCTCCGACTCCGGCGAAGGGCGCTGGACGCTGATCGCCGCGATCGAGGAAAGCGTGCCCGTACCGGCCATCAGCGCAGCGCTGTTCGAACGGTTCTCCTCACGCGGGCTCGGGCACTTCTCCGACGCGGCGCTTTCCGCGATGCGAGCCGAATTCGGCGGCCATGCGGAGAAAAAGGACCAACCCTAATGCGTCACGACCTTGAGATCCTCGACGACCCGGACGCGGTGGCCACCCGCGCAGCCGAATATGTCGCGATCCGCGCCACCACCGCGGTCGCCGACCATGGGCGCTTCACCTTCGCCGTCAGCGGCGGCCACACGCCTTGGACGATGTTCGCCGCGCTCGCCACCCGCGACCTGCCTTGGCGAAGCATCGTCATCTTCCAGGTCGACGAGCGCGTCGCACCCGATGGCGATCCGGATCGAAACCTGACCCACCTGCGGGAAAGTCTCGGTGCGGCGGGCGCCGAGGTCGTACCCATGCCGGTGACCGACGCCGACCTGGAAGCCGCCGCGGGGCGGTACGCCGAGCTGTTGCCGGCCAGATTCGATCTCCTCCATCTCGGCCTCGGCCCGGACGGTCACACCGCTTCCCTGGTCCCCGGCGACCCGGTGCTCACCGTGGCCGATCGGCTGGTCGCGCTCACCCAGCCATACCAGGGCCATCCGCGGATGACGCTCACCTATCCCGCCCTCGCCCGCGCCGACCAGTTGCTCTGGCTCATCACAGGCACGAACAAGCGAACACCGCTTCGCAAGCTGCTGGCCGGTGATCCGTCGATCCCCGCCGGGCGAGTGGAGGCGGCGCGCTCGCTGGTGGTCGCGGACAAGGACGCCGCGGGGCCGTGATGCGGCTGATTCGCGGCATGTCACCGCCGTTCTCGCACTGTTCGTCGCTCGACCGAGTCGCCGCGGCCGATCAGCACGCTCGCGACAAGCTCCGGCGGAAACAGGCCGTGCCCGACGACGCCCGGCGTCGCGGACAGCCATTCCGACAACCTCGCCGGGTCTTCCACGTCACCGTGATAATCGGCCAGAATCCCGCCATCGGGGCTCTTCGGCGCCTCGCGCACCAGGGCGGGCTCCAGCCGGCGAAGGGTCGCCGGCAGGCCGAACTCCAGCAGCTCGAGTGGGATCGGGCCGTGTATCGCGTCGACGGGTTTTCGCGAATCCCCGATCACGATGAACCGGCTCGCCGCAGCGGCGACGATCTTCTCCCGGGTGTGTGCTCCTCCACCGCCTTTGACCAGCCAGCCGTCCGGAGCGATCTGGTCCGCGCCGTCGATCGTGATGTCGAGATGGTCGAGGATGTTGAACGGCTTGACGTCAAGGCCCAGCTCCGAGGCCGTTCGCATGGTGCGCGGCGACGTCGCGACACAGGTGATCGACAATCTCCGCCGGGCGAGGGCGGGCAGCAGGTAAGCGACCGTCGATCCGGTGCCGAGACCGACGGTCATGCCGTCTTCGACGAGTTCGGCCGCGGCCTCGGCGGCCAGCCGCTTCTCCTGCTCGACGTCCACAGGTTCCTTATCTGCCCAGGTTCCGGAAACGCCACTCTCTGGGAGGGGCCATGACCCAACCGACGCGCCTGCTCCTGGCCGACGTTGACGGCACGCTGGTCACCCAGGACAAGCTCCTCACCGACCGCGCCTGCGAGGCCGTCCACAGGCTCCACGAGGCCGGCATTCTCTTCGCGATCACCAGCGGCCGCCCGCCGCGCGGCATGTCCATGCTCATCGAACCTCTCCAGCTGAGCACGCCGATCGCCGCGTTCAACGGGGGCCTGTTCGTGGAGCCCGATATGTCGGTCATCGAGCAAAAAGTCATTCCGGATGACATGGTCGCCCCGGTGATCTCGCTGCTCGAGTCCTTCCATCTCGATGTTTGGGTCTACCGCGGCACCGAATGGTACGTGCGCGACCCGAACGGACCGCATGTGGACCGGGAAGCGTGGACCGTGAAGTTCGCACCTACCGTTGTGAACACCTTCGAACACGCCTGCGACGTCGCCAAGATCGTCGGCGTGAGCGACGACCTCGACGCGGTCGCGAGAGCCTCCGAAGCCGCCCACGCGACATTCGGCGACCACGTGTCGGCGGCCCGATCGCAGCCGTACTACCTCGACGTCACCCATCCCAATGCCAACAAAGGTCACGTGGCGCGATTCCTCGCCGAACGGTTCTCGATCCCGGCCGCCGAGATCGCCACCATCGGTGACATGCCCAACGACGTGCTCATGTTCGCCCACTCCGGTCTCAGCATCGCGATGGGAAACGCGAGTAGAGAGGTCCAGCGAGCGGCCCGGCGGATCACAACATCGAACGAGGACGAGGGGTTCGCCAACGCCGTCGAGCGCTACGTTCTGCGGGCACGGCCCGGCTCACGCCCTGCGGCCGCGCTCGGCCTGCCGAACCAGGTCACCGCATGCCTCTTCGATCTGGACGGCGTGCTCACCAGCACCGTCGAGCTGCACAAATCAGCCTGGAAGCAGACCTTCGACGCGTTCCTGCGCGAGCGCGAAGGACCCGGATTCGCGCCTTTCACGGAGAAGGACTACGACGAGCACGTCGACGGTCGGCCACGCGCCGACGGAGTTCGCGACTTCCTCACCTCACGAGGCATCCGCCTCCCCGAGGGGCGCCCGGACGACTCGCCGACCGCCGAAACAATCAACGGGGTCGGCAACCGGAAGAACGAGCTGCTGATGTCCATCATCAAGGAACGCGGCATCACGCCGTACCCAGGCTCGGTGACGTACCTCAAGGCCGTCAGAGACGCCGGGCTCGCCATCGGCGTGGTCACCTCATCCCGTAACGCGTCCACCGTCCTGGAGGCGGCTGGACTGACCGACTACGTGCGCGCCAGGATCGACGGCACGGTCATTGCCGAAGAGCACCTACGTGGAAAGCCCGAGCCGGACTCGTTCCTGGCCGGAGCGAATGCCCTTGGCGTGCATCCGTCCAATGCGGCCGTTTTCGAAGACGCGCTGGCCGGCGTCGCCGCCGGTCGGGCCGGCGGCTTCGGCTGCGTCGTTGGCGTTGACCGAGCCCATCAGGCCGACGCCTTGCGCGCACACGGTGCCGATATCATCGTCAGCGACCTCGCGGACATGCTCAGGCGGCCGTCATGACCATGACAACAGCGGCCGAGCCGAGTGAGTCGATGCGATCTGGGCGTTCACGAGTTCTCGCGGGCCGACACGATCAGGTTTGAGATCGGTGGCGGGTCCGGCCACCGGCTCGGCGTGGCAGCGGCTCTCGCCCGCGGGGTTGGCGGATCCAGCAGTCCGGAGGCACCGTGACCGGTGTCGGCAGTGTGGCCGGTTGATCGCCGAGCAAGAACTCCTCACCGTGGTGCATCACGGAGAGCGGATTGCCCTCCAGCAGGTGATAGGTCGTCGTATCGCCGATGATCACGACCCTTAGCCGGCGACCGCGATAGCACAACCGGAAGGCGAGCCGCGTGATGCCATCAGGCAGATGCGGGTCGAATCGGATGCAGCCATCCCTCGCCCGCATCCCACCGAATCCAGCGACGAGCGCGGTCCAGGCGCCGGCCAGGGCGGCGATATGCAGCCCATCCCGGGTGTTCTTCTCCAGGTCGTCGAGGTCCATCAGGGCGGCCTCGCCAAGGTAGTCATAGGCGAGGTCGAGTTGACCGATCTCGGCAGCGATCACGGCCTGGACGGCCGCGGACAGCGAGGAGTCACGTACCGTGAGCGCCTCGTAGTAGGCGAAATTCCGGACCTTCTCCTCGAATGTGAAGGCGTCGTCGCACAGGTACATGGCGAGCACCAGATCCGCCTGCTTGACCACCTGCTTTCGGTAGAGCTGGAAGTATGGGAAATGAAGCAGCAATGGATATTGCTCCGGTTCGGTCACGGCGAAATCCCAGCGCGCATGCTCGGTGAATCCCTCGCTCTGCGGGTGAACCCCGAGGTGATCGTCGAACGGTACGTATGTGGCGTCAGCGGCGGCACGCCAGGAAGCGGCTTCGTCGGCCGTCACGCCGAGTTGTGGAGCTACGTCCGGGTGGCGGGCGGTCGCGTCGGCCGCCGCGCGCAGGTTCCGCTGTGCCATGAGGTTGGTGTAGACGTTGTTGTCCGCCAGCGCGCTGTATTCGTCGGGGCCTGTGACGCCGTCGATGCGGAATTGGCCGTTGATGTCGTGGTGGCCGAGGCTACGCCATAGCCGGGCTGTCGCAACGAGCAGCGGCAGACCGATCTCGAGATCGAACTCGGTGTCGTCGGTCGCATCCAGGTAGCGCGCTACTGCGGCTGCGATGTCGGCGTTGATGTGGAACGCGGCCGCGCCGGCGGGCCAATAGCCGGAGCATTCCTCTCCGTGAATGGTCCGCCAGGGGAAGGTGGCGCCATGCAGCCCGAGCCCCTTGGCGCGGTCCTCGGCCTGCGGAAGGGTCGTTCGCCTCCAGCCCAGCGCGTCCGCGGCCGCACGTGGATAGGTGTAGCTGAGGACCGGCATGATGTAACTCTCGGTGTCCCAGATGATGTGCCCGTCGTAGCCGGGTCCGGTGAGTCCTTTGGCGGGGATGGGCCGTTCCTCCGTTCGGGCACCGGCCTGCAGGACGTGAAAGAGCCCGAAGCGCACCGCCTGCTGCACCTGCGGATCACCGTCGATCTCGACGTCCGCTCCGGACCAGAAATCGTCGAGGAACGCACGTTGCTCACTCACCAGGCCGTCCCACCCGGTCGAACGTGCACCGGCCAGCGCGGCCATGACCTGGTCGTGCATGGCCGGCCGTGAACGCTTCGCCGACCAGCCGTACGCCAGGAACTTGACCAGTCGTAGCCGCTGGCCGGGTTCCAGCCTGGTCACCACGGTGAGCCGGCCGATATCACCCGAGCCGCTCAACTCCACGTCGGTGCCCTCGGGGGCATCGATGTCGTGTTGCATGGCAGCCGCGATCCACAGCCCGCTGACCCGGGTTCGATGGATCATGATGGCACAGTGCTCTGTGGTGACGTTCTCCTCCATGACCAGCGGTGACTGCAGCCCGGCGGCTGCTCGCGGGTCCTCGCTCAGCGAAGGCAGCGACTCGTTCGCGACCAGTTCCGATTGGACGACGATCCGGATCGGGCGGTCGAGGGCTTCGACCTCATAGCGGATCGCCGCCACGGCCCGCTGGGTGAACGAGACGAGCCGCGTGGAGGTGACGCGCACCGGACAGCCGGACGGCGCACTCCAGTCCACCCGGCGGGTCAGCGTGCCGGCGCGTAGGTCGAGAAGGCGCTCGTGGCCATGCAGCCTGCCGTAACGGATTTCGAAGGGCTCGTCGTCGACCATGAGCCGGATCAGCTTGCCGTTGGTGACGTTGACCACCGTCTGCCCGGATTCGGGATACCCGTAGCCGGGCTCGGCATACGGCAGGGGCCACCGCTCGTACACCGAGTTCAGATAGGTGCCGGGTATCCCGTGCGGCTCACCTTCGTCGAGATTGCCGCGCATGCCGATGTGCCCGTTCGACAAGGCGAAAACCGACTCCGTCTGCGCGAGCGTATCCATGTTCAGGTCGCGTTCTCGGATCACCCACGGCTCTACGGTGAATGCTGGGTTTGTGATCATCATTCCTCCATCAGCTCCGCGAGATCGGTGGCGACGATGTCGGCTCCGTACTCGCGAAGTGCTTGGATCTGCCCCGTCCGATCGACTCGGACGGCGGACGTGAGGCTGCCCGCTCGTGCCGCCCGCACTCCGCACGGGCGTCTTCGAAGACCGCCATGCGAGGGCCGACACCGAGTGGCCCGCGAGCCGGCGACGTACGTGGCCTGCGGGTCAGAACCCTGCCTGTGTCGAAGAGACAGATTCGTGCACGGATTCGGCAACCCGAACATCGGTCTTCTCTGTCGCGCATTTCCTGCGGGACCGGCGACGGCTCGCGGAGGCCGAGTCGCTTGTGCGAAGTTCGAGATCGGTCATGGCGATGGCGCCGTCGACGTTCACCTTCCGGCTGCATCGCGCGGCGACCACGCCTGGAGACAGTCCGGGAGCGGCGAATACAGGGACCATCGGCCGCTCGTTCCCTCTATTGAGCGGAAAGACGAGAAAGCTTGCGGATCGATCACGGTCACGGACGGATGGCGGTGGGTATCCAGTGACCCTCTTCGGTGAGGCGCTCGGCGCTGGACGGCCCCCATCTGCCGCGTTGGTACGGCTCTGGCGGGGTCTTGAGGTCGAGGATGGGATCGATGATGCGCCATGCTCCTTCCAGGTGTCCTGGCGGGCGAAGTGGCGCGGGTCGCCCGCGAGCGCGTCCGTGAAGATCCGTTCGTAGGCGCTTTCGACCTGGCCCGGCTCGGCGGCGAAGTCGACCGATACCGGCACCTCACGTGTCGCGTCGGCCGGTCCGGGGGCCTTGGCGAGCAGTTCGAACGTCACCCCGGGGTCGGGTTCGATCCGGAAGCGCACGATGTTGGGTTGCGGCCGGCCAGCATCGCCGGAGATGAACAGCATGCGTGGCGGCCGGCGGAGCCGGACGGCGATCTCGGTGGTGGTGACCGCGAGGGCCTTACCCGCCCGGATCAGGAACGGCACGTCCGCCCAGCGCCAGTTGTCGATCCACAGCCGCACCGCAGCGTAGGTCTCGACAGTCGACCCGGGCGCGACGCCCGGTGTATCGAGATAGCCAGCGTACTGACCGCGCACCACATCGTTGGGATCGATCGCCCGTATCGCACACAGCAGCCGGCACTTCTCGCTGCGTTCGCTCTCGGCGCCGTCCTCAACCGGAGGGTCCATGGCCAGGTACGCCAGGACCTGCAGCAGATGGTTCTGGACGACATCGCGGACGGCACCCACCGCGTCGTAGAAGGCCCCCCGGTCGGCGACGTCGAACGCCTCGGCCATCGTGATCTCTACGGCAGCGACATGATCGCGGTCCCAGATGGGCTCCAGCAGGCTGTTGGCGAAGCGGAACACCATGACGTTCTGGACCGGCTCCTTGCCGAGGAAATGATCAACACGCAGCAACCGCTCCTCTGGGAAGTGGCGGTGCACCGCGGTATTGAGCTGCCGTGCGGAGGCAAGGTCATGGCCGAATGGCTTCTCCACCACCAGCCGGCCGCGGGTGTTCAGCCCCGCGGCGCCAAGCCGTTCGGATATCGGCCCGAACAGCGCGGGCGGCACGGCCAGATAGTGGACTGCGAATGCGTCGCCGGGGATGTGCCGTGCGAGTTCGGTGTAGAGGGCCGGCTTGGTCACGTCTCCGGTCACCGGTACGAGCCTGTCGGCGAGTGCGCCGAACACGTCTTCGTCGACCGGCCCGCAGACGGTGGCGATGCTGTCGTGCACGTGCTCACGCAGCATGGCCGCATTCAGGGGGCCGCGGTCCACGCCGATGACCGGAATGTCGAGGATGCCGCGGGCGGTGAGCCGATACAGCGCTGGAATGATCATTTTCTTGGCGAGATCCCCGGCGATGCCGTACAGCACCAGGACCCGTCCTCGCGGTACGTTCATGATGTCCTCGCTCGGCCTTGGAGCACCATCCGCACCTAGGGGCGTGTGTCTTGGAAATACGTGACGAGTGGCGCAGCTGGGTATGACTTGTAGAAGCCGCATTCCGGCTGGGCGACTCAATCGCATGCATACCCAGGAGCCGGTCCAGCACATCAGATGAACGCCGGCTCCATCGCGATGACCGCGATCGGGTCCGCGAACGCGGATGGCAGGCAGACGACGCGGGGCAGCGTGTCGTCTGATCGGAGGGGCCGGTGTCGGCAAAAGGGGCTGCCGTGAACGAAGAGCAAGGAGCGCATCGGGTTGTCGTTGTCGGCTCAGGATTCGGCGGGCTTTTCGCGGTAAGGGAGCTTCGCCGGGCGCCGGTAGACGTGACCATGATCTCGCGCACCGCGTATCACCTGTTCCAGCCACTGCTGTATCAGGTGGCCACGGGAATTCTGTCGGAAGGATCGGTCGCGCCGGCTACGCGCGAGGTGCTACGAAGGCAGCGGAACACCCGGGTGCTGACCGGCGAAGTCACGGGGATCGATCTCGCCGATCGGACTGTCACGTCGGCGATGCCGGGAAAGGTGACGGTGACGCCCTATGACAGTCTGATCGTCGCCGCGGGAGCCGGCCAGTCGTACTTCGGCCATGATGACTTCGCTGAACACGCCCCCAGCATGAAGACGATCGACGACGCGCTCGCACTGCGCGGGCGACTCTTCGGCGCTTTCGAACTCGCCGAGGTGGAAACCGACCCGGTCGTGATCGCACGGTGGCAGACCTTCGTGGTGATCGGCGGCGGCCCGACCGGGGTGGAGATCGCCGGACAGATCGCAGAGCTGACGCGCCGTACTCTCCCGGGAGAGTTCCGCAACATCGACCCTGCCCGCAGCCGCGTCATCCTCTTCGAGGCGGGGCCGGAAGTGCTGGCCGGCTTCGGTGCGAGGCTGTCGGACAAGGCCGCGCGCGAGCTCAGGCGAGTGGGCGTGGAGCTACGGATGGACACCAAGGTCGTCGGCGTGGACGAGACCGGTGTGGACGTCGTCGCCGCGGACGGTACGCACTCTCGCGTCGAGGCAATGTCCAAGGTGTGGGCGGCGGGAGTGGCCGCGTCACCGCTCGGTGCCGAGCTGGCCGGCCAGTGTGGCGCGGACGTCGACCACGCGGGACGGATCAAAGTCGAGCCTGACTGCAGCCTTCCCGGTCATCCCGAGGTGTTCGTCGTCGGGGACATGATGTCCTTGGATGACCTCCCTGGCGTCGCTCAGGTCGCGATGCAGAGCGGGCGCCACGCGGCCGCTGAGATTATGAGGGGGCTGCGAGGTGAGCCGACCGGGCGGCCGTTCCGTTACCGAGACAAGGGCAGCATGGCCGTCGTCGCCAGATTCCGGGCCGTGGCCAGTGTCGGCCGACTGCGGCTCGCCGGGTTCCCGGCCTGGCTGATGTGGTTGCTGGTCCACCTCGCTTACCTCGTCGGTTTCCGTAATCGACTTACCTCGCTGCTGGACTGGGCTGTCGCCTTCGGCACTAGCGGGCGATCCGAGCGGACCGTCACCCGCTCTGCCATACGGGGGCTCGAGTCCGAGTCTCCGCCACGCCCGGCCTCGGGCCAGAGCTCGGCCAAGCCGGCCATGAGCAACATGACCGGCCGGCCTGGTTCGCCGGCGCCGCCCGCGCGCCGATCACCGCGGTGACCGCCATGTTCGAGCTGGGAGGGTTGCCCGTCGCGCGGGTGATGGACGCTCACCGTACCCCGGCCGACGTCGCCGTGAATGAAAGCCGGCCTGCGCTGACCCGCCCCGTCGTCGCACGGCGCCGCGGACGCCGCCCGCCCGTGTGGTGGTCGCCGTGGCAATGATCGGCAGCGGCCCCGACACCGGTGGTAAAGCATGACCTGATGCTCAGCGTCGGTTGATGTTTCGAGTCCTACACTGACCGATATAACCGACACGTCAGGTGAGGATTTCATGAGCAAGCACCACATCGGAAAGATAGCGCATAGTGTGGGGATTTCCACCGTCCGGTATGGACTCGTGATCAACCTTCTGGAGATCGGACGAATAAAGTTTGAAGATTACGAGGTGGAGAATATTCGGCCTCTCGTAACGTCAAGCCCCCCGTTCTCGTGGCTTATCGCCAGATTGGGGGAGAAGAAGGTCGCCAGGTTGGTCGGCGTCACCGAAATCGTTCTGGGCTCGCTGATCGGAGCGAAACCGATCGCGCCGAGAGCGTCGGCTCTCGGCAGCCTGGCCGCCGTTGGCATGTTCGCCACCACCCTCAGCTTCCTGGCCACGGCGCCCGAGGCGTGGCAGGAGACACGTGGGGAACCGAAGCTGTCTCTCGCGGGGCAGTTCCTGGCGAAGGACGTCGTACTCCTCGGCGCCTCCTTGCTGACAGCCACGGACGCCCTGCAAGCCGCCGAGTGCCGGTAGCTCGTGGCCTGGCGGACACCCGGTCCACCGCGCCCGGGTGCTGGACCGGACGCGGCCCGATCCCAGCCGTACTTGTGCCGTGCCAGAA
>JBJMIW010000420.1:0-15704 GCA_045806665.1 Actinoallomurus sp.
CTAGGGGAGAGCCCGGTCGACGATGTCGAGGGCGTCCTCCTTGATCCTCGTCGTCGACTCCTTGGACACCAGCGGGAACGCCTGCCGCAGTTCGCGCCGGCCGGCCGCCGCCAGCGCTCCTCCCGCGGAGATCAATCCCCCGCCCACCGCCACGGCGGCGGCCCACGGCGGAAGCCTCCGGGACAGCGCGGCGACCGTTCCGGCCACGGCCGCGCCGGTTCCGTACGCCAGCAGGGCGCCGCCGCTGCCGAGCAGCACCATTCCGCTCCTGGCCTTCGCCGCCCTCTCCACCATCTCCTGACGGACGACCGCCATCTCGTCGCGGACGAGGCGTACGGTCTGCGCCGTCACGTCCTCCAGCACCTCGGTCAACGATTCCTCCTCGGCCATCGCCGTCTCCTCATAAGGTTTTCCCCGAGCGTTACCCGGCACCGAGGAGGAGTAACGCTCCAGGGTCGTACGGACGTCATCCGGCGGGTATGGCCCTGAACAGGGACTCCGGAAGGAGGCGTGACATGGCGCTGTTCCTGGCCCTGATCCTCGTGGCGATCGGGCTCGGCATCGCCGGGTGGGTGGTGAAAGGCCTTTTCTTCCTGCTGATCATCGGGATCCTGGTCTTCCTGGCCGACCTCGTGTTCGGCGGGATCCGGATCGGCCGCCGTCGCCGCCCCGGCGCCCTACGCTGACGCCCTCGTCCGGCCGGCGCGCGTGCCGGTCAGTGCTTGCCGCCGTGCTCCTTGCCGCTGCCTTTCTCCTTGTCCCTCTTGCCGAGCGCCTTTCCGTGGGACCGCTCGCCGGCGGCCCGCGTCCGGTCGGGTGATTCGCGGGGGCCGGGCGCGGGACGCGCGGCCCGGTGCGGCGCCGAGGACGGGGACGGCGGAGTACGGGCCGCGTAGATCGTGACGGTGGTGCCGACGGGGATCTCTCCGGACGGCGTCATGCCCACGACGGTGCCGGCGGGTCGTCCCGGGACCACCTGGTCCCGGACGCGGACGCGCAGGCCCATCCGGCGCAGCGTCTCCGCGACGGCGGACAGGGGCTTCCCGTAGTAGCGGGCGGGATCGAGCGTGGCCGTCCGGTGGGCCGGCGTCGGGGCCGAAACGGCGGCGCGCGCGCTCGCCGCCTTGTCTCCGGACGGGTTGCCCAAGGCCCACCCGCTCGCTCCGGCGAGCGCCGCGAAGGCCACCGCTCCGACGCCGAGGAGCAGGGGCCGGCGGTGCGGCGGTGCGGAGACGTCCCGCGCATCCGGAGTGATGTCCGGGGCCGGGTGCACCTCGTCCGAGGCGACGACCGGACCCGACGGCGCGGCCGTCACCGCCGGGTCGTCCTGGAGCCGCCGGGCCCATTCCGCGAGGGTCGCGGCGTCCGGACGTGCCTCCGGGTCCTTGGCGGTCATCACCTGGACCAGGGTCCGTACGGGCTCGGGGACGCTGTCGGGGAGCGGTGGGAGGGGGCGGTCGCGGTGGGCGAGGGCCACCGCGAGGACATCCTCGCCCCCGAAGGGCGGCCGCCCGGCCAGGCACTCCCAGGCGATCACTCCCAGGCTGTAGACGTCACCGGGCGGCGCCACGCCGTACCCCGCCGCCTGTTCGGGCGACAGGTACAGCGGCGTGCCGATGACCTGACCGGTCCGAGTCAGCCGGAGGGTCTCGGCGCCGCGCGCGATGCCGAAATCAGTGATCTTCAGGCCGCCGTCCGGGCGGACCAGAAGGTTCGCCGGTTTTATGTCGCGGTGCACCAGCCCTGCCGCGTGCACGCACGCCAGGCCGTCGGCCGCCTGCGTGACGAGGTCCACGACGCGGCCCGGCGGCAGCGTGCGTTCCCTGGCGAGGAGGGCCGACAGTGGATCCCCTTCGATGAGCTCCATGACGAGGTACGGCAGTTGGTCGCCCTCACCGTCACCGTAGTCGTACACCCCGGCGAGGCGCGGGTGGGACAGGGCTGCCAGGTGACGGGCCTCCAACCGGAGTCGCTCCCGGTATTCCTCACTCTCGGCGTGTTCCGGCCGCAGCAGCTTCACGGCCACGGGGCGGTCCAGCACGGTGTCCTCGGCCCGCCAGACCTGACCCACGCCACCGGTCCCCAGCCGCTCGCACAACCGGTAACGTTCCCCGACCGACATCGGCACCACGATAGACATGGGTGTCCGCCTACCCGCCTGCGCCCGGAACATACCGCGGACGACCGGGATGTATCGTACGTTCATTCGTCGGTCGCCTATCCGGCGGCGTCACTCTCCGAGCAGGACCGCCAGCGCGTCGAGAACGGCGGGCCAGGCGCCGGAGAGGGGGTCGATCAGCGCCAGGTGGCCGGTGCCGGGGACTTCGGTGAGCGCGCAGTCGTCTCCCGCCGACCGGGCCGCGTGGACGTACGTGCGCGACTGCTCGACCGGGACGTCCTCGTCCGCCGTACCGTGCACGAGCACGGAGGGGATGCAGGAGGGCACCAGCGTGAGCGGATCGGCGATCGCGGTGCGCTCCGGCAGGTCGTCGGCGGGCCCGCCCAGCAGCTCGTCCGCCGCGCCGTCGCTCAGCCCCTGACGCGCCGCGAGGACCAGGGCGGCCACGGGCGCCAGGGCGAGGACCCCGCGCAGCGGTGGGGCGGCGGGCAACCGCCAGGGAGCGGAGGCGGAGAGGCGCGCCCGGGAGGCGGCCCACAGCGCGAGGTGCCCGCCCGCCGAGTGACCGAGCAGCACGACGTCACCGATCCCGCCGGGTACGACCGTGTTCGCCAGCGCGGGGACGGCGTCGACGGCACGGGCGACGTCGTCGAAGGTGCCCGGCCAGCCGCCGCCGTCCTGCCCGACGCGGCGGTACTCGATCGCGGCCGTGGCGAAGCCGCGGGAGGCCAGGTCCTCGGCCATCGGCCCGGTGTGCGCCCGGTCGTACCGCGCCCGCCAGAAGCCTCCGTGCACGATGACGACCAGCGGAGCGGCCGCCCCTGACCCGCCTCGCGGAAACCGCAGATCGGCGACCTGGTCCGGCAGAGGCCCGTAGGCCACCATCGCGTCCGGCGCGCCGGCGGCGCGGGTCAGGACGTCGGAGGGCTCCATCGTCTCGGCTCCCCTGAGGTGATCGGGCGCGGTCGGTTCCTGGGCATAACGCGGCAGCCGACATAGGCTCTCCCTCATCTTGCTGGACTGGCGAAGGAGCAGGTCGGCGGCGTGAGCGAGCAGACACCGAGACCGGCCGCACGGGAGCCCGAGGCCATGGTCGCCCGGCTCACCACGGTGCGCGACGTGCTGGGCCTGGACCTGGTCGCGACGTGGGGGCCGGAGGTCGTGGCGGGCTCCGCGTACCTGGACCGACCGGTGCGCTGGCTGCACGTCGCCGAGGCGTCGGACGTCTCCGTCATGCTGTCCGGCGGGGAGATGGTGCTCACGACGGGCCTGCTGCTGGCCGGCGACGACCAGGCGCAGGTGGACTACATCGAGTCCATGCGGCGCGTGGACGTCGCGGCGGTCGTGCTCGGCCTCGGCCGTGCGTTCCGGACGACGCCCGAACGCATGCGCCGTGCCGCGGAGCGGTGCGGGGTGCCGCTCATCGTGCTGCACCGGCCCGCGCCGTTCGTCCGGCTGACGGAGGAGGTCCACTCGCGGCTGCTGTACGGCCGGTTCGCGGCCCTCAGCCTGTCCGACGACATCCGGTCCTCGCTCACCGCGCTCAACCTGTCCGGGGCCACCCTGCAGCAGTTGCTCGACGAGATCGCCTGCTACAGCGGCTGTCCCCTGGTGCTCGTCAACCTGGCTCAGCGGGTCCTCGCGTCCGCCGGCGACCGGGCGTCCCTGAGCGAGCTGCTGCGCGACTGGGACCGGGTCTCCCGGCAGGTCGCCGATCTGGCGGGAAGCGGACCGGTGACGGTCGAACCCGACGGGTGGATCGTCGTCGACCTCGAGGCGCGCGGCCGGCGGTGGGGCCGTCTGGTCTTCTTCGGGTACGCCGGTTCGGAGGAGTCCGGACAGCTGTTGGGTGCCCGGGCGGCCGAGGCACTGGCGCTGCACCGCCTCCTGGGCGACCGTGACCACGGCTGGGAGGAGCAGGCCGCGGAGGCGCTGCTGCTGGACCTGGCCTCGGGCGCCGCCCGGCCCGAGCAGCTGTTCACCCGCGTGCGGGCCGCCGGGCTGCCCGTGCACCGTCGCACGTTCCTGCCCTTGGTGGTCCGCGTCCTCGACGACGGCCCCGGGGACGGCGAGCGGGACGACACGCCGGAGCTCATCGATCGCGCGGTGTCGGAGACGCCGGAGGTGGCGGGGCTGGTGGCCCGGATCGGGCCGGAGGGCACGGCCGCGCTGCTCAGCATCCCGTACGGCGAGGACTCCGACGCCGCCGTGTGCCGGGTCGCGGTGCGCGTCCGGGAGGCGCTCGCCCTGCGCGGGCGGCAGGCCGTGCTGGGCGCCGGCTTCGCCTGCTCGGTGCTGGACGAGGTGCGCCGATCGTTCGTCGAGGCGGTGCACGTCGCCGACGCGGCGGTGGCGGCGCCCCCCGACGGACCGGTCGCCCGGCTGGGCGACGTGCGGCTGCGGGGACTGGTACGGCTGCTGCGGGACGACCCGGAGCTGCAGGCCTTCACCGAACGCGAGCTCGGCCCCCTGCTGGAGAACCCCTCGCTGCTGGGCGTGCTGCGAACGTACATGGAGACGGGCCGCAACAAGTCCCTCGCCGCTCAGGCGCTGCACGTGAGCCGGCCCACCCTCTACCGTCGGCTGCAGCGCATCGAGGCGCTGCTCGGCATCGACCTGGAGGACTGGGAGCGGCTCACCTCGCTCTACGTCGCCCTCCTCGCCCATGAGGGCCAGCGCGCGGCCGCTCCCCGGCCCGTTCCACCGAACTCCGCGCCGGGACGAATGTAGCTTCACGGCCGAGGATCTTCGCCTGTGGCAGGTCAGGCCGGCGCGCCCTCGACCGGGGCCGTGGCGGTCACGGCCCGCCCGGTCGCCGGGAACAGGCGGGTCAGCAGGATGTACAGCAGGAACGCCGACGCCAGGCCCACGGCCCAGCCGTAGTCGGCGAGCGGTTTGAGCAGGGGGATGAGGCCGCCCGTGGGGAACGGACCGGTGCCGGGCGCGGAGTACGAGCCGCCGATGGCCAGGACACCGCCGACCGCGAACGCCGCGACGGCGCGCCAGTTCCAGCCGCCGGTGTACCAGTAGCGGCCCTCGGTCCGGTACAGGTCGGCGAGGTCCAGCCGGGTGCGCCGCAGCACCCAGTAGTCGGCGATGAGAATCCCGGCGACGGTGCCGAGCAGGCCGCCGACCGTGCCGAGCCAGGTGAAGATGTACGCCTGCGGGCTGGCCAGCAGTTTCCACGGGAAGATCACCACACCGATGGCCGCGGTGATCAGGGCGCCGGTGCGGAAGGTGACGTGCCGCGGCGCGATGTTGGACAGGTCGAACGCGGGCGAGACGACATTCGCGGCGATGTTCACCGAGAGGGTCGCGATCAGCACGGTGACCAGGGCGTACAGGACGGCGGCCCAGTTGTCGAGCCGGGCGGTGAGCTCGATCGGGTCCCAGATGGCCTTGCCGTACACCACCTGCGAGCCGGAGGTCACCAGCACCGACAGCAGCGCGAACGCCGTCATGGTCGTGGGCAGCCCGAGCGACTGGCCCCAGAACTGCGCGCGCTGGTTCGCGCCGTACCGCGTGAAGTCGGGGATGTTCAGCGACAGGGTGGACCAGAAGCCGATCATGCCCATCAGCGCGGGGAAGAAGACCTTCCAGAAGCCCGCGCCCCACCCGAGTTTCGACGGCTGGTGCACGATCGGGCCCAACCCGCCGGCCTTCACGCTCATCCAGATGAGCAGTGCGATCGCGCCGACGATGACGAACGGCGCGGCCCAGTTCTCGAAGCGGCGCAGCGTGTCCATCCCGCGCACGATGATGGCGATCTGCAGCACCCAGAAGAGCGCGAAGGACAGCCACTGCGTCCACGGATAGCCGCCGACGTGCGCGGCCCCGGCCCACCAGTCGCCGAAGAGCTTCCCGGCCAGCAGGAAGATGCCGGACCCGCCGAGCCACGTCTGGATGCCGAACCAGGCGCAAGCGACGGCGGCGCGGACGAGCGCGGGCAGGTTCGCCCCGCGGACCCCGAAGGAGGCGCGCGCGAACACGGGGAATGGGATGCCGTAACGCGGCCCGGCGTGGCCGGTGAGCAGCATCGGGACCAGGACGATGACGTTGGCGAGCGCGATCGTGAGGACCGATTGCTTCCAGTCCATGCCGAGCGCGACCAGGCTGGAGGCCAGCGTCCACGAGGCGAGGTTGTGGGCCATGCCGACCCACAGGGCGGTGAAGTTGTAGGTCGTCCACCGCCGCTCGGCGATCGGGACGGGCAGCAGGTCCTCGTTGGCGTACGGGCCGGTGGGCGCGGCCACGCTGGCGGGAAGTTCGACGCGGCCGCCGGAGACGGGCGGATCGGCGGGCGATGGCGAGGTGGCGGTCACGGGCGGCTCCTCGGGATGGGCAGGGACAAGGGAACGCCTTCCGGTCGGCGCCTGCGTGAGCGATGCCTGCCGGGCGGTCGCCGGCCGCGCCGGGGTCAGCCGGTCAGGGCGGGAATGATGGTCTTTCCGTAGGCGTCGATGGTCGCTTCCTTGGCGTCGTGCATGTCGTACATCGCGAACTGGTCGACGCCCAGCGCCCGCAGCCGCGTGAGCTTGTCGATGTGGGCCTCGGCCGGGCCGATCAGGCAGAATCGGTCGACGATCTCGTCCGGGACGAACGCGGTGTCCGGGTTGCCGGCACGGCCGTGGTGGGCGTAGTCGTAGCCCTGCCGCGCCTTGACGTAGTCGGTCAGCTCCTCGGGCACCAGGGAGGACGACCGGCCGTACCGGCTGACGAGGTCGGCGACGTGGTTGCCGACCATGCCGCCGAACCACCGGCACTGGTCGCGCGCGTGGGCCAGGGCCTCCGATGAGTCGTCGTCGGTTACGTACGCCGGGGCGGCGACGCAGATGGTGACGTCGGCCGGGTCGCGGCCGGCGGCGACCGCCGCGTCCCGGACCGCACTGACCATCGACTCGGTGAGGTAGACGTCGGCGAGCTGCAGGATGAAGCCGTCGGCCTTCGCCCCGGTGAGGGCCAGCGCCTTCGGCCCGTACGCCGCCATCCAGACCGGCAGCCGGGCGCCCTCCTCCACCCAGGGGATCCGGAGCGACGTGCCGTCGACCTCCACCGCACGCCCCTCCGCCAACTCGCGGATGACGTGCATGGCCTCCTCCAGCACGGCCAGGGTGTTCGGCCGGCGGCCCGCCACGCGCATCGCGGAGTCGCCCCGGCCGATGCCGCAGATCGTCCGGTCGCCGAACATCGAGTTCAGGGTGGCGAACGTCGACGCGGTGACCTCCCAGGTGCGGGTGCCGGGATTCGTGACCATGGGACCGACGATCAGGCGCTCGGTCTGCGCGAGGATCTGGCTGTAGATGACGAACGGCTCCTGCCACAGGACGGCGGAGTCGAAGGTCCAGCCGTGCGTGAAGCCACACCGTTCGGCGCGGCGCATCAGCTCGATCACGGCCGACGCGGGCGGATCGGTCTGCAGGACGAGTCCGAACTCCATGAGGCGCGCCTTTCTCAGCCGAGGTACTGGCAGGTCTCGCGGGGGACGTAGCGGCCGTGACCGGCCCGGCCGGTGTAGGACCCGTCGTCGACGACGACCTCGCCGCGGGACAGGACGGTCCGCACCCGGCCGGTGACGGTCCGGCCCTCATACGCCGAGTAGTCGACGTTCATGTGGTGGGTCTCGGCGGACAGGACCTGGGTGGCGTCCGGATCGTAGACCACGATGTCGGCGTCCGCGCCCGGCGCGATCGTGCCCTTGCGGGGGTACAGGCCGAACATCCGGGCCGGGGTCGCAGACGCGATCTCGATCCAGCGGCGCCGCGAGATGTGACCGTCGACGACCGCCTGGTGGAGCAGGTCCATGCGGTTCTCGACGCCCGGCATCCCATTGGGGATCTTGGAGAAGTCTCCCAGGCCGAGCTCCTTCTGCCCCTTGAAACAGAACGGGCAGTGGTCGGTGGAGACCACCTGGAGGTCGTTGGTGCGCAGGCCGCGCCAGAGGTACGCCTGGTGCTCCTTCGGCCGTAGCGGCGTGGAGCAGACGTACTTGGCGCCCTCGAACCCCGGCTCGGCGAGGTTGTCGGTGGACAGGAACAGGTACTGCGGGCAGGTCTCCCCGAAGACGGGCAGGCCCAGGTCCCGGGCCTGGGCGAGCTCGGCGACGGCCTCCTGGGCCGAGACGTGGACGACGTACAACGGCGTTCCGGCGACCCGTGCCAGCTGGATTGCGCGGTGCGTGGCCTCGGCCTCCAGCAGTGCGTGGCGGACCTCACCGTGGTGCCGCGGGTCGGTACGGCCGGCCGCCAGGGCCTGCTCGACCAGCACGTCGATGGCGATGCCGTTCTCGGCGTGCATCATGATGAGGCCGCCGTTCCCGGCGGCACGCTGCATGGCGCGCAGGATCTTCCCGTCGTCGCTGTAGAACACGCCGGGGTAGGCCATGAAGAGCTTGAAGCTGGTGACGCCCTCGTCGACCAGACCGTCCATCTCCTTCAACGTGTCCTCGTTGACGTCGGCGAGGATCATGTGGAAGGCGTAGTCGACGGCGCACTGGCCGTCGGCCTTGGCGTGCCAGGCGTCCAGCCCGGCGCGCAGCGAGTCGCCGACGGTCTGCACGGCGAAGTCCACGATCGTGGTGGTGCCGCCCCATGCGGCGGCGCGCGTACCGGTCTCGAACGTGTCGACGGCGAACGTCCCGCCGAAGGGCATCTCCATGTGCGTGTGCGCGTCCACGCCGCCCGGGATGACGTACCTGCCCGTGGCGTCGATGAGGCGGTCGGCGGACTCCGCCCAGGCGTGCGCGACCTCGCTGTCGCGCGCGGCCAGCGCGGTGACCTTGCCGGCCTCGATGAGGATGTCGGCGTTCGTCTCGTCGGCGGCGGTGATGACCAGCCCGCCGCGGATCACGGTGGTCCCCATGAGATCGGCTCCTGTCACTTCTCGATGAGCGGGCCGTAGGCGTCCGGGCGGCGGTCCCGGTAGAACGCCCACTGCTGCCGGACCTCGTCGATCAGGCCGAAGTCGAGGTCCCGGACGACGAGCTCCTCCTCCTTGCCGGAGGCGACGTCGCCGACGAACTGGCCGCGCGGGTCGACGAAGTAGCTGGTGCCGTAGAAGTCGTTGTCGCCGTACTCCTCGACGCCGACCCGGTTGATGGCCGCGACGAAGTACTCATTGGCGACCGCCGCGGCGGGCTGCTCGAGCTTCCACAGGTACGACGACAGGCCCCGGTGGGTCGCCGACGGGTTGTAGACGAGCTGGGCGCCGGCCAGGCCGAGGGCGCGCCAGCCCTCCGGGAAGTGCCGGTCGTAGCAGATGTAGACGCCGATCCGGCCGACGGCCGTCTCGAACACCGGCCAGCCGAGGTTGCCCGGCCGGAAGTAGAACTTCTCCCAGAAACCCTTGACCTGCGGGATGTGATGCTTGCGGTACTTGCCGAGGACGGTGCCGTCGGCGTCGATGACGACGGCGGTGTTGTAGTAGAACCCCGACTGCTCGACCTCGTAGACCGGGACGACCATCACCATGCCGGTCTCTCGGGCCAGCGCCCGCATCCGCTGCACGGTCGGGCCGTCCGGCACCGGCTCGGCCCACCGGTAGTGCTCGGCGTCCTGGACCTGGCAGAAGTACGGAGCGTTGAAGACCTCCTGGAAACCGATGACGTTCGCGCCCTGCGCTGCGGCCGCGCGGGCGTGCTCCTCGTGTTTCGCGATCATCGTCTCGGTGTCACCCGTCCAGGTCGCCTGGACCAGGGCCGCGCGCACGATCGGGCTCATCGGATCTTCCCTTCGGAAAGCGTGAGCGGCGCAGGGGGAGAACCGAACTCCCTGCCCTTATCAGGGCTGACGCTACGAGCCGTTCGGCGCGTCGTACAGTGCCACGGTGTAACGCGATCGGCGGACGGCGTTGCACCTCGTCACCTGCGCAGACACCGTTCACTGGAGTGTCACGATCAGCGGCGCGACGGGTGAATCCCGTGTCCTCCGGTGAATGCCGCCGGGGTCGTAGCCCGCCTGAACGGATCAGGCGGGCGACGACCCCGGGTTCCTCGCTTCGGGCATGAGCTCGGTCAGGCGGTCGCCGGCGCCTCATGTGCCGGAGGCTGCTCGGTGACCTCCTCCCGCACGCCGCCGCGCAGGGCGACCAGGGCGAGCAGGCAGGACACCAGCGCGGCGGCCCCGCAGACGACGAAGCCGATCGTGTAGCCGTGCCCCAGGGCGTCCAGCGCGAGAGACGCCGCGCCGCCCGGCGGGGAGGAGGGCGGCACGGAGTTCACCGCGAGCGGGCCTCCCTCGGCGGCGACGTGCCCGGCGGCGGCCTTGACCTGCGGGCTCAGCGCAGACCCGGCCAGGTCGGTGGTGAACTGCGACACGGCCCGGCTGAGCGCCACCGCACCGATCACCGCGGGGCCCAGCGTGAACCCGAAGTCCCGCAGCAGACTCGTGGCGGCGCTGGCCATCCCGGCGTAGTGGATGGGCACCGTGTTGACGGCGGTGGCGGTGATGGAGGAGACGGTCAGGGCGAAACCGACGCCGACCAGGCCCAGCGGCAGCACCAGCGAGGTCAGCGCGCGGTCGGAGACGGGCAGCGTCGCGGCGGTGAAGTCACCGGCCGCCATGAGCGCCAGGCCGATCGTGAGGATCCAGCGGCCGGCCATCCGCTCCAGCAGCCGTGAGGTGAGGGGCAGCAGCGCCAGCGCGATGCCGTTGAGCAGCAGGAACGCCACGGAGGAGCGCAGCGGGCTCTGGTGCTGGATCGGGCCGAGCCGGATGCTCGTCGCGTACGCCGTGCCGAGGAAGCTGAACATGCCGACCACGGCGACGAAGGACGCGGTCGCGAACGCCCGGTTGGCGAACAGCTCCAGCCGCAGCAGGGGGGAGCGGGCCCGGCGCTCGGCCACGATGAAGAGCACGACGAAGACCGCCGCGACGGCGAACGCGATGATCACCGGTGCGGACCCCCAGCCGTCGGTCGGTCCCTGGATGACCGCGTACAGCAGTGCGAACAGGCCGATGCCGATGGTGACCTGGCCGCCCAGGTCCAGCGAGCGGCCTTCGGGCGCGCTGGAGTTCGTGGCCAGCAGCAGGCTGACGATGGTGCTCACGACGGCGATCAGCGTCACGACGACGAAGGCCCACCGCCAGGACCCGTAGTTCCCGGTGATGCCGCCGAGCACCGGCGCGACGAAGCCGCCGGTCGACAGCGACGCCGCCCAGATCGCGATCGCGCGGGAGCGCGCCTGGTGGGTGCGGGTCCCGGCGGCCACCATGGCCAGCGAGGTCGGGAAGAGCGCGGCCGCGCCCAGTCCGGCGATCGCCTGCCCGGCCCACAGCAGGTGCACTCCGCTGCTCGCGGCGGCGACGACCTCACCGACGACGATCAGGGACGAGCCGCCGACCAGCAGCCGCTTGCGGCCGAAGAGGTCGCTGAGCACGCCGAAGGTCAGCTCCAGCACGGTGACCGGTAGGAGGAAGGCGTCGGAGATCCAGGTGAGCTGCGACCCGATCGGGTGCAGGTCTTCCTGGAACAGGCCGTTGAGGGTGGCGGGAATGGCGAGGGCGATCTGGGCGAGGCAGACGGCGAGGCAGCCTGCGATGAGTGTGCCGAGCGGGAGCCTGCTCGGCCCTGGGTCGGTGTGTTCGCGCAGCGTCATGGGGCGTTCCCGGAGTGAAGAGGGGCTGGGTGGGCCCGACCGCCCGCGGGGCCGCCGGGATGAGGGGGAGGGGATCGCGGCCGCCGCCGAGGCGGCCGGGCCGGTGCGTGAAGGTGCGGAGTCGCGCGGCTGCCGACGAGGCGAATGTAGGGCTGTTCTTTTACCGACGTCAAGAGCATGCCGAACATCGGGCGCTCGGGTCGGTCCCGGTGCGGCACGTGGCACGCTGAGCTCACAGGTCGAGGACCAGACGAGGCCCGCACGACCGGGAGACGCAGATCATCATCGTCTCGCCGCTCGCCCGCTCCTCGTCGGTGAGGACCGAGTCACGGTGGTCGGGCTCGCCATCGAGGACGTCGGTCTCGCAGGTGCCGCACGTGCCCTCCGTGCAGGAGTAGAGCACCTCGACCCCGGCGGATCGGACGGCCTCCAGGACGCTCGAGCCGGACGGCACGGTCAGGGTGTGCCCAGACCGCTTCAGCACCACCTCGAAGGACGCGTCGTCCGTCGCCTCGGGTTCCTCCTTGGGCCGGAATCGCTCGACCTGAAGGGCGCCCGGCGGCCACCCGGCCCGGCACCGCTCCTCGACCGCGGCCAGCAGGGGCTCCGGGCCGCAGCAGTAGACCAGGGTGTGGTCGTCGGGCTCGGCCAGGAAGGAGTCGAGGTCCAGCAGCCCGGTCTCGTCCTGCGGCCGTACGCTCACCGCGTCGCCGTAGGCCGCGAGCTCGTCGAGGAAGCTCATCGACGCACGCGTCCTGCTCGCGCATGCGGGTCGCTGCGGCCCGTACGCAGGTGAACGTGCCGCGCAGGTGCACCTGAATGACCATGTCGAAGTCCTCGTCCGACATCTTCCACAGCACCCGGTCGCGCAGCACGCCGGCGTTGGTGACCATCACGTCCAGCCGGCCGAACTCGTCCACGGCGCGGACGACCAGCGCCTCGGCGGTCTCCGTGGTGCCGACCGGGCGTACCTCGGCGACCGCCCGGCCGCCGGCCTCGGTGATCTTCTTGACCGCCGTCTCGGCGGCGTCGCCGTCCACGTCGTTCACCACGACGGCCGCGCCCGCGGCGGCGAGGGCGGAGGCGTACGCGAGGCCGAGGCCGCGGCCGGCGCCGGTGACCTTGCCGGTGAGATCCATGGGGGTCCTTTCCGCGCGGAGCCGTGAGGGGAGTCTCTGGCATCGCCCAAACTAGGCAGATATTATACCGTCGTCAACATCTTGCCCAATGATTACCTGTCGCGCTCCGTACTCGGGATACCGAGCGCCTACGCTGTCCTGGTGACCCGAACCGATCAGGTCGAGCCCGACATGTCCTCGGTCGCCGCCATCGACGGGGGTGAGGCGGCGGAGAGCGCCCCGCGTCCCCAGTCGCTGATGCTGAGCTTCTTCGGCATCCACGCGCTGGACCGTCCGGTCGCGTTGTCCTCCGCCAGCATCATCGACGTCCTGGCACGCGTCGGGGTGGGGGAGGACGCCGTACGCTCGACGCTCACCAGAATGGTCCGCCGCGACCTGCTCGAGCGTCACCGGCGCGGTCGCAAGATGTACTTCGGCCTCACCCCCCGTGCCATCGAGGTCCTGCGCGACGGGCACCGGCGCGTCTGGCAGACCGGTGCGGTCAACCGCGCGTGGGACGGCACCTGGACCGTCGTCGGCTTCTCGCTGCCCGACTCCTGGCGCCGGGAGCGGCACGACCTGCGCTCCCGCCTGCTGTGGGGCGGGTTCGGGCCGCTGCAGAGCGGCATGTGGGCGGCGCCCGGCCGGGTCGACGTGGCGGCGCTGGTCGACGGGCTGGGCCTGGACGCGCACCTCAAGGCGTTCCAGGGCGTCGCAGTGGAGCCGACCGACGCTGCGCGGCTGATCGACGCGGCCTTCGACGTCGCCGGCATCGCCCGCCGCTACCAGGCGTTCCTGTCCCGCTGGGACCGGCCGGAGCCCGCGGCCGAGGCCGACGACCTCGCCCGGCAACTGCTCCTGCACACCGACTGGCTCGACCTCGTACGCCGCGACCCTCACCTGCCCGCCGAGCACCTGCCCGCCGACTGGCCCGCGGTCCGCGCCGAGAAGATCTTCCATTCCCTCGCACACCGCTACGACGAGCCGGCCCGCGCCCGGGCCGCCGAGATCCTCGACGGCATCCCGCTGGCCGATACCTGAGCGCGACCGGCCCGGGAGGGGATCAGCGCACGGGGTCCGGGCTCGGCGAGGTGTCGGCGATCCGCATGATCGACGGCCGCTCGGTGGCACGCAGGTCACGGGCCACGGCTTCGGCGTCCCGCAGCACCCGCAGCGCGTTCTGCCAGGTCAGCTTGGCGAGGTCGGCCTCGCTCCAGCCGCGGCCGAGCAGCTCGGCGATCAGATTCGGATAGCCGGAGACGTCCTCCAGACCGGCGGGCGTGAACGACGTGCCGTCGTAGTCCCCGCCGATGCCGATGTGGTCGATCCCCGCGACCTCGCGCATGTGATCCAAGTGATCGGCCACGGTGGCGGCCGTCGCGACCGGCCGCGGATGGGCGGCCTCGTACACCCGCTGCACCTCCTTCGCCTCCGGCGTCGTGGCCAGCGGATCGATGCCCTGGGCGCGCAGGTACTCGTCGGCCGCCTTCGTCCACGCGATGGCCTCGGGCAGCACGAACTTCGGCACGAACGTGGCCATGGCGACGCCGCCGTTGGCGGGCAGGCGCTCCAGCACGTCGTCGGGAATGTTGCGCGGATGGTCGCAGATCGCCCGTGAGGAGGAGTGCGAGAAGATCACCGGCGCCCGGCCGACCCGCAGGGCGTCCCGCATCGTGTCGGCGGACACGTGAGAGAGGTCCACCAGCATGCCGAGCCGGTTCATCTCCCGGACGACCTCCTCGCCGAAGGCGGTGAGGCCGTGCGCCACCGGCTCGTCGGTGGCGGAGTCGGCCCACGGCACGTTGTCGTTGTGCGTGAGCGTCATGTAGCGGACGCCGAGCGCGTACAGCGCGCGCAGGGTCGCCAGCGAGCACGCGATCGAGTGCCCGCCCTCCGCGCCCAACAGTGAGGCGATGCGTCCCTCGCTGCGGGCCGCCTCCACCTCCTCGGCGGTACGGGCGAGCCGCAGCTGATCCGGATAGCGCTCGACCAGCGCCCGTACGCAGTCGATCTGCTCCAGCGTGGCGCTGACCGCCGCGTCGCCCGCCAGGGCCGACGGTACGTACACCGACCAGAACTGCGCGCCCACCCCGCCGGCGCGCAGCCGGGGCAGGTCGGTGTGGAGGAGGTCCGACTGGTCGACCGCGACGTCACGGCGGTCCAGGTCGTAGCCGACCTGCTCGCGCAGGGCCCACGGAAGGTCGTTGTGACCGTCCACCACCGGGTGCTCGGCCAGCAGCGCGCGGGCGCGCTCCACCATGGCCGGATCGGCGACATATGCCATCGCTGCCTGCGTCCCCCTGTGCTGAGGTGATCGTTTCGTGCTCGCTCCCAGCCTAGACGGTTGATCCCAACGGAATCGCTTGCAGGCATGACCACTGAACGCGACGACAACCCTTTGAGTCAATCATCTCGACGGGACGCAGGGACCCGGTCCTGCCCCGGGGACGTGGCTGGAGGAAACCCAGGCGGTCATGTCGGTCCCGGTGTGCAGCCCGTCGAGCGCCCCGGCCAGGTCGCCGACCAGGACGCGGAGGGGTCCGCGCCCGCCGGCTGTCCGCGCCCGTCCTCGGAGGTCTCCCGGGCCCGGGGGAGTGCGGCGTGTCGATCCGGAGGGTGTAGTCGCGCGTCAGCCGGCGAAGGGGCATCGTCAGCGAGGCGACCAGGTCGATCTCCGGAGGTGAGGTCTCCACGGCCGCCGCCGTGGCGAGGGCCTTGGCGCGTACGGTGATCGCGCTGTAGGCGGCGAGCCGGCGGGCGACGGGTGCGCTGTCGAGTCCCGCGAGCGCCGCACCGCCCCACGGGTGAGTCGCGAGCGCGAGCTGGTGCATCCGTGCGTCGAGACGGCGGGCGGATATGAGCAGATCCGCGCCGC
>JBJMIW010000421.1:0-16459 GCA_045806665.1 Actinoallomurus sp.
ACCTAACGGGCGAAACGCCGCTCGCGTCGGCCACTCCGGGCTCCGCCCGGTGACGGGTGGCAGCCGGGTGGTCGCCACCGGCCACGACGTCTCCGCAGGTGCGCCCCGTATCCCGGTGCCGGGCCGGCACCGATCGCGGCGCCTGCCGCCGTACGGGACCCGCCGCGGCCCAACGGGCTCGTCCCGCCGCCGGGTCCGGCCGATCACGCGAAGATCGCCGAACTGGTCACCCGCCGACCGGGGGCGGTCGTCTTCCTGTTTGAATCGACACCGCGGAGAGGGAGGGCGCGGGTGACGGAGGAGGCCACGGTCATGAGTGAGGCGTCGTCTGGGCATGTGCCGGTCGGGTGGGCCTGGTGACGGGGGGAGTCTCGGGTGCAGGCGCTGCGGCTGCGGTGGTGAGTGAGGCGTCGTCTGGGCATGTGCCGGTCGGGTGGGCCTGGTGACGGGGGGAGCCTCCGGTGCAGGCGCTGCGGCTGCGGTCATGAGTGAGGCGTCGTCTGGGCATGTGCCGGTCGGGTGGGCCTGGTGACGGGGGGAGCCTCCGGTGCAGGCGCTGCGGCTGCGGTCATGAGTGAGGCGTCGTCGGGGCGGTACGCCGGCCGGGTCGGCCTGGTCACCGGGGGAGCCTCCGGCATCGGCGCCGCGACGGCCGTCCGCCTGGCGGCGGAGGGCGCCGCCGTGCTGATCGTCGACGTGTCCGCCGACGGCGATGCCGTCGCGGCGCGCGTGCGGGAGGCCGGCGGCCGGGCGCGGTTCATGGCCGGGGACGTCAGCCGAGAGGAGACCTGGGAGCGCGCCGCCCGCGCGGCCGAGGAGTCATTCGGTCCCGTCGACGTCCTAGTGAGCAACGCGTACGTCGTGGAGGTGGCGCCGGCGCACGCCCTGTCGCCGGACTCCTGGCGCCGCCAGATCGACGTGTGCCTGACGGCGGCGTTCCTGGGCGCGCGGCGGCTCCTGCCCGGCATCGCCGAGCGCGGGGGTGCCATGGTGATCACCTCGTCGGTGCACGCCCTCGTCGGGCTGCCCGGACACCCGGCGTACGCCGCGGCCAAGGGCGGCCTGGTCGCGCTGACGCGCCAGCTCGCCGTGGAGTACGGGCCCGCGGCTCGGGTGAACTGCGTCATCCCCGGTCCGATCATGACCACGGCCTGGGACCGGGTGGACGAGGCCGACCGCGCGAAGAGCGTCCGCGCCACCGTCCTGCGGCGATTCGGCGAGCCCGAGGAGGTGGCCGCGGCGATCGCCTACCTGGCGTCCCCGGACGCCTCCTTCGTGACCGGTGCCGCCCTCACCGTGGACGGCGGCTGGAGCGTCGCGCGGGACTCCGCGTGAGGGGCCCGTCGGTCATCGGAGGCGGCATCGCGGGGCCGGCCCGGCTCTGCCGGGGGCACGACCCCGTCGGCGGGCGGGACGGTGGGTGACGCGTGAGGTCCTACGGTGGCCGCGGGCTGCACGGCCAGACCGTCGAGGCCGTCGCCAACATGATCTTTGCCGGGGACTTCCGGGAGGACGACGGCATCGACGTGGCCGCGTTGCAGGACCGGCTCGGCGTCAGCTCCACGGCGTTGCGCGAGGCGCTGAAGGTCCTTACGGCCAAGGGGCTGATCTCCGCCCGGCCGAAGCGCGGCACGTACGTACGGCCCCGGTCGGACTGGAACCTCCTGGACGGCGACGTCATCCGGTGGAAGTTCGCCGGCGGCCCGGACGACGCCTTCCTCCGCGACTTGCACGAGATCCGGTCCATCATCGAGCCGAGCGTCGCCGGACTCGCCGCGGCGCGGCGCGACGCCGCGCACCTGGCGGCCCTGGAGCGGGCGCTCCGGCGGATGGACCGGGCGCGCGGTGACATCACCGAGACGACCGCCGCCGACGTGGAGTTCCACCGCGAGCTGCTGGTCGCCACCGGAAACGAGCTGCTGATCCGGATGGACGTCATGATGGGCGCCGGCCTGGCCGGTCGGGACGCGCTGGTGCACGGGACCGTCGGCGGCGCCGACGCGATCCCGAGCCACCGGACCGTCCTCGACGCCGTCCGGGCCGGCGACCGCGGCGCAGCGGAGGAGGCCATGCGCGCGCTCCTGATGCGGGCCTGGCGGGACCTGGGGCGGGTACGAGGCGAACACCGCGGGAATCGGGGCAGAGAACTGGGATGAAGATCGCCAGGATCGAGACGTTCCTCGTCCCGCCCCGATGGATGTTCTGCCGTGTCGAGACCGACGACGGCCTCGTCGGCTGGGGGGAGCCCGTGGTCGAGGGCCGGGCCGAGGTGGTGCGCACGGCCGTCGACGTGCTCGGCGAGTACCTCATCGGGCGGGACCCGCTGCGGATCGAGGACCACTGGCAGGTGCTGACCAAGGGCGGGTTCTATCGGGGCGGCCCGGTGCTGTCCAGCGCCGTCGCCGGGCTCGACCAGGCGCTTTGGGACATCGCCGGGCAGCATTACCGCGCACCGGTGCACCGCCTGCTGGGCGGGCCGGTGCGCGACCGGGTGCGCGTCTACGCCTGGGTCGGCGGCGACGAGCCGGCCCGGCTCCGTGACGCGCTCGCCGAGCAGGTGGAGGCCGGGTTCACCGCCGTGAAGATGAACGTCTGCGGCCGGCTGTCCCGCGTGCCCACCGTGGCGGAGATCGGTGAGATCGTCGAACGCGCCGAGATCGCGCGGGACGTACTCGGCGCGGCGCGCGACTTCGCCCTGGACGCGCACGGCCGGGCCACGGTGCCCGCGGCCCGGCGCATCATCGCCGCCGTCGCGCCCCTGCATCCGATGTTCGTGGAGGAGCCGGTCGCCCCGGAATACCTGTCCCGGCTGGGCGACCTGGCCGGCGGCACGACGGTGCCACTGGCGCTCGGCGAACGGCTGTACTCCCGCGCCGACTTCCTGCCCGCCCTCCAAGCGGGACTGTCGATCGCCCAGCCCGACCTGTCGCACGCCGGCGGGATCTCCGAGACGAGGCGCATCGCCGTGCTGGCCGAGGCATTCGACGTACAACTGGCGCCGCACTGCCCGCTGGGCCCGATCGCGCTCGCGGCGAGCCTGCAGGTGGCGTTCGCGACGCCGAACTTCCTGATCCAGGAGCAGAGCGGGGGCATCCACTACAACACGGACGCCGAGCTGCTGGACTATGTGCTGGACCGGACGCCGTTCGCCTTCGTCGACGGGTACGCCCTGCGCGGAGACCTGCCCGGCCTCGGCGTCTCGGTCGACGAGGCGGCGGTACGCGAGGCCGACCGGCGGCCGCACGCCTGGCGCAACCCCGTGTGGCGGCACGACGACGGCTCCCTGGCCGAGTGGTGAGACGGGGACAGGGCAGGGTGGCGGAGAGGAGATGACCGACATGGCCGAGACCGACGGCACCGAGGAGACCAGCAACGCCGTGACCGGCTGCGCCGAGAGCCGGAGCCCCGAGACCCGCGGCGCCGGGGCCCGCGGCGCCGGGGCCCGGAAGGCGGGGACCGACGGAGCGGGTTTGCTTGCGGCGCTGCGCGCGCGGCGGATCCTCGGGATCGTCCGGGGCCGCGACCCGGACGCCTCCGTACGGACCGCCGTCGTCCTGGCCGAGGAGGGCATCGATCTGCTGGAGGTGTCGCTCACCGGGGCCGACGCGCTCACCGTCATCGCGCGGGTCCGCGCGGAGCTGGGGCCGGAGTTCCGGCTGGGGGCCGGCACCGTGCTGCGCGCCGCGGACGCCGACGCGGCGGCCGCCGCCGGAGCCTCCTTCGCGGTGACCCCGGCGGTCGGGGAGGGCGTGACCCGGGCGATCGAGCGGGGGATGCCCGTGCTGGCCGGGGCGCTCACGCCCACGGAGCTGTGGCAGGCGCACCTCCTGGGGGCCACCGCGGTGAAGATCTTTCCTGCCGCCCAGTACGGACCCGGCTACGTCCGGGCGCTGCGGGACCCGTTCCCGGACGTTCCCCTCGTGCCGGTCGGCGGCGTCGACGCCGAGCACGCGGGGGAGTACCTCCGGGCCGGCGCGGTGGCGGTGGGCATCGGCTCACCCCTCACCGGGGACGCGCCCCACGGCGGGGGCCTGGCCGCCCTGCGCGAACGCGCCCGCCGCTTCCGCGAGGCCGTGGCACCCTGGACGGCGTGACGAGACAGGGCATGACGGCGCACGGCCCCATCGACCGGATGAACGACCGGACCGGACCCCACCGGGAAGGCAGGGCACGGACGTGACGCGGCGACGGGCCGCGACCGGGGGCCGCCGCCGGTCCACCGGCCGCGACGATGACACCGGAGGCACACGGATGGGCGGCGACCCGCGGTTCGGGGTGGTCACGATCGGCGAGACGATGGCAGCCCTGCGCGGCGACGGCCCGCTCCGGCTGGGCGGCCCGCTGACCCTCTCGATGGCCGGGGCCGAGACGAACGTCGCGATCGGGCTGGCGCGCCTCGGCCACCGCGTCCGGTGGGCCGGGGTCGTGGGCGCCGACGAGCTCGGTGAACTGGTCCTGCGGACCCTCCGGGCGGAGGGCGTCGACGTCGGAACGGTCCGGTCCGACCCGACGGCGCCGACCGGCCTGCTCCTGCAGGAGCACCGGGTCGCCCACGTCACCCGTGTGCACTACTACCGCGCCGGTTCGGCCGGGTCGGCGCTGCGCGCGGACGACGCCGACGCCGCGGTCCCCTGCGATGAACCGGCCCGCATCCTCCACGTCACCGGCATCACTCCGGCCCTCGGCCCCGACCCCCGTCTCACGGTCGAACGCGCCGTGCGCCGCGCCCGCGAGGCCGGCACCCGGGTCTGCCTGGACGTGAACTACCGCTCCCGCCTGTGGTCGCCCGACCTGGCGGCCCGGGTGCTCGGTGAGCTCCTGCCCTGTGTCGACGTCCTCATCGCCTCCGAGGACGAGCTCCCCCTCGTCGCGGGCGGCGAGACGGACGAGGAACAGGCGGCCGCCCAGCTCCTCGAGATCGGGATCGGCGAGGTGGTCGTCAAGCACGGCGGCGCCGGCGCGCGGGCCTGGTCGGCCGCGGGTCCGGTGCGGATGCCCGCACGCGTCGTCCCGGTCTCCGGCACCGTGGGTGCCGGAGACGCCTTCACGGCCGGCTACCTGTCCGCCGCCCTCGACGACCTGCCGGTCGAGGACCGGCTCGACCGCGCCGTCACGGTCGGGGCCTTCGCGGTCGCCGCCGCGGGGGACTGGGAGGGACTGCCGACCCGAGACGAACTCCCCCTGCTGTCCGCACCCGACGGCAGCACCATCCGCTGATCAGCCCGGCTGAACGGCCCGGAGTCGGCGCGGGACGGCGGACGGCCGGCCTGAGACGCCGGGAGCCGGCAGACGCCCGGGCGGGCTCTCCGGTCACCGGGTTCCCGCCCGGATGGCGTTCTCCCCCAAACGCCGCCTCAGGGCCGGGCGTGGGTGCGGACGGCCTCCTCGACCGGCGTGTCGCCGCCGACGAGCTCCAGCGTCCGCCCGGCCGTCTCCGGGCTGTCGAGCAGCGCGGCGATCGCTTGGGCCACGTCGGCGCGGGTCACCGGTTCGTGCGGCAGGGACTCCTCCAGCCGTACGCGGCCGGTGGCCGGGTCGTCGGTGAGCAGGCCCGGACGCAGGATCGTCCAGTCGAGGTCGCGCTTCCGCAGGTCCTCCTCGGCAGCCGTCTTCGCGTCGATGTAGGCCGCCCAGACCTCGTCGCGGCCGGGCGCCGGCGGCTTGCCGGCGCCCATCGAGGAGATCTGCACGAACCGCCGGACCCCGGCCCGCTCGGCCGCGTCGGCCAGCAGCACCGACGCGGCGCGGTCGACCGTGTCCTTGCGGGCGGCGCCGCTGCCAGGCCCGGCACCGGCCGCGAACACGACCGCGTCGGCCTGGTCCAAGTGCACCGCGACGTCCTCGACGCTCGCGGACTCCAGGTCGCACACGACGGGGGCCGCGCCGGTCGCCGCGACGTCGGCACTGTGGTCCGGGTTGCGGATCAGCCCGACGACGCCGTCGCCGCGCGCCGCCAGCAGTTCTTCGAGAAGGAGAGCGATCTTGCCGTGCCCTCCCGCGATCACGATTCTCATGAGCTTCCCAACACGCTCAGGCGGGCCGGTCTTCCCTCGTGCGCTGCTCTGGACGCTCCGGGCGGGGCAGGTCTTCTTCCGGCCGTTGCGATCGTCGGCTCACTTGATCTCCAGCACGATCTTCCCGCGGGTATGGCCCTCGGCGCTCAGGCGCTGCGCCTCGGCCGCCTCGGCGAGCGGGAAGGTCTTCGCCAGGATGACGGTCAGCCGTCCGTCGTCGGCCAGTCCAGCCAGCGCGGCGAGGTCGGTCGGATCCGGCCGGACGAAGACGTACCGTCCGCCGCTGTCCCGGACGGACGGGTCGACGATCGAGGCCCAGCGTCCCTTGTCGGTCAGCAGGCCCGGCGTGACGTCGATCGCCTCCCCGCCGACCAGGTCGAGTGCGGCGCTCACCCCACCCGGGGCCAGGCGGCGGACCTCGGCGGCGAGACCCGGCCCGTACGCGACCGGCTCGGCACCGAGCTCGCGCAGGTAGTCATGGTTGTGCGGACCGGCGGTGCCGATGACGCGGGCGCCCTTGGCCCGGGCGATCTGCACGGCGAACGACCCGACGCCGCCGGCCGCGCCGTGAACGAGCACCGTGTCGTCCGGCGTCACCGCCAGGGCCTTCGTCAGTGCCTGGTAGGCGGTGAGCCCGGCGAGCGGCAGACCGGCCGCCTCCGCCCAGGACAGGCGGTTCGGCTTGCGGCCCAGCGTGCGCACCGGTGCCGCGACCAACTCGGCGTACGTGCCACGGCCGATGTGATCCTCCCGGACGTACCCGATGACCTCGTCCCCGGGCGAGAACTCACTCACGGCCGGGCCGACCCCCTCGACCACGCCCGCCAGGTCCCAGCCGGGGATGACGGGGAAGTCCGTGGGGAACAGGCCGTCGAGGTTCCCCTCCCGGATCTTCCAGTCCACCGGGTTCACCCCGGCGGCCCTGGCCCGTACGAGCACGGTGTCCGGTCCGACCTTCGGCTCCGGCACGTCGGTGAGTTCCAGCACGTCCGGGCCGCCGTATCGCTGCATCGTTATCGCTTTCACACACCACAGCCTTACCAGAGCCCGCTCGCTCACACCTCGCTCAGCGCCGGGTCGTCCCGGGAAGCGGACGCTTCGGGGGCGTGTCCGTCCAGCCCGCCGTCCGCCAGAGTGCGGCCGGGCCGCTCAGCGGAACCGGGCGTATCCGGCCAGCCCCAGAAGGAAGAGCGCGACCGGGCCCAGCACGAGGAGCGTGGTGAGCAGGACACCCCGGCCGAGCTGGTACCCGAGGGGGATCAGCTGTTCGGGCCGTGCGGCGGCGTGCCACGGGGCGCGCTGCTTGATCGCGCCGGGCCGCTCGTCCGCCGGGTCGGACTCCGGTGGATCCACGGGCTCTTGGTCCTGCATCGGCAGCCCGACCGCCCAGCCGAACAGGTCGGCGAGCGCGGCCGACGGGGTGTCCAGGCCGGAGGCGAGATACCGGACCTGGCCGGCGGTGCGTTCGAGCGTGCGGATGGTGTTGCCGAGTCCGACGCCCTCCAGCCAGCCGCGTACATCCTTCTCGACGCCTTCACCGATCGACGTCCTGCGTAGGACGTCGGCCTTGGTGACGACCACCGCGATGCGGCGCTGCCGGCCCTGGTCGTCGCGAGACCGCAGGTCGGCCAGCAGCCGTTGCAGGGTGTCGGCAGGGTCCTCCTCGGAGGTCGCGGTCTCCTCGACGAGCAGCCGTTCGTCCCGGGACAGCGCCGGGCGCAGTTCGGGCAGCGCGAACGGATCGATGACGAACAGCAGCGCCTCGCCGTGGTCGAGGTAGCGCAGCCGCTCCACCCGCGTCGCGCCGGTATGCAGCTCGCCGGCCGGGTCGAACAGGTAGAGGATCCGGTGCCCGGCCGGCAGCGTCACGTCCAACATCGTCGCGGCGGGCAGTTCCGGTCCGGTCTTGGCGAGGCGCCCGCCACCGCCGAGTTCGGCCAGGGCGGCGGCGTAGGCACGGGCATCGCGCGCCTCGACGAACTCCGCCCGACCGCCCGCGGCGGCGGCGCCGGCTCGCAGCGCCCGGACCGCGAGGAACATCAGGGTGGTCTTGCCGGCGGCGGGCCCGCCGACGAACGGCAGCGGCTCGACCCGCGCCCGGCCGATCCGGGCGGGCAGCGGGCGTCCGCAGTGCGGGCAGTACGCGCTGAGCCGGAACCGGCCGAGAAGGATCGTCGTGGGCAGCCGCGCGCCGCACCGGCAGACGTGCCGGAACGCGCCCAGCCGGTTCGGCACCAGCCGGAAATGCCGCGCGTCGCAGTTCGGGCAGGCGTACGCGGGCAGCGCCAGCCGCTCGTAGCAGCCCGGATGGGGGCAGGCGAGCAGGATCCGGCGGTAGGCCGTCCAGAGGCGCTCGACCGCCCCGAGCACCACGACGCAGACCGACCAGACGGCGAGGCCGACACCCGCCACCGACACGACCACCGCCGCGAACACCACGGCCGCGACGGCCAGCGGCACGGTGGCCAGCAGGACCCCGGCGCACAGCGCCAGCCAGATCGGGAACAGTGCGAGCCCCTGCGGAAGGGCGAGCATCCGCCCGGTGAGCGTGGTGACGGCCCGGCGCACCTGGGCGAGGCACCACGGGGTCGTACGGACTGACAGCGTCCAGGTGTCCCGCCAGAGCTGGTCGAGGAGGTACTGCGGATACGCCGGGTCCGGTGAGTTGGCGGCCGGACGGGGCACCGGCGACGGCCCGTCGATCCTGACGACCGTCAGGGCCCGCCACGCGGTGACGAGGAAGCGGCCGATCCCGGCACCGGTGGCGACGACCACCGCCACCGGGATGGCGAACGGGACGACGAACACGAACTCGGCCCATACGAGGCCGACCCACAGGAAGAAGAGCAGGGCGTAGACGACGGGCATGGCGTCACGCCCCCCGCCGCGCGCGGCGCCATGACGCGGCCAGCCGCGGGTCCCGGTCGGTGAGCGCCGACTCGACCTGCCGCCGGGCGAACCTCCCCAGGCCGTCCGCCCACTCCTCGAGTGCGGCGACGGTCACGCCCGCCTCCGCGAGACTCGCCGCGATCTCCGCCAGGTCCGCGCGGCCGCGCCGATCCTGCTCGGCTGCGAGCCACCACCGGACCAGGTGGTCGCGTACGGCGCCCGGCGCCGCGAGGAGCACCCGCGCCCGCCACTGGGGCGAGCGGCCGGCGAGGACCCGTGCCGCGCCGGCGAGCGCGCGGTCGTCCAGCGACTGCCCCGATCGCAGGGTGGCGAGGAAACGGGCGAGGTCCTCCTCGGACCCGATCCGCAGCGCGTCCCCATAGGCCAGGACCGTCCGCGCCGCTCCGGCCAGGGTCGGCAGCCGGTCGTAGATGAGGCGCGCGAGGCGTACCGTCTCCTGCGCGTCGAACGGCACCCCATCGAACACCCTGCGGGGCAGCGCCCGGAGGACCGCGAACCGCCGCATCACCGGACCCAGCCGCTCGACGAGCCACCGGCACTCCGGAACCGTCGGCGCCTCCGTCCACAGCACACCGAGCAGTTCTTCGATCTCGGGTAGGCCGTGGGGTTCGAGCGCGACCAACTCGGCGGTGGCCGTGAGACGGTCGGCCCGCGCGGACAGGACGAGCCCACCGGTGCGGGGTGCGCGCGTCCAGTCCTGGTCGCCCAGGGCCGCACACGCCTCCGGGGTCAGCAGCGCCCGCTGGGCCGCAGGCGTGCTGGCCTCAAGCCCGGTCACCAGCCCGGTGACCATCGCCTCCCGCCAGGCCGGCGGAGCGGCCTGTATCGCGGCGGCCACCTCGCCGGCGCCCCGCCGCGCGCAGGCGGCGGCCGCCGCGGCCACGGAGCCGGTGTCGACCGCGCCTCCGACCCGGTCCGCCAGGTCGACGATGCCGGAGAGCGCCTGCAGGTCCGGCGCGCCGGTGATCGCCGCCCGGAAGTCCTCCGGCAGACCGTCGCGCAGCCGTGTCCGGGGCAGCCGCCCCCGCACCGTGGGGTCGGCCAGCGCCCGGCGGACGCAGCATTCGGCGGCCTCCGGCAGGACGTCCGCCAGCGCCGCCGCGAGCTCGAAGCCGAGCGCGGGCAGCGCGGGCCGCAGCGACGGCCAGACCCAGCCGGGCACCCCGCGCTCGCGGATCAACCGGGCGGCCACCGCCTCCTCCCGGGCGGAGACGGACGTCTCCCCCCGGCACAGCGCCAGCAGTGCCGCCGCACCGTCCAAAGGAGAGATCGCGCCATTCTCGGAATCCCCCGCCGCCGCGCCGACCGAAGCGGAGCCCGCGCGGTCTTGGGAGTCGCGTGCCGTCGCGCCGGCCGAAGCGGAGCTCGCGCGATCTTGGGAGCCGCGTGCCGCCGCACCGGCCGAAGGAGAGCTCGCGGCGTCGTCGGGGACGGGCGCCGTCGGGTCGTCCGAAGAGCCCACCGCGCCTTGGCGGGATGCCGCCGCGCCCTCCAGAGGGGGCAATACCCCGCCGCCCGGGCCGGCGGCCCCGTCGGCGATGAGCTCGCCGACGGCGTCGATGCCGTCCAGGTCGCCGGTCCGCCAGCAGTCCGTGATGACCTGGGCGAACCGGCCCGGCCGCGTGCCTGCGTCGGAGAGGGGCTCGTCGAGGCGGAAACCGCCGTCCGGCCAGGCGGCCGGTACGGTGCCGACGACGGCGTGCGGTGCGGCGTCCGGATCGGCGGTGTACGTCGTGAACGACAGCCCGGCCGCCAGGTCCGCGGGCAGTGAGTACGACACCAGCGCGATCCACCGGGCGATCAGCTCGACGTCCTCGGCGACCAGGACCACCCGGCCGTGCCCCGCGTCCAGCACCGTGGCGACGGCGTCGAGGAGCACGGCGAGCCGCTGGTGCGCGCGTTCGTCATCGAGCCGCCCGACCAGTGACTCGGGGTCGAACGCGGCGCCGGGGGCCGGCCCGGCCGAAGGCGACGAGGGCGACGAGGACACGTCATCCGTGCCGGTCGCGTCCTCCGGGGCGGGGACCCCGAGGGGAGCGTCCCACAGCGGCGAGTCCCAGAACTCGATCGGCCGCAGACCTTCCATCTCCTCCGGGGTCGCCACGATGGCCTGCCCCAGGAAGTTGCCGTACCGGCCGGAGTAGTCGCGGCCGGTGTAGCGGCAGTGGGCCAGCATGGCGTACCCGTCCGCTCGGCCGTAGGTCAGCGCGGTGGGAAAGCCCGCGACCTCGTCGGGGCCGGGCGCGGACGGCGCCCCCGGCGGGGGGCGGTACGCCATGTACGGCGTGACCGCGCGGATCACCGCCGGCGGGGTGTCCGGACTGGTCGCGACGAACTGGAAGCCCGACCGGCCGGTCGGGCCCTGGGCGGCGGAGGTGTAGGTCAGCCGCCAGATCATCCGCGGGCCCCGTCGAGCATCCCGAACCGGTACAGCAGCCACAGCAGCGGGTCCTCGACGCGGTATGGGCGGATGCCCCCGGCGCCGATCGCGCCGTCGCGCGGCAGACCGCCCAGGGCGGACACCCCGAACAGCCCGTACTCGGCGTACTCGTGGCCCAGGTAGCGGTCGAGCTCTCCGGCCTGCCAGTCGTGCAGCAGCGCGCGCACCTGCTCGTGCACGGCCTCCCGATCGTCCAGGTCGAGCACGTCGGACCGCTCGCGGTGCCGCTGCAACGCCCCCTCCAGCGGCAATGCGTCGACCTTGGTGAGGGCCACGGCGGCGGGGACCGGCAGCCGCCTGCCGTGCGGGACGTCACGGCCCGCCCGCAGCAGTTCGGTGACCCGGGCGATGACGTTCATCGGGTCGCCGTCCGGGTCGCCCTCGCCCGTCTTCAGCTCGAGCGGATCGATGAGGAAGACGATGGCGTCGGCGGCCGCGAGGTACCGCAGATGCAGGTCGGTGACGTCCCGGCTGCGCAGGTCCTTGCCCGCCGTGTCGAACAGCACCAGCGTCAGGGACATGTCCCGCTGCCGCAGATGCCGGCGCCGGGTGCGGGTGAGGAGGTACACCAGCGGGTCGCGCGGCGTGGTCACCGCGCTGGCGGTCGCGGGCAGCAGCCGCCGCTCCCCGAACAGCGGGCGGTGGAAGTCACGCTTGTAGCGCTCGATCGTGCGGTCGTCACAGGCGACGAGCGAGGTGCCGAGCTCCGCGCCGATCCGGTGCGACAACTCGTGCAGCAGCACCGCGATGTACGTGCTCTTGCCGGAGTTCTTCGCGCCGACCAGGGCGACGATCTTGCCGGGTGTCTCGCAGTACGCCGCGGGCAGCGGGTTGTGGCACTCCGGGCACGCGCGCCGCGCGGTGCTCTGCCCGCATTCGGGGCAGAAGGCGCGGCGGCCCGGAGCCCGGCCGATCCGCAGCCGCGTCGGCTCGGGCGGCGCGAAGACCGGAGGCAGAGACGCGGCCGCCGCGGACCCCGTGTAGGCAGCCAGCCTCTCGTCCAGCCGAGGCGCGCAGCCGGGGCCGCGCCCGGGGCTGCCCGCGCAACGGAACGCGATCTGTTCGCGATCCACCCTCGCGAAACAGTAGGGACAGGTGATCGACGGCATCAGCCCTCGCGCTCCCATTGACCCCGCGCCCGGGCGCGGCAGCCGAGCCAGGTGATCGACGGCATCAGCCCTCGCGCTCCCATTGACCCCGCGCCCGGCCGTGGCAGCCTCGCGTTCTGCTCTTTCCGCGCTCCCATCAGTCCACCTTCAGGTGACGGACCGGAGGGTCGCGCAGGTCGATTGTGTCGTCTTCGGCGAAGCAGCGCAGCCAGAACGGCCGGGGCAGGCGCGGCAGCGCGACCTCGAGGCGCGCGGGTACCTCCACGTCGTCCCACGACATGACCGTCCGCCCGTCGCCAGGCCGCTGCGGCATCGGACCCGACCGGGTCACGAGGACCAGGCGCCGCAGGCGTACGGGGACGGCGGCGGACAGGGTGACGGTGAGCGGGCCGCGCAGGCGGGAACGCCGCACCTCGTAGCCGACGGTGGTGCGGCCCGGCACGACGGTGGTCACGGGCGTACCGGTGACCCGCCGTCCCTGCGCCATCCCGGCGGCGGCGACCTCGATGGTCACCGTCTCGTCCGGGGGAACCGCCAGGCGCACCCCGCCGTGAGCGTCGTACCCGGCGCGGCCGACCGGCAGGCTGCGCGTGTCGCCGGTCGCGGACCACCAGGAGACGTCCACCTCGGTGACGTCCGGCGGCCAGTCGAACCCGAGCATGATCACCTCACCGCGGCGCTCGGCGATCAGCTCGCGGGGCGGCGTCAGGCTGACGTGCTCGCGGTGCGCGCCGATCGTGGCGAGGTCCCCGGCGACCGACACGGCCACCAGCACGCCCGGGCCTGTCTGCACCGTGAGGCCGCCCGGAGCGGGCACCGCGCGCAGCACCCGGCCCACGCGGCGGACGTCGTCCAGCGGCAGGGTCGTGCCGGACGGCCACGGCGGCGGCCCGTCCATCGCGATGAGCTCCACCTCGCCTTCGGCCGGCGGGTCGAACGTGACGATCAGCCGTCCCGCGAGGTCGTGCTCGACGCCGAGCTCCTCCACGGGGTGGGGCCGGGCCGCGGGCGTCGCGGCGGCGTGCACGCCGACCGTGAAGGTCTCCCCGCCGTCGGGGCCGAGGTACACGGCGGCGATGCGGTAGTGGTAGGTCATCCCGTTGCGCACGGTCTCGTCGCGGAAGCCGGTCCGCGCCGCAGGGACGGGCGTGCCGTCTCGGGTGACGACGACGCGCACGGCCTCCGGCGGGCAGGACCAGCGGCCGGCGACGACGCCGTCCGCGGCGGTCACGATGACGTCGCCGGGCTCCGGGCGTACGAGCACCGGCCCGGCGACCGCGGGCGCCGAAGCCGCCGAGTCGCGCACGGCGAACACCGCGTAGTACACGGGGGCGTTCAGCGGGGGTGCGGGGTCACGGGCGTGCGCCGCCTCCTCGGCCGCGAGCCGCTCGCCGTCACCGGGATGGCGGGGGACCCGGCCCAGGCAGCGCACCACGACGTACCCGACCTCACCGACGCGGGACGGCGACGGCGTCCAGGACAGCGCGACGGCGACACCGTCGACGGTCGCCTCCAGCCGTCCGGCCGCCCGGGGCGGCAGCCCGGCCTGCAGCTCGGCGGCCCCGGGCAGGTCGCCGACCAGCCGCAGGGCGTCGGCCAGCCGCACCCACGCCCCGTCGGGATCGGACAGCAGGAGGGCGGTCGCCTCCTGGCGCAGCGCCGTAGCCGCCGCGACCCGCCGCCGTGCCTCTTCCGCGAGGATCTGCGCGTCACTCGCCGGATCGCCGCCGATCGCGGCCAGCTCGGCGGCGGCCTGCACCTCGCCGGCGTCGATGAGGTCGCGCAGCCGCGCGGCAAGGCCACCCGCCGGGGCGTTCTCCCGTCGCACCGCGAAGACGAGGCGGCGCGCCTCGTCGCGGTCCACGCCGAGGTCGTCGACCGCGAAGCGCAGCAGCGCGCCCTCCGAGGCCCGCTGGTGGTGGCGTTCGCGCAGCAGGGCCACGATGTCATAGCGGACCAGCTCCGCGAGGCGGACGCCGACCTGGCGCACCGCGACCAGGACCGTGTCGGCGTTGGTGCGGTTGCCGTCGTGCGGGCGCCGGCTCCACTGCTCTCCGACCCGCTGTGCCGCCGGCCGCAGATCGGGGACCTCGCGGAGTACGCGGCCGGCGCGCGGCTCCCCGGTCAGGAACTCGCGCAGGTGCCGCAGGCCCAGGGCGTCGAGCGCCTCACGGGCGCGGGCATAGCCGGCGTAGGGCGGCGCGGTGGGCAACGGGTCGGGCTCCCGGATCTCGACGCCGGCGGCGCGGGCGATGTCCGCCGCCTCGCCGCCGATCTCCCGGAGGTCGGCCGGCGACAGCATCCGCAGCTCACCGGCGGCGTCCAGCAGCCGGTCCCGGAGCTCGGCCCGGCGGAGTCCGGCCCGGTCGCCCGCCGCGGTGATCTCGGCGCGCAGCGGCGTCAGGTCGCCCGCCGCGGCCCGCTCGAACAGCGGCGCGAGCCGCAGGTGGTCGCCCTCGAGACGGTCGACCAGCCGACGGAACCGGAGCTGGCCGCGGGCCTTGCGCCAGCACGTGCGCACCCGCTTGACCCGGTCCGCCACGTCCCGGGCGACGAGTGGATCCGGCAGGGCGTAGCGCAGGCGCAGGTCATCGGGCGGCTGGTCCCCGGCCGCCCGAGCGGGCTCCAGCACTTCCCGGACATAGCGCCGTTCGTCAAAGACCACTAGTCGACGCGTATGTGGGCCAGGTCGGTGCGCGACTGGTGCACCTCTTCCTCGGACATGCCGCCGACCCGTACCTCGAGCGTGAGCTCCTCGGCCGTCTCCTTCTCCGCGGCCGTCACGTGCAGCAGCCCGGAGGTGTCGAGGGCGAAGGTCACCTCGATGGGCCAGCCGGCGGGCTTGCCCGGCGGGATCTTCAGCTCGCCGTCGGCGATCGGCGTGTTGTGTGCGACCTCGGTCGACTCGGCGCTGCCCGCCTGCTCGACCACGATGATCTTCACGATCGTCTGGTCCTGGTCGACGGTGCCGAACTCGCGCGTCTTGCCGCGCGGGAGCGCGTCGTTCGCGTGCACGAGGTGGACGACGTGCTCGCGCTCGGTGTCCGGGTCCAGCGCGATGACGCCGAACGCGCGGGAGGCCACGGTCGTGATCTGCCGGGCCGCCATCCGCTCCTGCTCGGCCTCGGACAGACCGGCCCGGGACGCGAGGTCGAGGGCCTTGTCCGTCTCGCCCTTGGCCAGCAGCTGCCGGTAGGTCTCCTCGAAGGCGTAAAGCGCGGCGCCCTTGGCGACCGCCAGGTCGGGGTCCTGGAGCCGGGGGCTCAGGGCCAGCTCGTCGGCCAGCCGCCGCTGCACGGCGGGCATCTTCGTGGACCCCCCGACGAGGACGAGGTCGTCGTAGTCGGAGATCCCCTTCTCCGCCGCGGTCGCGAGAGTACGGCCGGTGATCTCGATGGTGCGGTCGAGCAGGTCCTTGGTGATCTCCTCGAACTTGTCACGGGTCAGCTCGACGGCCGCCACCCGGCCCTGGTGCATGACGCGCACGACGTGGCGAGTGCGCAGCGAGAGCGCCTTCTTGGCCTCCTCGGCGTCGTGCCGGAGCTGCTGCTCGGTGTGCTTGTCGTCGAGGGGGTCACCGACGTCGGGGTGCTCCTGCGCGAACCGCCCGGCGAGGTACTCCACCAGCCGCACGTCCCAGTCGGCCCCGCCGAGCTCGTGGTCGCCGTCGGTGCAGACGACGGAGATGTCGCCGCCGCGCAGGGTGATCACCGTGGTGTCGAAGGTGCCGCCGCCCAGGTCGTAGACCAGGATCGTGCGGTCCTCGCTCTCGCCGTCCTCGCGCTCCGCCGCGGTCGACGGGTTGAGCACGCCGTACGTGATGGCGGCGTCGATCGGCTCGGAGATGATGACGATGACGTTGAGCCCGGCGATGCGGCCCGCCTTGCGGGTGGCGTCCCGCTCGGCGGCCCCGAAGTAGGCCGGCACCGTGATGACGACGTCGCGGACCTCCTCGCCGGTCGTCGCCGTGGCGTCGGCCACCAGCT
>JBJMIW010000422.1:0-10876 GCA_045806665.1 Actinoallomurus sp.
CGCGATGACCTCGTCGCGGATTCTGTCCAGCTCACGTCCGAACTCCTCGACGTCGGCCGGACTGACAAGCGCGGTGGTCGACATGATCCCCCCTCTGCCTCAAAGCTCTATCTCGACTGGGCCGGCGGCGGCCGACACGCACGTCTGGACAAGATCGCCCGCTTCGCCGTGGACCTGACCGGTGCGCAGGTCACGTACCCGGCCCGAGGCGAGCCGCCCCACGCAGCTGTGGCAGATCCCCATCCGGCAGCCGCTCGGCATGAGGACACCCGCCTGCTCCCCGGCGACCAGCAGGGGCGTGCCGCCGTCGGCGTCGGCCTGTCGACCGCTCTTGGTGAACCGGATCCGGCCGCCCTCACCCGCTGCTCTCGGCATCGCCGAGCGAAAGTGCTCGATGTGCAGCCGATCAGCCGATCCGGCCCAGTGGTTCTCGGCCTCTTGGAGCATCCCGGCCGGCCCGCAGACCCACGCCGTGCGTTCGGCCCAGTCCGGGCACACGTCCGGCAGGTCGGCCGGCCTGAGACGCCCCCCGGTTCGCGTGTGCCGCTCGTACAGCCGCAGATTCGCGAACCGCGCCGCCAAGGCCCGCAGCTCCGCGCCGAAGATGACGTCTGCCGGCGTGGGCGCCGAATGCAGCAAGACCACATCGGGCAACCCGCGGCACTCGGCATCTCGGCGCGGTACGGCGACTGCGGGCTCCGCCCCACCCTCCGCGGCCGCACCGGACAGGAGGCCGTGCAGCATCGCCCGTACGGGCGTGATCCCGCTGCCGGCCGTCAGAAACAGCAGACGCGGTGGTGGCGGCTCCGGGAGGACGAACTCGCCGCGCGGCCCGTCCAGCTCAACGGTCGTCCCAGGCGCTGCCTGCCGGACCAGATAGCGAGAGACGAACCCGTCCGGGACCGCCTTGACGGTGATCGTGATACACCCGTCAGGGCGTCCCGGCGGGCAGGACAGCGAATAGGTCCGCCAGTGACGCACCCCCTCGATATCGACGCCGATCCGGACCCACTGCCCAGGCCTATGCCGAACCCAACCACGGCCAGGACGGATCACCAGCGTCGCCACGTCCGCGGTCTCCGGGTGGATCGCCTCAACCCGGCCGCGCAACTCCCGCACGCACCACAGTGGGTCGAACAGCGCGAGGTAGTCATCGGGCAGCAACGGCGTGGTCAGCCACCGTACGGCGCCCGCCAGCCCCCCCAAGACGGCCGACCGGACAGCCGAACCAGGAGCCGTCAAGGAGCGGTTCTCCAGCAAAGTGCCTGCGACCGGGACACCAACCGCCCGGCACCACCCGCCGATCGGACCAGCTCCCATGAGCCCGTGGTACCCGCCACAGAGTCCGCACATGCACCGACCGTCGATGGCGTGATGAGGGCGACCGTCGCTCGAGATGCCGCCGAGCAAAGGGACCAACGAACCGCACACGCCGCTGCTGAACTCCCCCCGCCGGCTGTTGGCGGCCGCGGCTACCTCGACCGGCGGCACCGTGTCCGCCTCGACCGTGTGGTGGGTCTGGCAGGACGCTCGGACCATCGGCCTCTCCCCCGAGCAACAGGTCACCCCGCTCGCCGGCTGGCCGTACGACCTTCGGCACGCCTGCGCGACCCTGCTCCTCAACGCCGAGGTTCCGCCCAAGGAGGTCGCGCGGCGGCTGGGCCACAGTGTCGAGGTCCTGTGGAAGGTCTACGCCGGGTGCCTCGACGGCGATGAGGAACGGATCAACCGCATGATCGAGAAGGCACTCGCAGCGTGACGCGTGCGACGGGTGGCTGGGCTCCGGTTCATCCCGGAGCCCTTCGCTTTTCCCGCACTGACCTGGGACGACGTCCGGACTCTTATCCCGCATATATCCCGCGACCAGCGGCCGAGGGCTGCTTCCGATGGCATCCGGCTGCACTAATGCGAAACCCCGGCGACCTGCGTTCGTACTGGTCAGCCGGGGTTTTCCTTGATCAGATGGGTGCCCCCGGCAGGATTCGAACCTGCGGCACACGGTTTAGGAATCCACGGGCGATACAGCGGACATGCGGGACCTCTTCGCGCTCGGCGGACTGGCCTACCAGGCCGCAACCGGCGACCTGCCCTTCGGCGGAGATGCGGCCGTCTTCCACCGGATTCTCCATGAGGAGCCCGACTGGACCGCGGTACCCGAGCGCCTGCGAGGCCCCCTGGAGCAGTGCCTTGCCAAGGACCCGCCGGCCCGGCCCACCCCCGCACAGCTCATCGAACTGTGCCGCCAGGCCACGGACGACGAGCGGTTGCACATCGCAGAAGGGTGGCTGCCGCCGACCGTCACCGCCGAGGTGACCCGCTACGCCCAGGCCCCGGTGCCGCCCGCCCCCGCGACGGCGGTGCCCCACGCAGTGCACTCTGGACGGCGACGTCCGGTGGCACGTGCCGTCGTAGGCGTGGGCGCTGTCCTGGCCCTGCTCGGCATCGGCGCGTGGATCGACGCCGCGGCCTCTGGAACCGGCAGCCACGAGCAGAACGCCGGTACCCCGCCAACGCCTTCCGAGGCGACCCCTCGCGCCACAAGCTCGGCGACCCCACCGACAACCACGCCCCCGGACACGGCAGCGAGCCCCACTCCCGCCACGTTCACCCCCGTCTACCAGCACCGGAAACTGGTCGCTCCCTGGGAGGACTCCTACAACCTCACCCAGGGCAAAGTTGCCCAGCAAGACGCGAGCTACGACATCGACGCCTGGATGAACATCGGCGGTGGAGGCAGCCGGACGAACAGCGAAATCTTCAACGGCAGCAACGAGGACTTCGCCTTCGCCCCCAACAACGTCACCCCGCCCAGTGCCTTACCTTGGTGGCCCAACAACCCGTCCACAGCATCCCCCTCACCCGCGTCACCCCCGGCACCCGGCTGTGCGTCGTGGCCAAGAACAGCGCCGGGGTCGGCATCGTGACCATCACCGACGCACAAGTTCCCCCGTCGATCGAGGCGAGTTACTGGACCTATGCCTGAGCCTCCCAGCCACCAACACGACCGGCAGGGACAACCCCGGGAGGCGACTACGAAACCGCCGCAGGAATCCGGGCGCAGCAGGCCGCCGTCGGGGTCAGTGACACCCACTCGCATCCACGGCTCCTGCCCGGTCACCCCAACCAGGGCCGACGCGACCGAGGAGCCGGGGCACAGCAGCGGTGGACGGCGGGCGGCATACCTCCGGCCCAGGCGGTCGCGCCAGGCACTGCGCCACCGACCATTCGCCAGTCACAGCGCCTATAAACGATCAAGGCCCGGGTCGGGATGACTTCCTGACCTGGGCCTTTGTCGTGCGAGCGGGTGACGGGAATCGAACCCGCACTACCAGCTTGGGAAGCGTACGGATCTCGGCCGTCACGGGCGCTGACCTGCTCGTTGGTGTCTCCGTGAGTGACCGCTGTTGCCCCCTGTTCACCGGGGCTAATGGCCCGCTAATGGCCCGGACTGAACTGCGTGGCGGCGCGGCGGTCTCAATCGTCGGCAGCGACGATCAGAGCCAAGCTGCTGGTACCGCGGTCGATCACGACCAGTTCGTGGAACTCACCGTGTACGCCGCCCCAGTCGTGCAGCGTGCCTTCGCCCAGGCCCTTGAGGCGGTATCGGCTTGTAGCGCGACGTACCAGCGAATGGACGTCCCGCTCCAAGGCCGCCTTCAGTGCCTGGGGCAGCTCGCCGTACTGGCCGGCCCAGGCGTCCAAGGCGTACATCGCGGTCGTCTCATCAACCAGCTCGTACGCGTCGACGGAGACGCGATCCAGCCAGTACGGGCCATGTCGAGTCCTGCCCGGGTCGACCCCGCCCCCTGCGTAGTCGTCCCGAAAGTGGCCGTGCTTGATCAAGGCATCCAGAACCTGCGTATCGCTCTGCGCCGACCGGGGCAGGCAGAATCGCTTGACATCGACCCAACGGAACGCGTGATCCGGCGAGCGCCCGAAGAAGTCCCGGAAGTTGATGAAGACCTGGTCCCGATAGGTGAGGTCTTGCTCCACGGTCCCAACCGTAACGTCGGCGGTACCGTACTCGGCCAGATGCGAACGGGGTCAGGGAGTGGTGCCTCATGAGAATCGTGTCTCATTCGGTTTTCGGCGAAGTGCTCCTGAGCGCGACGGAGACGGAACTGACCTGGTTGGCAGACCTGGTGGCGGCCGGCGAGGGATCGCTGACCTGTGAGTCAGAGCCAGCTGAACCCGGCGCCCTGGCAGCCGTGGAAGTCGCCCCAGCGACCGGTCCAGGCGTTCGCATTCATGTCGATGCCACGCGGCGTGTTCTCGTGATCTCCGGAGATCCCGGCGCCCGAGCCATCCTCGCCGACAATCTCAATGGCACGACGATCGCGCAGCGCGCGAACCTCACCGAGCGGTCGTTCTACCGATGGTTCGCCGACAAGCGTGAGGTGCTGTTCGGCGGCAGCGAGGACCTCGAGAAGCATCTCGTCTCTGCGATCGACGCCACTCCTGCGGACACTGGTGCGCTGCCGACGCTGCTGGCCGCATTCGCCACCGCGCCGGAGGTGTTCCGTCCCCGCGAGTTCCTACGGGAGCGGTCGGCGGTCATTGCGGCCAATCCGCCGTTGCAAGAACGTGAACTGATCAAGCTGGCGTCGATATCCGAGGCCCTCGCCGCCGCCCTGCTGCACCGTGGCTGCGACCAGCAGACGGCGCGGCTGGCCACCGATGTCGGCATGGCTGTGCTCCGCTTGACCACCGAACGGTGGAAGGCCGACGAGCGAGCCGATTTCGCCCAGGTGCTGTCGACCAGCGCGGCGGACCTGCTCGCCGTCACCGCTGACGGCGTCCCTAATAGGGCCTCTACCGGGGCATTACAGTACGCCGGTTGCCCGGTGGCATGCCGAGCCTGCCCGCAGGAGCCGCGAGGCCCTGAGGACCGGAAGCCCCTACAGCACTCGCCACACCCGCGAACGGCGAGCGACAACCCACGACGATCGTCGTTGTCGCCACCGCTGTGTCGTCAGACCGACCTCGCATGATCGCCTGGAGCAGGCCGAGTAACGTCGTGAGGGGAATCCGTGTAGAGGATCGCCATGATGACCACGTCACCGTTTCCGCCGGAGTTCCCGCGGGAGCCGTCCCGGCAGGACCCTCGCGGTGAGCCGGCCCCGCATGGCTGCATTGAGCCCCACGTCGCCGAGCTGCTGCTCGACCGCCGCATCGTGCTTGCAGACAAACATCTGGACAGCGCATGCGCCACAAAAGTCTCCGCCAGGCTCATGATGCTCGACGCGGCGGGCGAAGACCCCGTCGCCGTGCATCTTTGCACGCCCGACGGTGATCTTGAGGCGGCGATCGCGGTGGCCGATACGATCGGCGTCCTGGCCTGCCCCGTCCAGGTGCTCGTATCCGGTCAGGTCGGCGGCGCGGTCCTCGCCGTGCTCGCCGCGGCCCAGCGGCGGCTGATGACGCCGCTCGCGACGCTGCGGTTGACCGAGCCGCGTGCGCGCTTCGGCGGCGACACGACTGAAATCGCGGCCTTCGAGGCGGAGCACCGGCGGAGCGTGGACGCGCTGTATCGCCGGCTGGCGGAGGTCACCGGCCATGAGGTGGATGAGATCCGGCACAACGCCCGGCAGGGGCGCCTGCTCACCGCAGAGGAGGCGTTCGCCTACGGTCTCGTTCACGACATCGTAAGTTCGCCGCCTCCGCTGGGGTAGCGCTACGGGTTACCTCCCGCGAGCGTAAATAGTCCCCCGCTGGAGGCGCCTCTCGCCTTGACCTTCTGATCCGTAGCCGACGGTAGCCCACGCCCGATGGCGGGCGATCGCGGGCAGGCGGTGCGCGGTGACTGGGATGGTGTGGCGTTGGTTGTCGTCGTTGTCGTCACCGCTGTCGTCAGGGCGCACCTGCCCCCTTAGCGCCCCTTAGCGGCGGGGCTCGGCGCCCCTGGTGCGACCTACCACTTCCGTGTCGGTATGGCGGTCAATACCACTGGCCGTAGAAGGCGTCGACCTTGGCCTGAACCTCGGCTGACAGCGGCTCGAGGACGCACCGGCCTCCGAGATCCACGAGTTCTCCGTCCGCCGGACGGGTAAGGATGAGCGAGTTATGGCGGCCGTGCAGGACTTCGAGCGGACGTCCCAACTTGAGGGTCAGCAGCACGTCTACGGCAAGCCCGCCCACCGATGACCGCGACCGAGGCGAGCAGCGCATATCCCTCCCGAGTGCGCTGGTCGATCGGCAAAATCTGATTATCAGATATACTGATCTCATGAAAACCATGACCGCAACGGAAGCCTCCCGGAGGTTCTCTGACCTCCTCGATGCCATCGAGCGCGGCGAGACCATCACCATCACCCGGGGCAACCACCCGGTCGCGGAGATCGGGCCCGCGCGTCGGCGCACGGGCGCTGACTTGCGCGCAGCGCTGGAGGGTATCGAACCGCCGGATGACCGGTTCGCGGAGGACATCGACAGCGCTCTGGGGCTGCTCACGACAGAGGAGCGGGACCCGTGGGCCGACGCCTGATCCTCGACACCAACATCCTGATTGCGTACGAGCGCGGCACCATCGACCGGGCCGCCCTCGACGATGACGAGGTGGCCGTCGCGGCGGTGACGATCGCCGAATACCGCGTCGGTATAGAGCTGGCCGACACCGCCGCGCGCGCCGCCGACCGCGCCCGTGCACTCGCTGCGATCATCTCGGTGGTCGAGGTGCTCGACTACACAGACACCACGGCCGCCCACCACGCCCGCCTAATAGCGCACGCCCACCGCGCTGGCATTCCACGGGGGGCACACGACTTGATCATCGCGGCGCACGCGGCAGAGACCGGCAGAACGATCGTGTCCCGTGATGCCAAAGCACGCTTCGCCGATCTCCCCTCGGTGATCGCCGCCGAAGCCTGAAGCGCCCTCTCCTTCAGATCCTCCAGTATTGGGGCGTGGCACGTCGCCGGGCCTGTCCCCCAGGCTGACGGCGAGGCTTGTGTGGCGTCGACCGTGATGCCGAAAGGCGGACGGTCGTCTAATCACGGTTGTCGTCACAACAAAGCCCCGAGACGCGATGTCTCGGAGCTGTTTCTGCAGGTCAAATATGGTGGGCAGAGGCGGAGTCGAACCGCCGACCTTCCGCTTATCAGGAGTGACGACCACCCTCATCGCAGTACGCCGGCCGAGGTCAGACGGTAGTCGTTGTATGTCGGCGGTAGCCGGTGGTTGCCGTTGTTGCTGTCACCGTTGCTGTCAGACGGACCGCTGATGGGGAGGCCGTCGACGTCCGCGGTGGGTGACCTTGCGCTGTCGCAGGGTTCCGGCGGACGCGGTCAATCGGCCACGGTCGAAGGTCCGCACCTTTATCGCCTCGATCCACGCTGGCTTCACGTGAGTTTGGAAGGAATGGATGTCAATGTAAGGGCTCAGGACATGCTTAACCGTTTGTCCTCAGGACGTTCTTGACGTCAGCCGGGCTGGGTTCCTTTGCCTCGGACGTAGAGCCGGGTGATGAGTGTGGTGTCGCGGCGGCGGGGTCGGATGGCGAGTTCTTCCTTGCCGTGCAGGACCCGGTAGTGGGCGTCTTCGACGACGACGGTGACGAGCTTGCCGGCGTGCCGGGGCCCGAGCTTGATGACATGAACCGGCCGCTGGCGTGCACCCGTCGCTGGACCCGGATCGAGCCGGCAGGCAACGGCGGAGGCGGCAGCGCGCTGGCCACGGTACGTGCCCCGGGCAGGCGTGCGGCCCGCTCGGCGGTGATGGGACATGGCCAGGTGCCCATCAGAGCGCTGTCGGCGACGGCGTGCATGAGGTGGCCGTCCAGCCGGATCGTGATGGTTCGCCTGGCCAGGGCAAAGGCGACCTGACATTTGATGCCGGCGATGGTGACGTGGCCGTCTCGGTGGACCTTCCGTTCGACCTCGACCGCCTGGCCCGCAGCGAGCACGGAATTGCCGCCGACGTGGCGCAGCGCCGGTGCGGCCGGTGCCGCGCCTGCAGGCCGGGCGCCGTAGCGCATGACCAGGTAGGCCAGGTCTTGCGGGAGGAGCCGGGAGACGACGGTGCGGACCAGGTGCCCGTCCAGCAGGATGTGCACGCTGCGCAGGTCGGCCCAGACGGTCACCGTGCGACCGGCCAATCCTCGGGGCAGGGAGAACCGCTGCCGGTCGGGCACCAGGTTGACTTCGCCGCTGGGCGGGATACGGACCTCGAACTCGATCGCGTTCTCATCAGGCCGGTCCGCCGGCGGCTCGATCACCTCGATCCGCAACGGGCCGTCGTGTTGTTCCCGCCGGATGCCGCCGGTTCGTCGTCCGTGCGAGCCGGGCCGTGGGGACGGAAGATGCTGGCCGGTGGCCATGTTCAGCGCCTGGTGCGGCCGTGTGTGGTTGTAGGCGTGCACCCACCCATCGATGGCTTCTTGGGCGGCGGCCAGCGACTCGAACGGCGCGACATGGTCCAGCAGTTCGCGGCGCGGAGTCTTGTGGAACCGTTCGATCTTGCCGGTCGTGGTCGGTGAGCGGGGCTTGGTCAGCCGCTGGTTGATGCCGTTTTCCCGGCAGACACGCTCGAACAACACCTCCACCGGCTGCGGCCGGATATTGCGGCCGGTGAACTAATGGGCACGCAAGCCGCGATGAACGCCGAGCACACCGCCCGCCCGAACGGCACCGCCACCACCGCGGCGATCACCACGAACCGGGAGTGGTCGTCGATGCCGGTGACCATCTTGCACTCGCGGCCGTCGGCCGGCGGGATCCCGCCGACCAGATCCAGCTGCCCCAGGTGCATCGGCGCCTCACGCTGCCACCGCCGGTACTTGCGCTTGTGCTCCTGCCGCTGCGGGCTGACCAGGCCGTTGCGGGCCAGCACCCGATGAACCGTCGCCCGCGACGGCGCCGAGGTCACGCCCTGCAGCCCGAGTTCGTGCACGATCCGGCGGGCGCCCCACCGCGGGTGCTGCCGCCGCAGCTCACACGCCAGCGCCTCGACCTCGGCCGGTAACCGATTCGGGCTGGACTTCGGCCGGCGCGACCGGTCGGCCAGGCCAGGCAGGCCCTCCTGCTGGAACCGCGCCCGCCAGCTATGCACCGACTGCCGCGAGGTCCCGTACCGGGCCGCGACCTCCCCGATCGGCGAGCCGCCCAGCACTTCACGCACCGCCCGATACCGGTACTCCACCAGCGCCTGCTGGTCCGCACCCGCCGCCGGTACACCCCGTCGCCACCGCTACTTCGGGCGGGCATCATGCCGTGCGATGGTCAACCGTGTCCTGAGAACGAACGGTTAAGCATGTCTTGAGGCCTCACATTGACACCGGCGACGGAACGGTCGAGGGACCGGATGAATAGGACGTGGTTCACCGCCTGGGTAGGCCTGTTGGATGGAGCGACGCGTGCGAGGAGACGTCCGATGCGAGAGGACTGTTTTCCCCTCTCCCCGTAACACCAGCCGCGACGTCGAGTTGGCGTCCATGTCTCGGGAAAGTGGGCCGCAGAGTGTGCCTGGAGGCCCCAGGGCTGACCGCGTTCTCGGATGGTGAGACGCGGGGATTGGGTCACAGAGTGGTCGCGGAGGGGGTGCCGCGGCGCTGACGTGCAACAAGGCTCCGTAGAACGGGTGATTGTCGAGGGTCATCTCGTTCGCTGGAGCCTCGTTGTCGTTGCAGGGTGTCATGCCCGCGGCCGTCTCGGCCATCGCCACTGGCCTGGCCGAGCAGGACGGCCCTGTGGCCCAGGGCCCGGAAGCCGATCTTCGGCAGATGTGGGCGCAGATCACCAATCCGCGGGATCGGCGGGGGCGGCGTCATTCGCTGGTGGTGATCCTGGCGCTGGTGCAGGCCGCGGGGGCGGCGTCGCGAGCTTCGCCGCGATCAGAGACTGGATCGGAGCGGTACCCCAGTAGGCCCTCGCTGATATCGGTGCACGCCGCAGCCGGTGGACCGGGGGGTATCAGGCGCCGCACCCCGACACTGTGTGCCGGGTATTGCAGCGGGTGGATCCCGCTGAGGTGGACGCGGCCTGTTCCAGGATGCGGGCACGCGTCGCCCGCCCCTTGCTTGTGAGCTTGTGAGGCGTCCGAGCTCCCGTAGTGGTGTCCACGCTTCGCGGTACCGCAGATCGGGTTTGACAGCCCAGACTTGAGTGGTGTTAACTACAAGAAGTGGGCCGGAGAGCCCAAAAATAGTCAGCAGAGTTCACAGCCACAACGGGGACTGGATCTCCATCAGCAACATGTTGGGAACGCGACGATGAGTGACAAGGCCGGTAGCAACGAAGAACAGACCTGTCCTCGGCAGAGCGATCTTCTCGACAGCCTCGGACCAGCCGTGGATGCGACCTTCAGCAGCGCGCAGCGCACTCAACTTGACGCTACGTCGTGGATCGAGCACCTATCGGGTTAGCTACGCGGCAGCGATGAGCTCTTCGACGAGCTGATGGCGTCCAGCACTCTGCGAGCAGCTCGAGCGCAACATGTTCGGTTAGCGCTTTGTCCAGCCAGGTCTAACGGCCGAGTAGCACGACATCGCGAAAGCGCCGCCGCCGCTACTGCACGGACGAGCGTAGATCGACTACTGCCAGTTTGTACCCAAGCAGACGACACCTGCCGGTCCGCGCATCAACGTCAGCTTCGCCGCCATCCTCAACTGATCGACAGACCACGACCTTGCACGCCGGCACCGCATACACGGCACCAAAGCGACGATCAACATGAAGCGAACGCCGAACTCCACAGAGGAGGAGCGGCGGAGCTTTGAAGCACTAAGAGCCCGACTTGGGCTCCACGACTACTCACACCCCGACCGGAGGTCGATTCGCTATGTCACGACTGAACGCTCCCGCCCCAGAGGATGTCCCCGCCGGCGCGCAGCAGATACTCGACAAGGTTGGTGCGCAGCTCGGTTTCGTCCCGGACATGTTCA
>JBJMIW010000423.1:0-7339 GCA_045806665.1 Actinoallomurus sp.
ATCACCCGCCTCGAATCCTCCGGACTTTCCCACGCACTGATGGTCACCATCCGGTGGCCGACGGTTGAGGTGGTCGCGGCGATAAAGCCGTCCATCTTGAGCATGTCGATCAGCGACGCCCGGGAGCCGGCGCGTACTTCCTGCCAACCTACGTGGCGGCTTCGATGCGTCCCGGCGGCAAGCCTCTGGTACTCACTCTGGGCGATTCGATGGCCGAGGACTTCTCCACCGCGCTCAGCAAGCACGGGAAGAGTTTCGCCGTGGTCGACGGCGGACAGGGCGGTTGCGGTGTGATGTCGCCGGACAAGGTACGCGACAAGGTCGGCAAGGTGCTCGTCAACTGGGATACCTGTCGTCGGTGGACAACCTTCTGGAAAAATCAGCTGGATAACTCCGGTCCGGATGCGGTCCTGATCCATGTCGGCTGGGACGCCGCTGAGCAGAACATTCGCGGCACCTGGCTGACCCCTTGTGCCCCTGCCTACCGCATCCGCTACTTCAAGCAATTGGCCGCTGCCGTCGACCTGGTACGTGCGGAGGCACCGCGGGCCCAGATCCTGCTGATGAACGAGCGGCAGGAGAATGGCGCCATCAACTCGGACTGGGGAATCTGCTTCAACAAAGTGATTGGCCAGTACGTTGCCAAGGCCACCACGAATGTGCATCTCGTTGACCTAGACGCCTACTTGTGCCCGCACGGCCAGTGCCAGCAATACACGCCGACGGGCCTGCGGCTCTACCCGGACGGCGACGGTGTCCACCTCACCAACGCTGGTATGGGTCATGTGACGCCCTGGCTGGAGAAACAGATCTCCTCAGTGCTCGGTGCGGGGACCGCAACGAAGAATTGACCGGAGAGGGGGCGGTCTCAAGTGGTGGAAGCAGTTTCGACGCACATCTCGGCGAACACTTCTGCCGGTGTTCTGTAGCCCAGCATACGCCTCGGACGCGTATTGAGTGAGTGAGCTATGGAATTCAGCAGCTCGGCATCGCCGGGAATTCCGGTCCCTTTTGGAAGGTATTCGCGGATGAGTCCGTTGGTGTTCTCGTTGGTTCCGCGCTCCCACGGGGAGTGAGCGTGGGCGAAGTAGACATCGATCTCCGATTTGAGGGTGAGGGCGGCGTGCTGGGCCATCTCGACGCCCTGGTCCCAGGTGATCGACTTGACCAGCTCGGCGGGCAGGCCAGAGACGCTGTCGATGATCGCGTCGCAGACGTCGTCGGATTTGCGGCTCTTGGGCAGGGGCACGATGACCAGGAAGCGGCTTTTGCGCTCGACCAGCGTGCCGGCTTGCGAGGCCCCGTCCTTCCCGATGATCAGATCCCCCTCCCACGCGCCGGGGACCTGGCGGCCCTCGATCTGGGCGGGCCGCTCGTCGATCGACCGCATCCCGATGATCTTCGAGCCCTTCGAACGCGGGTTGCCGCGCGGCCTGCGCTGTTCCCGGCAGGTCCGCAGATGAATGCCCATACGGGCCATTTCACCCTTTGGTAATGCGTACAGATACGTGTAAATCGACTCGTGCGATATCGACCCCATGCCGACAGCATGACCCCGCCGGCGGTCGTACCTCAACCGGCCCGCGACCTGATCCGGCGAGTATCCCTGGCGAAGCTCCGAATGGACGCGGTGCCGAAGCCGCGGATCAGCGTCCATTTTCCGGACTTTTGGGCGTAGTCTTTGCTCCTCCGCCCGTCGCTGCGCCGCGATCGCCCGGTACACGGCACGCCCGCCATTTCGGGAAAGCTCCCGGCATATCACCGAGTCGTCCCGGCCAAGACGCGCCGCGATCTCTTTGTTCGACAAGTCAAGAACCAGGAACCGCGAGATCTCCTCACGATCTTCCGCTGTCAGCGGGCGACGATCCTGCGCCACGAACCCTCCACGTCCTCCGGGTTCGCCGAGACTCTCACCTGCGAAGATCCTTCGGGGCAAGATCCCTTATCTCCAAGAAATCCCACTCGCCAGAATCGCCCGACTGCTCGCATCACTTGGGATCAAGGGGACCCACTTACTCGCTTGAGCCAGCCGCTCACTACGGCAGAGGAGCCCCGCCACACGACTTGAGTAAAGTATCCGCAGTAGCTGGTCCTCGCGGACCTGATGCGGTAGGAATGCCCGGCCGACGGGTGTCCGGGCAGGACGATCACCTCGGGTCAGAAGGTGACGAATGGGCTCTCCCTGCCCGTCCCCTGGTACTTGTCAAGATGAGCCCACTGCGGAAGGCAGCTGTACGTGCCCCGGCCGACCTTCGCCGTCACCTGGAATGTGCATTCGCCTGCCTTGCACTCAGGCGATGTGTACCTGGCGGCGTCCTGCTGATCGGGATCCTTGACCACAAGGATGATCTTCTCGTTGACGTGCTCTGGAACCGGGCTGAGGAAGCCCTTGAGGTAGAGATGGGTCCCGTCGGTCTTGATGCACGCCCGGAGGGTATGTGCAGAGTGCCCCAGAGTCATCTCGGGACCGCACTGCCAGCCGATCGAACGGCTCGGCGCGGATGTGACCGGGTTTGCAGGACGCGCGGAGGTGCTGGTCACCGCCGTCGGCCGGTGCCGCGGATGCCCTGATGGCAGGAGCACGGCGGTGACGCCAACGGCGACCAGCAGCACCACTGCCGCCGGCACTCCGACGAGGACCGGCCACCGCCTCCGGGAGGATGGTGCGGTGCGGTACGGCGTGGCCCGCTGTACGGAGAGGTCCGGCGTCGGCATTGGACCGGGCGGCGCCGGGCGCGGCGCCGTCCCCAGCCTTCCTAGCGGGTCCGTCTGCGGCGGGCTCGACTCCGGCAGACCCGCTGGCTCCGTCCCCGTCGGGCTCGTCTGACTCCCCCCGGGCACACCTCGCGGGCCCTGGTTCGGCATGCTCCCGGGACCCGGCTCCGGCACGGACCCCGCACCCCGCTCCGCCCACGGCTGGGGCAGGCCGGCCCACCCGGCGCAGGTGGGTGCGGCGCGGCGTACCGGTGGCTCCGCGGGTCACCGACGGCCTCGGCCAGCGAACCCACCAGTGCCGCCGCGGACGGCCGCTAGGCCGGCGTTTTGGCGAGGCACCGGGTGATGATGGCCCACAGCTCGCGGGGGATCCGTGGGTCAGGGCGAGGTGGCGAGCTGAGATGCTGCTGGAAGACGGCCGCGGGTGAGCCCTGGAACGGCACGGATCCGGCGATCAGCTCGTACAGCGTGATGCCTACGGCGTAGACGTCGCAAGCCGGGCCGGGCTGTTCTCCTTTGACTACCTCCGGCGACAGGTAGCTGGGCGTTCCCAGGATCGTCTCCGCGGAGGTGACCGAGGCTTCGTCCAGGATCCGGGCGATGCCGAAGTCGGCGAGCCGGACCGGCGCGTTCGGCCTGGTGCCGTCCAGGAGCACGTTGGCGGGCTTCAGGTCGCGATGGACGATGCCCGCGGCATGCGTGGCGGCCAGGGCCTCGCAGATCTGCGCCACCAGCCACGCGGCCTCGGCCGGCGGCAGGCTCCCACCGCGCCGCAGCCGGTACGCGCGCAGGTCCTCCCCGGACACGAAGTCCATGATGAGAGCGAGCCGATCGCCCTCCACCACCATGTCATGCACCGCCACCGTCTTCGGGTGTCGGATGGCCATGAGGGCGGTGCGTTCCCGTACGAAGCGGCCGACCAGGACGGGGTCGCCGAGAAGGTCCGGACGCAGCAACTTGATGGCATAGACGGTGCCGGACTCGCGGTCCCGTCCCCGCCAGACCCACCCCCATGGCGCCCTTGCCGAGCTGCCGGTCCAGAACGTAGCGGCTACCAAGAGCGCTCCTGTCGACCGGCATCCTCCAAGCCCCCTATCAGCCCGGCTCGGCATCCTACTGGACAAATCCGTCCATCACTCGGCCATTGGAATGCCCAGGAGAGGCACGCTCGCGGGCAATCAGGTAATAGATGTCATGCCGCGACACCTGCACCGACCAGTAGAACAGCTCCTGCACCGCGGGATGAGGTAGTAGGCGACCGTGAACGCCAGGAACGGCACCCTCACCGAGTTCGGCGCGCGGCCAGGTCTGACCGAAACGCCGGACCCGATGTGAGGCGGCGCCCCGTCCCCTGCTTGGAGGGGACGGGGCGCCGACCACACCGGCGGCGTCAGTGCCGCGCCGACCTGTTATTTGATGTAGGCGATGCCGTCGCTGGCGACGGTCGGCCGCCCGCTGGTGCCGACCACCACGATCTTGATGGTGTGCTTGGCGCTGCTGCTCCAGGTCTTGGTCCAAACGAGCTGGCGGTACGCCGTGGTGCTGGACTTGGTGTCGACCGTGGCGACCTTGTAGCCGTCGACGTAGACGTAGAACGCCCCGAAGCTGGAGCCGCGTTTGGCGATCAGGCCGACCGAACGGCCGGTGAAGGTCCAGCTGAGGCTGGCGCCCTTGGACCGGCTGTAGAGGCCGCGGCTCCCGAGGTAGGACGAGGTGGACGTGGTGTACCAGGTGCCATGCCGGGTCGCGTAGCTCTCGGAGGTCAGCGCCGTGGTCCGGCTCACCGACGAGGTCGCCGTGTTGCCGGCCGCGTCGGCGGCGCTCAGCGCCCAGGTGGTGGCCGTGCTGGGCTTGGCGTAGTAGTTCCAGCTCGTGGTGGTCGTGCTGAAGGTCACGGCCTTCGGTGCGGTCGCCTTGACCGATCGCAGCAGCCGGTCGTCGGTGACCTTCCAGCCTAGCCGGACCGGAACCGAGGTGCTGTTGACCGTGCCGGTCCCGATGGCGAGCGCGGCGGGGCTGCTGAAGACCGGACGGGTGGCATCGGCGATCACCCGGTAGGTGTTCGACGTGGCCGAGGTGCCGTCGATGTTGGCCGCCTTCAGCTGCACGGTGTGCGTACCGGGGCTGAGGGTGATCGTCTGGGAGCTCGCGGACGCGGCCGGGGTGGCCTTGACGGCGCCGTCGACGAGCACCTGGTAGCCGGTCACGGCCGCCTGCTTCCAGCTCAGGGTGAGGCCGGCCTTGGTGTAGTAGGTCGTGCCGACGAGGTTGGCGCCGCTCACGCTGGTGGAGAAGGGCGTCGTCGCGGGCGTCGTCCACTGCTTCGCCGCCGTACGGACCGTGGGGAGCTGGGTGTAGACCTGCTCGCCCGGGCATTCGGTGGCGTATCCGTCGCGGTGCCCGGAGATGGCGTTGAGGGTCACCTTGGTGCCGTACTTGTACTTGCCCCCGCTCGTGGCCATCTCCGTGAGCTCGACCGTGCCCGCCGGGTCCCGCTTGTCCAGGCCGAGCTTCCACGCCGAGATCCTGGCGACGGCGTCCAGGGCCGCCTTAGTGGGTGCCACGCCAGGCGGTGACTGCGTCGCGGTCGTGTAGGTGCCGAGGATCGCGACGCCGGTGGTGTCGGTGTTGAATCCGTAGGTGTGCGCGCCGTGCACCGGCCGGTCGATCCCGCCCGCGCGGCCCTCGAAGATGGTGCCGCACTTGTCGACGAGGAAGTTGTAGCCGACGTCGTCCCAGCCGTTGCTCTGCACGTGGTACAGGAAGACCGACCGCACGACCGACGGCGACTGGGCGCAGGTGTAGGAGTTACCGGTGTCGGTGTGGTGGACGAAGACCGCCTTCACCACGCTGTCGTACGTCGGAGGCCCCTTGACGATCGACTCGTCGGCCCCCCACTGCGCCCGGGAGGTGATCGCGGGACGCGGCGCCGTGCTCACCGCCGGCGCGGTCGGTGATGGCGTCGGGGAGGCCGTGTCGGACGGCGAGGGCGGGGTGTCCGAAGGGCTCGCGCTCGGTGCGTCCGACGGTGCGGCCGAATCGGTCGGCTGCGGCGAGGTCGGCGGCGCTGAGCTCGGCGCGGGATCCGAGGCGGATGGCTCGGGGCCGACCGACTCGATGGCCGCCATCGGCCCGGCCATCCCGTGGGACGGCGTCCGGGACGCCGGCCGATGCCGCGCGCGGTGGCTCCCCGGATCGACCAGATCGACGCGCAGGCCGGTGGGGAGGGTACTCCTCCCGTCGACCTTGACCTCGACGCCGTTCGATGGGCCGACCCACAGCGGCGCCGTGGCCCCGCGTACCGGCGACCGTTCCCGGCCGGCGGGATTGGGAGAGTCGTCCCCGCCGGCCGCCACGGCCTGCCACGGCGACCAGCGGCCGGTCGCCGCGCTGCGCGTCCGCGCCCTGACCGTGCCGGCGATCTGTTTCCCTGCGTCGTTCCACGTCACGCCGAGCAGGCTGAAGGGCTTCGTAGAAGTCGCGTGCGTGCCCATCACCCGGCCGGGAGCCGATTTCGACAGCGCTCGCAGCGCGATGGTGTGCACGGCGCCGGGCACCGGGCCCACCGGCGTACCGTCGTCCGCGGGCGCATCACCGCCCGGTCCATGCGCGAACAAGAGGAAACAGCCCAGGCTCACCACGCCTGCCAGGCCGGTTCCGGCGGCCACGCCACGAAGAGATGCACGCACCAGGTTACTCCCGGTCGAATGGGTCAGAGAAGTCAGAGAAGGAAAAAGCGGGTTGATCACCCGCGGTAAGACAGCGCGGGACGATAGCAGATCGGCGTCACTTCATATCCGGCTGATCGCCGGAAACCCATCGTCGGGAGGCGGCCGAATTTCGTGATCAAGAGAACGCGTTCGGTCACCTACGCCATCCCTACTTGCGGAAATACCGAGGGCGGAATCTTCGTATCGCGACAACGGCGATCCCCGGTGGCCAGGATCGGTCATTTTCCGTTGCCGCAACGCCCGCCGTCGGGGCCCGAGGATCGGGGATCCAGGTGCCCTCGGACACCTGGATCCCGCAGGACGACACGTAGCGAGCCAGGCAAAAAGGATTCTGGAAAAGAGGCGCGTTGCCCGGCTCCCTGATGTGGAGCCGGGCAACGGCACCGGCCGGTCGCGGACCGCCGCTCGGTCACGGATCGCCGGTGAAGCGCGGACCGCCGGTCGCGGATCAGCCGGTCGACTCCACGATGATCTGTGGAGCGTGGCCGGTGTCCTCGCGGCTGGACAGGTGGATCTGGGTGCCTCCCGAGGTGTCGACCGCGAACTCGTGGACACCGTCGGCCTGCACCAACGACGTGACGTCGATGTCGACCCAGGTGCCTCCCGTCACCGGACTCGCGGACCCGATCATGGTGCCGAGGGCGGGCGCGTTGTTCCAGGTGATGGTGTTCTCCTGCCAGCCGCCGTCGGTCGCCAGTCTGTAGGCGCGCAGGTCGGAGCCTGAGGAGTCGGCATAGATGCGCAGTGTCGCCTTGGTGACCGTGCCGCGGATCCCGCTGACGTTGAACCGGAGGTAGCTGCGCTTGAGCGGGCTGTCGTCAACGCGCAGCGCGGTGTTGGTGCCGTAGTTGGTGTCCGGGGTCGTCTGGTCCACGAAGGCGTCGGCGACGTCG
>JBJMIW010000424.1:0-6387 GCA_045806665.1 Actinoallomurus sp.
ACCCCCGGACGGGAGCGGAACGACGTACGCGAGGTGACCGTCCCCAGGGGCCTCGGCCTCATGGTGGCACCGTCGTCCGCCAAGGCCGCCGGGAGCCGTCCGCAGTGGTTCGGCAAGCCGGTGGACGACGGTGTGCCGTTCCCGCGTTGGGGAGTGCCGACCGCTCCCCCCTCGCCTCGTCCGCCGACACCCACGGATGCGCGGCCTCAGCCGGACGTGAGGACTCCTCCGGCCGCGGAGCAGCCGCGCTCGGCTCCGCCGTCGCTCACGAACGCGGAGCTGAACGGCCTCACCGCCATGACCAACCTGGCGGTGAGCCGGTATCTGCGGGACGCCGTGGAAAACGGCGAACCCGCGACCGGCCCACGACCGGCGAGCCACCTGGCTCCGCAGCGGGTGCGGGAACTCTACGAGGTCCTGCCGAAGGCGCTCTGGGACGCACCCCCTCCGGCCGTCGCCGACCGCATCGCGCAGGCCCACGTCTTCTCGGGTCCCCAGCCGGCCGCGCGGACCACAATGACCTTCGAAGACGATCTGGTGAGCCTCGTCCGCCGGACGCATCCGAGCGCCGACCAGGACACCGTCATGAGCACCTGGGAGGAACTGTCGCGGATCAGAGGCGCGGCGGCCCTGCCCACGAACATCGCGGGGCGGGCGACCGCCGTGGCGCAGGCACTGAGCCTCCCCCGCGACCGCTGGCACGAGGTGCTGCGGATCCCCGGCGCCGGGCCCGACGAACTCGACCGCTTCGGCCGGCCTGTCATGGACGACGACCTGCAGTCGCCAGGAGCCTCCGGCAGCAGCCGGACGCTGGAGGACACCCCGCCGAGCGGACCCCGGCGGCGCGTCCGCTGGGCCGACCGCGAGGGCGGCGACCTCGAAACGGGGCGGCGTCCACCTGCCGCCGCGCAGACGCCGCAGGAGTCTCCCGAAGCGCAGGAACCCGTCACCAGGCCGGAGACACCGGCCGAAGTCGTATCGGACGCCGTGCCCGTCACGGACCTCCTGGCCGCCACTCGCACGGAGGTCGTCGGTGACCAGGTGGTCGGCATCTGGCTACCTGGGGCGACGGATGAGGCGCCGCCGCTCGATGCGAACACGCTCGGCGGGCTGACGCCTCCGCCGGACTCGGTCTTCGTCTTCGGTTCCGTGCGGAACGGCCGGCTGGTGGCAGGCGACCGACACATACCGGTGGCCGCGCTCGCCGAGGTCCTGCGCCAGCGCGCGGGTGGCCTGGCACCGGTCCTGTGGATGCCGCAGGCGGACCAGCTGGCGAAGGAGCTGGCCCAGGCCCTCCAGGCGCCCGTGATCGCCACCCCGCACGACCTGCGGTTCGAGCCGGACGCCGGCACGCTGACGTCCATCGGCCCGGCGCACGCGGCCGGTGCGGAGGACCGGTCGCCGGACTGGTTCCGGCTCTACCTGCCCGGTGGCGAACCGAGCCTGCCCGCCCAGCCCGACCTGCACGTGTTGGGCGAACCGGAACGGCCGCCCGAGACACCGGCCGCACCGCACCGGAAACCGGTCTGGCCCGAGCCGGGGGCGACGCCCCCACCGGTCGACGAGATTCTGAACATCGATCCGGCGATCCGCTCCATCGGGATCCCCCGTGCCGGCCTGCCGAACCTCCCGGAGCTCATCGACAAGCTGCGCGAGCAGATCCCCGCGGGCGTGACGGTGCCCCAAGACTTTTGGGACCTGTTGCCGCAGCGGCTGCTCAGCAACTACTCGTACCTGCTGCAGGATCCCGAGCGGCGGGGCACGCGCGGCTTCCAGGTGCCGCTCGGCCCGGTCGAAGCACTGATCATGCTGGACCCCGTCGACCCGAAGCGCGTGGGGAACCCGCCCGGTTCGACCATGGCGCCCGCCACGCTGCCGCCCGCCCCGGACGACGACACGTTCCAGTCGGGCGAGAGCATCAACGCGACGTACGCCACCGGCGCGCACGCCCAGACGCGGACCGGGACCACGAGCGGCACGCGCGCCTCGGTATCGGCCAGCTTCGGCATCGGTGTGGCGCCGGGCATCCTTCATGTCGTACGGGCCGGCGTCACCGCCGGCGGTACCGCCAACCAGTCCAACCGGTCCACCACCAACATCACGGATGCCGAGTTCGGGCACATCGAGCTCAACAAGTCCGGTTCGGTCCTGCTGAACTACACACCGAACTGGTCGTTCAAGCTCCGCTCGGACCCTGACCGCCGGTGGGAGGACGTCGAGACGGTCGAGGTGCCGGACCCGGGCGTGGAGAAACTGCTGCTCTGGGTGCCCCGCCACTACCTGCAGAAGTCGTCGTCCGCGCAGGTCACCGCGACCGGCGACGCGGTGAAGGTCACGGAGCTGCCCAGCAACATCTTCGCGTCCGGCCTGACCGGCCTGCCGCAATTGTTCGACGAGATCGTTGCGAGACTTCGCGACCAGGGCATGTCGCTGCCGATCGGCGGCTCGACCCGGAACGAGTTGGTGCAGAAGCTGTCGAACCTCGACATGCACCTCGACCGGGCCGTCAACGACAAGGAGCGGGGCTACTGGTTCCGGCTCTATGACGAGGAAGGCCGTCCGAACGCCACCATCGAGGTCCATGCCGAACGCGTACTGAACGGCAACCGGCGGGTCGGGGCCACCAGCGACAAGTCCGGCCTGGAGGACGTGCGCACGGCGATCGACGGCACCAGCGGGGGCCACGAGCTGGCCAACAACTCGACCCTGACCGGTTCGCTGGGCTTCGACCTGGTCCCCAATCCGCTCAACCCGGATCTGGGCCTCGGCGTCAGCGCCTATGCGTCGGTCACCGGGACGAACACGGACACGATCTCGGCGGGGCGCACCGGCCTGTGGGTGCTCGTGCCGCGCTACACCGGTTACACCACGGGGTACTACAGCAAGTTCGACTTCTCCGCGACGGTCAAGGTGCGGGACGGCAAAGCGGGCGCGCCCCGGGCCACCGACCGGATACCGGGTCAGACACTGCTGCGGATGCCAGAGCCGGAGGCAATCGAACACGGCTTTCCCATCGATAAGGAGGCCCTCAAGAAAGACCCCGGTGGCCGTACCGAGGTGCCCTTCGAACGTGACGCGGTCCGCCAGACCGGGCGCCGTGCGGGCGACCCTGAGACCAAGCCGCTGCCCGCCCACATGGCGCTGGGCAAGGGCATCGGCACGGGGCTCGTCAAGCTGAGGCCGGAGACGGCACAGCGGATCCTGGACGCGCTGCGGCCGATCCTGCGGGAGAAGCACTTCCTGCCGCCCGCCGGGGACGAATTCGCCGGCCGGCACTGGTGGCCTCACGGCAACGACCTGGACAGCCAGCTCGACAACGAACTGCTGCTGGAGAAGATCCACGGCTTCTCCTCGTACTACGACGCGATGCATCAGGACGGGGTCCCGCTCGTGCTGCGGCGCAGGCGCGGCTTCGCCGGCATGGACCTGGACATCGACACCGCCAAGATCCTCATCAAGGCGAAGAAAAATGACCAGAAGCCCCCCCGCTACGTCCGGACCAGCGACCAGTTCGACACGGTCAACCTGGCAATGGGCATGGACAGCGCCGGGCAGGCGACCTCGGGAAACCTCAAGCTGGCGCTCGGCGTCGGGTTCAAGGGCCTGTTCCGCTGGGTGAGGAACGGCCTGACCAACGTCGAGCTGCAGCGCACCGTCGGCGCCAGCGACACACTCAACTACCTGAACAACCGACCCGAACTCCTCGCCTGGGCCGGGTCGGTCGACGAGTGGGAGCTCACCAGCGACTACGAGATCACCGTCCAGTTCCAGCACTCGGGCTGGCAGGGCGACATCCGGCCGGGCATACGCAATCCCGACCCCATCACGCTGGAAGGCGAGGCGGCGAGCGCGTACGTGCTCCCGCTGAATGACGGCACCGAGAACGGCCCGACCTCCCGGTTCCCCACCTCGGCGAACGCCCTCAAACAGGCGGTCATCTACTTCGCCGACTTCAGCGGGATGCGGCACACCCTCGCCGAGATGCTCAAGGAACTGGCCGGCCCGCAGGGCGCGGGCGACCAGGACCTGGACACGCTCGCCGGAACCATCGCAGAGCGTGCGCACCTGAAGGAGATCCTGAACGGCGAGCTGACCACCGACCAGCTGTTCGATCCCGGTTTCTTCCGTGACACCTTTGGCGCGCTGGACATCACCGGCGCGATGGACAAAACGAAGTTCGTCGGCTCGACAACCGACCCTTTCGTCACCGGCATCATCAAGCTGTGGCTCGCGCAGGCGGGTACGTCCTCCAGCAAGTCGTGGGGAATCACCTGGCAACAGCTGAACGCGTCGTTCGGTGGCACGGGTGGCGCGGCCAACCTGTCGGGTGCCGCCGACATCAGCCGGCGCTGGCAGCGCAACCGTTCGACGAGCGACACCCGCACCGGCGGCACCGAACTGATCCAGCTCGACTTCAACCGTGTGTACGCCTACGCGACCACCGTGGACTTCGCCATCCGGGCGTTGCTGGAGGAGAACGCCAAGCTGCTCCCGCGTACGAGGAACGTACGGGATCGGGAGCTGCGGGATCGCTCGATGATCTTCGCGCTGCCCGAGCCCGAGGCCCTGGCGCAGTACGCCACCACCGGCCTCCCCGTCTCGGACGAGCGGCTCGCCGACGCACTCAGCCGCTGGAGACAGGGCGCCCGGCCCGACGGCACCGAGGTGGAGCCGCTCACCCTGAGCGGCGACGTGGTCGCCAAGATCCTCATGCGGTGGGCGACTGAGGTGCCGCAGTTGCCCGAATCGCTCGGCATCGACCGCGACGAGCTGGTCCGGACGCTGGCCGAACTGCACGAGACCGGCGGCCTGCCGATCACGGACGCCGACGCCCGCGAGGACTTCAACCGCCAGTTCGGGACGTCCCTGCAGGACCGCGCCAACCCGCTGAACAGCATCGAGATGCCGGAGTACCTCACACGCGAGGACCCCGGCGGCCGGGTCCTGGGACACCACGGCGTCCAGGACCTGACCCTGGACAAGGGCGAGACGACGCTCAAGCTGGTCGAGCGGAAGATCAACGAAGTGGCGCCCGGCCTGCTGACGCGCGACCCGGAGGTCTGGAACGGCAAGGGCCGGATGATCGGCAAGATGCAGGGCGGCATCGACTCTCTGCAGGCGATCCTCGCGCGGGGACGCGACGAGGCCATGCTGGAGGACGTACTCGACCCCGAAGGCATGACCTTCTACATCGTCAACCCGGTCGGCTGGCTACTCGCCGACGTCGTCGAGATCAAGCTCTCGGCCCTGCTGACCTCACAACCCGACGTGCAGCAGGTCAGACCGAAAGCCGGCCTGGAGAACTACGGCCACGGTTATGTCAACAAGTCCTGGACGAGGTCCCGCGAGGGCGGCACCACGGTCGATTACGGCAGGTTCACCGCGGGGAGTGCCGCCGGGCCGGATGACAGCCCGACCGACCCTCCGCCCTCGGGCTCGGGGACCGGCGACGTGCGCATCGCCGAAAGCCATCGCCGCAACACGACCCGCCACGAGCAGGCGACCAGCGAGCAGACCGTCTACGACTTCACCGGGCACTACCGGACGGTGTTCGACATCGAGTTGACCAGCAGTGCCCGGCGCCTCGACATGTCGGGGCGTCCGCTGAACAACAAGCTGTTGCACTGGTTCGAGCGGTGGACCAAGCACGGCGCCCAGGCCACCGAGACCGTGACCGGCAAGCTCGACCTCCAGATCCCTCGCGCCATCGCCGAGGCGGGACGGCAGCGGGGCCCGGCCTCGATGCGCCACTTCACCCCTCTGCCGGAACTCCCGCACAACGCGTACATGCTCGGCACCCTGTTCGGCGACGCGTACGGGATCGCGCGCAAGATGGCGGACGATATCTTCGGCCGCGAACACGACGACACCTCGGTCACGCATCTGAAGTCGCTCCGGACCCGCCTGCTGCCCACCCACGTCAGGAACCACCTGTGGGAGGCGACGGCCGGCGGCGGGTACACCCTGGCCGAAGGCATCTTCATGCCGGGCACGTCGTCCCACCGCGCCACGATGGAGCTGCTGGGCGCTCTGTACGACATGCAGGTCATCGGGGTCATCAAGCAGGGCACCGGCACCGGTATGTACGTCAAACACGAGAGTGGCACCACAGCCGGGTCGAGCTCCAACCACTGGCGGCCGGCCCTCGACGTCTCCGACACGAGTGCGGGCACCCTGCACCCGCACGACCCGCCGCACGGCTTGTCGAGCACCGACTCGACCACCCGCGCCACCGCCTCCGGCCAGAGCAGCGCCGGCACGGAGAACTATCGCCGGGAACTGCACGTGAAGGAGCAGGGCCCCGTCGTCATGGTGCGGATGCGCGGCCAGTTCCGGATCGAGGCGGATGAGTTCCACCACCACCAGTTCGGCAAGCCGACGAAGGGC
>JBJMIW010000425.1:0-3388 GCA_045806665.1 Actinoallomurus sp.
CCCGGCTCCAGCGGAGCCATGCCTCCTGGAGCGTGTCCTCCGCCGCCGCGACGCTGCCGAGCATGCGGTACGCCACCGAGAGCAGCAGCGTCCGGTGCTTCTCGAAGACGTCGTCGGACGTCGGGCCGTCCGGCATCAGGACGCCACCCTGGCCGGCTCGGTGGGCCGCGCGCTCCTGCGGCGGCGCGGGCGGTAGGGGCCCGGGCGCCGGAAGACCAGTTTCGCCGAGTTCAGCACGATGTTCTTGTACCAGACCGCGAACCGGCCTGTCAGGACGAACCTGCGCGGAGTCTGGTCGGCGTGGAAGAACTGGATGAACGCGTCCTTGCGCCCGAGGCTCACGCACTCGTGGAAGTAGCGGAACCGGAACGGCCGGGGCGTCCGCCCGGCCAGCCGGTCGGCGACCGCGTCCGCCGCGCAGGGCGCCGTGAAGCTTCCGGTGCGGCAGCCGTACGGCAGTGCCGCGCCCCACGGGCCGGCGACGGCGCCAGTATCCCCGATCCCGTACACGTCCGGGTGCGACAGGGACCGCAGCGTCTCGTCGGTCACGATCCGGCCCTGCTCGTCGACCGTGAGGCCCGCCTCGCGCGCCAGGGACGGCACGGTGAAGCCGCCCGCCCACACGCACAGGTCGTACGGGACGCGCCGGCCGTCGGCCAGTGCCAAGGCGTCCTCGGCGACCTCGGCGATCTCCGCGCCGGACAGGACCTCGATGCCGAGCCCGTCGAAGGCCCGGTGCATGTGCCGCCGCGCGCGGGGGGACAGCCACGCGCCGGGCTCCGTACGGGAGACCAGGCGGACGCGCAGGTCGGGGTGGAACTCGGCGAGTTCGGTGGCCAGTTCGATACCGCACAGTCCGCCGCCGCAGACCGCGACGATCGCGCCGGACGGCGCTGCCGCCAGCGCCCGGTTCAGGCGCTCCGCCGCGTCCGTGTCCGCGACCGTGTGCGCGTGCTCGGCAATGCTGGGGACGGCGCTCACATCGACGGTGCTGCCGAGCGCGTAGACCAGGATGTCGTAGTCGAGCGTCCGCTCGCCGAGGCGGACCTGGCGGCGGTCGAGGTCGATGTCGTTCACCCGGTCGATGATGAGTTCGCCGCGACCCGGCCCGCCGACGAAGTCGGCCAGTGGAAGCTCGCGGAGCCGCTGTCCGGTTGCCGTCTGGTGGAGTCGCGGCCGCTCGACGAACGACGGGGACGCGCTGACGACGGTGACGTCGGCGTCGGCACCCAGTTGGTTGATGAGCCGTCCGGCGGCCGGCAGCCCCGCGTAACCGGCACCGAGCACGGCGATCCGGCTGGTCATGGTGGTTCTCCCTCTTGGTGACGCGGCGCCGTGGAAGCGCCGTCACCGATGAAGGCGGAAGGACGCCCGCCGGATGTGACATGGATCCGGAAAAATCTCGGCGCGACCGAATCTGGATCTATAACATCCAGGTTGTGCGCATGAGCGAAGGAGTCGAGTGGGGGCTGCACTGCTGCCTGGCGCTGGCGTGGATCGGCGGTGAGGAGCCGCTGTCGACGGCGAAGCTGGCGGCGTGGTTCGAGCTGCCGCCCGCGTACCTGAACAAACGCCTCCAGGCGCTCGTACGCGCCGGCGTGCTCGCCTCGACCGCCGGCGCGCGCGGCGGGTTCCGGCTGGCCCGGCCCCCGGAGAAGATCACGCTCATGGACGTCGTGTCCGCGATCGAGGGGCCGGAGGAGGCGTTCCGCTGCACCGAGATCCGGCAGCGGGGCGCGGGCGCGGAGGCGCCCGCGAGCGACTTCCGGCACGCCTGCGGCGTCTCCGTCGCGATGCGCCGGGCCGAGCTGGCGTGGCGGCGCGAGCTGGCCGCCCAGACGCTCGCGGACCTGATGGCCGAGGCGCCTCCCTCCGCCGCCAAGCGCGCCCGGCGCTGGCACGAACGCGTCAACGACTGATCGAAGCCTCGATGATCCCACACGCGTGAGGAGGATCTGGATGTCTGATGTCCTGGTTGATCGGCCCACCGCGGCGAGGACGGGCGGTCTCACGTCGACGCTCGTCCTGGCCCTGGGGACGTTCGCCGTCGGGACGGACGCCTTCATCGTCGCCGGCTTCCTGCCGTCCATGGCCCGTACGCTGCACGTCTCCGCCGGGGCGGCCGGTCAGTCGGTGACGGCCTTCGCCGTCGCGTACGCCGTCCTCGCGCCGGTCCTGGCGACCGCCACCGCGCGCCTGCCGCGCCGCAGACTGCTGGTCGGAGCGCTGCTGGTGCTCGGTGTCGCCAACCTGGGCTCGGCACTGGCGCCGGACCTGCCCCTGCTGATCGCCTGCCGGGTGCTCGCCGCGGCGGGCGCCGCCGTCTACACGCCCGGCGCAGGGGCGGTCAGCGCGGCGCTGGTCCGTGCGGAGATGCGGGCGCGCGCGCTCGCCGTGGTGGTGGGCGGGCTGACCGTCGCGACGGCGCTCGGGGTGCCGCTCGGGGACCTGGCGGGCCACTGGCTCGGCTGGCGGACGGCCCTGGGCCTGGTCGCCGGACTGTCCCTGGTCGCCGCCGCGGGGGTGTACTGGATCATGCCGTCACTGCCCGGCGGCCCGCGCGTGCCGCTGCGGACCCGCCTCGCGCTGCTGCGCCGGCCCGGCGTCGCCTCGGTGCTGCCGCTGACCATCCTCGGCATGGCGGCCAGCTACATCGTCTACGCCTACAGCGTCCCGGCGTTGCGGGGCGTCGGCGTGCCGGAAAGCTCGACCGTCCTGATGCTCTTCCTGTACGGCGCGGGCGCCGTGGCCGGCAACCTCGTATCCGGATACGCCACCGACCGGTGGGGGCCGGTGCGTGTGCTGACCGGCGGCTACCTCGCCCTGGCCCTGGCCCTGGCGGCGCTGGGGGTCATCGCCGCGACCGGGTTCCGGTCGGGGCCGGTGGCCGGGGCGCTGGTGCTGCTCTGGGGGGCGAGCACCTGGACGCAGACGCCCGCCCAGCAGCACCGCCTCATCGCCGCCGCCCCGCAGGAGGCCCCGCTGGCCGTCTCGCTCAACGCCTCATCGATCTACGTCGGGATCGGCGCCGGCACGGCCCTCGGCGGCGCGACCCTCGGCGCGGGCCCGTCCGTCATGTACGGCCTGGCCGCCGCAGTAGCCGCACTGGCCTGGGTCTTCCTGCGCTGCACCGCGCGGGCACGGCGCGGATGAACAGAGCTTCCGCGAGCACTCCCCTGGGTCCTCCCGCGCCGGACCGACCGGGTCAGGGGCGGCGCACGCTGATGGCGAGGAGCACCGGGCCGTCGCGGCGGGTGCCGCAGCCCGGCTTGCCGTTGTCGCCCTGGGTGCAGCCGCCGCAGCCGCCGCTCGGGCAGGCCGCCGCCATGTCCTCGGCCGACAGCCGGCCCTTGCGGACCCAGTAGTCGACCATCGACTCGGCCTCTTC
>JBJMIW010000426.1:0-7567 GCA_045806665.1 Actinoallomurus sp.
AGCCACCTGATCAACCCGACGGAGGCCCCCTTTCGGGCGGCCAAGGGCTACCGCTGGGCGGGGCATCGCGTTCGGCGCTGTCTACTCAGACGAGACGATGTTTCACCTGGGTAGACACCCCTGGAGGACAAGGCACCGCCCGAGCACGTGCTTCGCCGGGGTTGTCTGATCCGTCCCGCGTGATCTCGTGGAGCGAACGCGCACGACGATCGTCGCGAACGAGCCGGCGATGAGGACGAGGCGGTGAAGAACGACGGCGGCGACTGCCACTGTGCTCTGTGTTTCTGTGGGCGCCATGATTGAGGGCGCCGATCGAGAGTCTCCTCATCGATGTCAGACACGGCGGCCGTCTCGGCCTCGATTGCCGCACATCTAGATGATTGATCGGGAAATGTGTGCAGGTAGGGACTTGTAGCGGCGACGCTCCGTGAATGGTCCGTGACCTGAACGTGAAGAGTGTCCAGAGTCGGCGTGTCTACACACGTTCGACCGCTGGGGGTCTTGGTGATCGCCGATCTGGACACTCTTCTCATCGCACTGCACGTGGAACTGACCGACCGGATCACCCCTTCGCGCAGCAGGCATCGGGGTCCTGGGCGCCCGCCGCTGGTCACCGATGCCGAGCTGGTATGCCTGGCGGCGGCGCAGGTGCTGCTGCGCTACGACGACGAACGGCACTGGCTGCGGTCGGCGGCCTCGCGGGTCGGGCATCTGTTCCCGCGGCTGCTGTGCCAGAGCGAGTACAACACGCGGCTGAGAGCGGCGGCCGGTCTGTGCGACAAGGGCTTCGCCGGCCACGACTTCGAACAGACCCACCTGGACGACCACGGCATCACCGTCGTCCGGCCCGCACGCCGCGACGAACCCGACCACCACTTCCCCCACTGGCTCCGCCAGCGCATCGAGTCGGTCAACTGGACACTCAAAGGACAACCCGGCCTCGACCGGCACGGCGCCCGCGTCCCCACCGGCCTGTGGACCCGCGTCCTCCAACGCCTCCTGGCCCTCAACACCGTCATCTGGCTCAACTGGAAGATCGGCACAGACCGTAAACGCTCCCTGATCGCCTACGACCACTGAACCGCCCTGCCAGCACCGATTTCCCGATCAACCATCTAGTGAACGTGTACTGGTTCGAGGTGAACGTGGCCGGACCTGTCACCGACAGGGCTGCCGAGGCGCTGGGAGAAGTGCTGTCCGGGGCCGGCGGCATCGACGCCACCGTCCAGGGTGGGGAGGACGGCGGGTCGGTGATGTTCTCCCGAGAGGCCGAGGACGCGGTACGGGCGATCATTTCCGCGGTAATGGACGTAGAGAAGGCCGGGATGACAGCGACCGGTGTCACCGAAGACCTGGTCACCGCGGAGGACATCGCCGAGCGCGCCAAGGTCACCGCCGCCTCGGCCCGCTACTGGATTACCGGCGACCGGGGACCGGGAGGGTTCCCCTCTCCCCGAGCCGCCCGACCGAAGGCCAGCCTGTACTCATGGGCAGAGGTGTCCGCCTGGCTCACCGGGCGAAGCTCGGCGAAGTCGACCATGTCGCGGTTGAGACGGCGCGTGCCTGTGTACTGATCTCTGCCGCTCTCACCGTTCGGCGAGGTCTGGCCGACCTGCCGAGACACGAACGTCCGTTGGTAGCACGTCTCGTCGCCTGACTATCGGTTGCTTCGATATCGCACACCGCGGCGTGACGCGAGGCAGAAGGACGCTGACCCTCCGTTAAGCGGCCGCCACGTTTGAGGATCTCCGCCCGGGTAGGCGGAGGAGGACACACTTGGGAGGTACGAAGGGAGTATCCACGTGAAGGCTGTCGTCTACCGCGGTCCCAAGGACGTACGGGTCGAGGAGGTCCCCGACGCTCGGATCGAGCGGCCGATCGACGTCCTGGTCCGCATCACCACCACCAACATCTGCGGTTCGGACCTGCACATGTACGAGGGCCGGACGGACGTCGAAGAGGGCAAGGTGCTCGGCCACGAGAACCTCGGCGAGGTGATCGAGGTCGGTCCGGCGGTCGACCGGGTGAAGGTCGGCGACCGGGTCTGCCTGCCGTTCAACATCTCGTGCGGGTTCTGCAAGAACTGCGAGCGCGGCTTCACCGCCTTCTGCCTGTCGGTCAACCCCGGATTCGCCGGCGGTGCGTACGGCTACGCGGACATGGGCCCGTACTCCGGCGGTCAGGCCGAGCTCCTGCGCGTGCCCTACGGCGACTTCAACTGCCTTCGCCTGCCGCCAGACGCCGAGGAGAAGGAGAACGACTACGTCATGCTGGCCGACATCTGGCCGACGGGGCACCACGCCACGCAGCTCGCCGACGTCGCGCCCGGTGACTCCGTCGTCGTCTACGGCGCCGGTCCGGTCGGCCTGATGGCGGCCTACTCCGCGCAGCTCATCGGCGCGAGCAAGGTGATGGTCGTCGACCACCAGAGCGATCGCCTGGCTCTCGCCGAGAAGATCGGCGCGATTCCGGTCGATCCGCGCAAGGGGTCGCCCGTCGAGCAGGTGATGGAGCTGACCGGCGGGGAGGGCGCCGACAAGGGCTGCGAGTGCGTGGGCTGGCAGGCACACGACCCGCAGGGCGATGAGCACCCCGAGATGACGATGAACGACCTCGTCGCCTCCGTCCGGGTCACTGGTGCGATCGGGGTCGTCGGCGTGTTCGTCCCGGAGGACCCGCAGGGACCGGACGACCTGAGCAGGCAGGGCAAGCTCCCCTTCGACATGGGGCTGTTCTTCCAGAAGGGCCTGCGCATGGGCACCGGGCAGGCCAACGTCAAGGCCTACAACCGGCAACTGCGCGACCTGATCGCCGCCGGGAAGGCCCAGCCGTCCTTCCTCGTCAGCCACGAGCTGCCGCTGGACCAGGCCGCGGAGGCGTACGAGCGGTTCGACAGCCGTGACGACGGCTGGACCAAGGTCGTCCTCAAGCCGGCGGCGTGATCCACGCTGCCCACCAGGACCTCACCGAACGACCCGGCCCTTATCGAGATCTCTGGGAGGCCGGGTTCCTCCCGAGCGCAGCCCGCGCTATTCGGCGGGCGTGAACATCTGGTGCATGATCCCCCGCCGGTGACGGCCGTGGTAGGATGCGGTGCCGTCGGCGTCCGCATCCAGCTTGGCCAGGTATTCGGTCTCAGCGTCGATCAGACGCTCCAGCTCCCCACGGTCCAGGAAGACGCCCTGACAGCCGACGCATTCCTCGATCGTTACCCCATTGCGTTCCCGAACGTCCCACTCACCGGAACACTTCGGACATGTCATCCCCGTCGCCGCCATTGTGGCTCCCCTGTGAACGAACTCGGCGATCAGCAAGACTAATGACGTTGACCGCAAGAAGGAACAATTTTGCCGTACGGCGCGCCCATGTGATCATGAATGACTCGCAAGGGACTCGCAAGGGCTATTAGCGGGTCGGTTGCGGAGGCTTGCGCCTGACCGCCCCTCCCCGTCTCCGGAACGGCAGCGTGACGTGGTCCCGCCGCACGATCACCAGGCCGGCGAGCCACAGCAGCAGCGCCTCGGCGACCACGGCGATGCCCAGCGCGGCCGTCCAGGACCGCCGCCCCTCCCGGAGTGAACCGGTGGGCGTGACGGCCGTCAGCTCGGACGTCCCCTCCGGCCGGGACACGGCCGATCTCGGCGCGAGACTCGGCAGTACCGGCCCGACGGCCACCGGTGACGGCCCCCCGGACGCGTTCGGCGTCGGAGCGGCCGCACCGGCCTGCGGTCCGAGGCCGGCCCCGGCGGCACCGATGGGTCCGATCGGCCCGCCGGGGTCCGCTGGCAGGGCCGGTACCGCCGGCCCGGCCGATGCGGCGGGCTTGACGAGTGTCGCGGGCCTCAGGGGCTTGGCGGTCGGGCTGCCGCCGGCCGACGGCCGCGCCGATCCTGGTACGGACGGCATGCCCGGAACCGGAACCGGGGCGCGCGCAGCGGGCGAAGCGGCGGGTCCTGCGCCGGCGGGTGCTCCGGGCCGGGGCCGCAGGCCGCTCCGCATGCCTCCCGACGGCATTCGTGGCGTCCGCCGTGGCGCTGTCTTCGGGGCCGCGCTCCGCCTCCCTCCGGACGAGCCGGCGTTCGCCGGACCGCTGGAGCCGGAGACCGCGCCCGTCCGTGGTGTCGCGGACGGCGATGGGGTCGCCGGGACGGACGGGCTCTCGTCCGCCGGGGCCTGCGCCGACGGCGAGACGGGAGCGGGCACCTCGGGCGACACGCTCGGCTGAGGTGACATGTCAGGAGACTGCGCGATCGGGGATCCGCCGCTCGGCGAGGCCGCGAGGACAGACGGGACGGCGGACACCGAAGGGCTTGCTTCTGGCGCGGCACCGACCGTGACCGCCGGGGCCGAGACCGCCGGGGCCGAGACCGCCGGTGGCGCGACCGGCGGTGGCGCGACCGGCGGTGGCGCGACCGGCGGTGCCGGCCCCGCCGGGGCCGGGACCGGCCGGGTGAGCCGGGCGGCGGTGGCCGGAGGCTGGACGGTCCGCAGCTCCACCACGGAGTGTTCCGAGGCGTTCGCCGCGCTCGTCTCCACGGTGACGGGTGGTTCCGCCCCGCCGGTCCGTACCCGCAGGCGGAGCGTCCGTGCCGCCGGCAGGTCGCCGAGATCGCATCGGAGCACGGTCGTCGACCCGTCCGACGCGCAGTCCGTCGCGGGACGCTGCCACGCCGCGGGCTCGGCGGTCGTCAGCACCAGGCGCACGCCGATCGCGGGACCGCCGACCGGCCGTACCGTCACGGCGTACTCCACCGCTTCGGGCGTCACCGCGACGACCAGGATCGAGGCGTCGACACGCACGTCGCGGACCGGCGCCGCCGGCACCGTGAACGCCGAGGCGGGCACCGCCGACTCCGGGAGCGGAACCTGCCACGCGAGCGCCGGAACGGTCATCGCGACCGTACCGACGGCGGTCAGTACCGTCCTGGACACCGCCTTCATACCGCTGTCCCCCCACACACGTACGTGTCGGCCTCCGGGGGGACGGGCCGGGAGCCCGCGAGGTGATCGCTTCTCACTCCTACCGCACGATCACCGGCCGTAACCGCAGCCCGGTCAGCGTTTCCGGGAAGCCGAACGTTCTTTCTACACTTCGGTCAGGTGTCGAGAGGAGTCCGCGTGACGACCGAGGAGCCGGTAGTCCCGGTGGAGCGATCGGCGTCGAGCGTGCGCTCGCTGGAGCGCGCCTTCGAGCTGCTCGAGCATCTGGCCGACGCGGGCGGTCAGCTCGCCCTCACCGAGCTGGCGGAGGTCTCCGGGCTGCCCATGCCGACCATTTACCGGTTGATGCGGACGCTGGTCAACCGCGGCTACGTCCGGCAGGAGCCGTCAAAACGGTATGCCCTCGGTCCCCGGTTGATCCGGCTCGGGGAGACCTCCGAGCGCCTGCTCGGCTCGTGGGCGCGGCCGGCGCTCGCCCAGCTGGTCGACGAGGTCGGCGAGACGGCGAACATGGCGCTGCTCGAGGGCGACGAGGCGGTCTACGTCGCGCAGGTGCCGTCGCGGCACTCGATGCGGATGTTCACCGAGGTGGGCCGCCGGGTCCTGCCGCACTGCACCGGCGTGGGCAAGGCCCTCCTGGCGCAGCTGCCCGAGCCGGTCGTCCAGGAGATCATCGCCCGTACCGGCATGCCGGCGTACACGCCGCACACGATCACCGATCCGGCCGCGCTGATGGAGGAGCTGGCGCGCATCCGTGAGCGCGGCTACGCCCTCGATGAGCAGGAGCAGGAGATCGGCGTGCGGTGCGTCGCCGTTCCGGTGACCGACACGCCCACGCCGGCCGCGATCTCGGTGTCGGGGCCGCACGGCCGCCTCACCCACGAGGTGGTGGAGGACGTGGTGCCCATCATGCGGCGGACCGCCGGCCAACTCGCCCGGCGTCTGTCGGCCTGACACCCTGAAACCCGAAATACCGGATGAAACCGGATCGCCACGCCATGGTCCGGGTAAAGGAGCGCCATGAACAACCTCACCGTCGCCGTACTCGGAGCCGGGATCATGGGCGAGCCGATCGCCCGCAACATACTGCGCGCCGGACATGACGTACGCGTGTGGAACCGCACCCGGGCCAAGGCGGAGCCGCTGGCCGCGGAGGGCGCCCGCGTGTGCGACGAGCCCGCCGAGGCCGCCGACGGCGCGGACGTCGTCGTCACGATGCTGCACGACGGCGAGGCCGTCGAGAACGTGATGGCCGGGGTGCTCCCGGCCATGGAGGAGGACGCGGTCTGGGCACAGATGAGCACGGTCGGAGCCGAGTCCGCGGACCGGCTCGCGGACCTGGCCCGCAAGCGCGACGTCACCTTCATCGACTGCCCGGTGCTGGGCACCCGCAAGCCGGCCGAAGACGCGGCGTTGATCGTCCTCGCCGCCGGTCCGCACGACCAGCGTGCGGAGCAGATCTTCGACGCCATCGGTTCCCGGACCGTGTGGCTGGGCGAGGGCACCGAGGCCTCCCGGCTGAAGCTGGTCCTCAACAGCTGGGTCCTCGCGCTCACCGCGGCCACCGGCGAGGCGCTCGCCCTGGCCGAGGCGTTCGGGCTGGATCCGCGGCTCTTCCTCGAGACGATCGCGGGCGGGTCGCTGGACTCGCAGTATGCCCAGATGAAGGGCAAGGCGATCCTGGCCGGAGAGTTCGCGCCGAGCTTCAAGGCGGCCAGCGCCGCCAAGGACGCGTCCCTGGTCACCGCGGCCGGCCGGTCCGCCGGGGCGCAGCCCCGGGTCGCCGAGGCCGTGCGCGACCAGCTGCGCCGTGCCGTCGAACTCGGCCACGGCGACGAGGACATGGCCGCCGTCTACTACGCCGCCCGCGGATCCGATTCGGACTGAATGTTCGGAACGGCCTTCACGGGGCCTGCTTTACGTGCTACCAACAAATGTAAAGCCGCCCCCACGGGTCCGTACGGAGGTCCCCGATGACGATGCGCGACCGCTACACGATCCCCGTCCCCGACGGCACCTGGGACGTTCCGGCGGCGGGCGCCGCGCGGTTCTCCTGGGAGTACGACGACGGCCGGGACCGCCTGCTGGCCCTGTACCAGAAGGGCAAGGACAAGCAGTGGGACGCCCAGAAGCGCATCGACTGGGACATCCCGGTAGACGTGAACAACGTCGCCGGGTTCCCGGATGAGTTCAACCCGCTCGTCGGCTCCGACATCTGGGAGCGGATGCCGCAGGAGGCCCGGGACGAGTTCGGCCGGCATCAGGGCGCGTGGCTGTTCAGCCAGTTCCTGCACGGCGAGCAGGGCGCGCTCACCGTCTCGGCCCGGATCGTCGAGTCCGTGCCCGACCTCGACTCGAAGTTCTACGCCGCGACCCAGGTCATGGACGAGGCCCGGCACGTCGAGCTGTACAAGAAGTTCGTCGACGAGAAGCTCGGCATGTACTACCCGATCAACCAGGACCTGGCGAAGCTGCTGCAGGAGTCGCTGTCCGATGGCCGCTGGGACCTGCCGTACCTCGGCATGCAGGTGCTCATCGAGGGCCTCGCCCTCGCCGCCTTCGGCCTCTACCGCGACATGGCGACCAACCCGCTCGCCAAGCAGCTGCTCGCCTACGTCATGCAGGA
>JBJMIW010000427.1:0-3104 GCA_045806665.1 Actinoallomurus sp.
GTTGCCGGACGATCTGCGCGAATGGCGGCCGGGAGACCAGGTCTCCATTGCAGCGGACCTCCAGCGCCAGATCCAGCCCCCACGGCTGCTCCTCGCGCAGGTACGGCAGCGGCTGCGGGTCGGGTGCCGGCGGGGCGACGCGGGCGTGCTCGAGCGCGTCCAGCGGCACGACCCACGGGGAGACGGAGGTGGCGAACGACTTGGCCAGGAACGGTCCCAGCGGGACGTACTCCCAGGACTGGATGTCGCGGGCGCTCCAGTCGTTGACCAGCACGACCCCGAACACGTGCTCGGCGAAGTCCGCCGTCGACACCCTGCTGCCCAGCTCCGAGGGGACACCGACGACGAACCCGACCTCGGCCTCGATGTCCAGCCGTAGCGACGGTCCGAAGGTCGGAGCCGCCGCATCCGGGGCCTTGCGCTGCCCGCAGGGGCGCACGACGGGCGTGCCGGAGACCACGACGGTGCCGGCCCGGCCGTGGTAGCCAATGGGCAGGTGCTTCCAGTTGGGGGTCAGCGGCTCCTGGGTGGGGCGGAAGATGCGGCCGACGTTGGAGGCGTGGTGCTCCGAGGCGTAGAAGTCGACGTAGTCGGCGACCTCGAAGGGCAGGTGAAGGCGCACCTGGTCGAGCGGGATCAGGTGCGGCTCCACCGCCGGACGGTGCGCCTCGTCACCGAGCAGTTCGGTCAGCCGGGCTCGCACCGCCTGCCAGGCGGCCCGGCCACGCGCCATGAAAGGGTTGAGCGAGGCGGCGGCGAAGTCGGCCGCGTACGGCAGGTCGAGCCGGGACAGGTCCAGCACGGACTCCCCGATCGCGACCCCGACCCGCGGCCGCTCACCGTCGCGGGAGAAAACACCGTAGGGCAGGTTCTGCAGGGGGAAGTCGGAATCATCGGGTACGGGAACCCAGGTCCGGGTCATACGTGAATCTCCTTGTCGACCAGGCCAAGGGCCTGGAGGTCCTCCAGCGGCTCGGCGGTGCTGCACGAGCCGTACGCCACGAGCAGCGTCCGGGCCCGGCCCGCCACATGCTCCGGCACCGCGCGGGCCTCGGCGGCCAGCGCCGCCGTGTCGGCCGAGCGCAGTACCGCGGCGACGTCGCCTGAGGAGCCGCCGTCCACCGCGCGGCAGACCGCGAGCAGCAGGTTGAGGAATCCGTGGTGGGTGAAGCCGGTCCGCTCGTCGCGGTAGCGCACCGCGTGATGCAGGCCTGCGGTGGCCTTGAACGGCAGGCCGAGTTCCGCGCAGGCGTGCAGGAACGCGGCCAGCCCCTCGACGGTGGGAAACAGCTCGGGCCGCAGGCCGCCGCAGCGGACCTTCGCCCCGCGCCCGCCCTCCGCGAGCACTCCCAGCGCGCCGCGCCATCCGTCGGTGAGTGGCACCTCGACATGGCAGGGCAGGTCGGCCGGCAGTTCCGCCAGGACGCCCAGGGCCTGTCGCGCCGCCTCCACCGGGTCCGTGCCGGACGGCAGCGGGCCCTCGACGGCGGCGAGCACCAGGCGGGGTTCGCCGGCCGGCAGGTCCAGCGCCCGCCGCACGGTCTCCGGGTCGAGGAGCGTGATCAGGCCGAGGTCGAAGCGGTCGCCGTCGGCGAGCGCGCCGGACAGCTCCGGCAGCCGGCCGGCCGGGCACAGGAAGCGGGTGGGTGAGCACCGGGTGCCCGGCGGTGGCGTCGGCGCGGTGCCGGGCCACGGCCCGCGGCATCGTGAGCTCCTCGGGCGGGAACAGGCCGGCGTCGTCGACGAGCGAGGCGAACAGCCCGCCACCGGGTACGGCGGTCACCGGTGTCGCTCCTGCGGGCCCCGGCCGCTCCAGGTCCAGGCGTAGCCCGGGTCCTCGCAGGCCGTGCCGCCCTCACCGAGCTCCAGGGGCCGGAAGGTGTCGACCATGACGGCCAGCTCGTCGAAGAACTCCACGCCGATGCTGCGCTCGTACGCGCCCGGCTGCGGGCCGTGGCTGTGCCCGCCGGGGTGCAGCGAGATCGAGCCGGGGCCGATGCCGGACCCCCTGCGGGCCTCGTAGTCGCCGCCGCAGTAGAACATCACCTCGTCGCTGTCCACGTTGGAGTGGTAGTACGGCACGGGGATGGACAGCGGGTGGTAGTCGACCTTGCGGGGCACGAAATTGCAGATCACGAAGCCCTGCCCCTCGAAGACCTGGTGGGCCGGCGGCGGCTGGTGGACGCGACCGGTGATCGGTTCGAAGTCGCGGACGTTGAAGGCGTACGGGTACAGGCAGCCGTCCCAGCCCACCACGTCGAAGGGGTGCGCCGGGCTGGTCAGGATCGTGCCCGCGATGTTACGCGCACCGGGCCCGCGGTGCTTGACGTTCACCTCGGTGTCGCCGCCGTCGACGGTGAGCGGCCCGTCCGGCCCGCGCAGGTCGCGCTCACAGTACGGCGCGTGCTCCAGGAACTGCCCGAACCGCGACAGGTACCGCCTGGCCGGGGCGATGTGGCTGTTCGCCTCGACGCAGTACGCGCGTAGCGGCTCGGCGCCGGTGGGCACCCAGCGGTGCGTGGTGGCCCGCGGAAGGATCACGTAGTCGCCCGCGCCGGCCTCGATGGTGCCGAACACCGTCTCCACCCGGGCACTGCCGGACTCGACGTACACGCATTCGTCGCCGATCGCGTCGCGGTACAGCGGCGAGGGCGCGCCCGCGACGACGTAGGAGATGCGCACGTCGTCGTTGCCCAGCAGCAGCCGCCGGCCGGTCACCGCATGGTGCTCGGCACCCGGCCGACCAGGCTGGAGGCCGTCGACCTGGCCATGGCCGGGTGCCTGCTGCACCGCAACGGCGAACTGATGGAGACAGGGGTGGGCGGCGCCGTGCTCGGCTCGCCGCTCAACGCGCTGATCTGGCTGGCCAACACGCTCGGCGAGCTCGGCGTCACGCTCGAGGCCGGGCACGTCATCCTGCCCGGCTCGGTCACGGCCGCCGTCCCCGTTGCCGCGGGCGACGTCTTCACCGCCACCTTCGCCGGTCTGGGCGCCGTCACCGCCGACTTCCGGACGGCGCGCGGATGAACCGGCCGAGCATCACCCGCGTACGAGGAGAGGCCCCATGAGCAAGCCGACCGCCGCCATCGTCGGCCCCGGGAACA
>JBJMIW010000428.1:0-8363 GCA_045806665.1 Actinoallomurus sp.
GAGGACGAGCTCGACCACCTCGCCACGCAGCTCGATGACATCATCTCCGCGGTCGCGCGGGTCCAGGAGGTCGCGGCGGAGGACATCCCGCCCACCTCGCACGCGCTGCCGCTGACGAACGTCTTCCGCACCGACGACGTGCGGCCCTGTCTCACGCCCGACCAGGCGCTGTCCGGCGCGCCCGCCGCCGAGGAGCAGCGTTTCAAGGTCCCGCGGATTCTCGACGAGGAGGCGTGAGCATGATCATCAAGAAGAGCGCGGCCGAGCTGGCCGAGCTGATGGCCTCCGGCGAGGCGTCGGCGGTCGAGGTCACCCAGGCCCACCTGGACCGGATCGCCGAAGTCGAGGACTCCGTCAACGCGTTCATGCACGTCGACCCGGAGGTGGCGCTCGCGCAGGCCCGCGCCGTCGACGACCGCCGCGCGGCGGGGGGGACGCTGGGCCCGCTGGCCGGCGTCCCGATCGCGCACAAGGACGTCTTCACGACGACCGACATGCCGACGACCTGCTCCTCCAAGATCCTGGAGGGCTGGCGCCCACCGTACGACGCGACCGTCACGCGGCGGCTGCGCGAGGCGGGCATGGTCATCCTCGGCAAGACCAACATGGACGAGTTCGCGATGGGCTCCTCGACGGAGAACAGCGCGTTCGGCCCGTCCCGGAACCCGTGGGATCTCGGCAGGATCCCCGGTGGCTCCTCCGGTGGCTCCTCGGCGGCGGTCGCCGCGTACGAGGCGCCCCTGGCGACCGGCACCGACACCGGCGGCTCGATCCGCCAGCCGGCCGCGGTCACCGGCCTCGTCGGCATGAAGCCGACCTACGGCGGCTCCTCGCGGTACGGCCTGATCGCGTTCGCGTCCTCGCTCGACACACCGGGCCCGCTGGCCCGTACGGTCCTGGACGCCGCGCTCCTGCACGAAGCGTTCTCCGGGCACGACCCGATGGACTCCACGTCGATCGACCAGCCGGTCCCGCCCGTCGTCGAGGCGGCGCGCCGCGGCGACGTCGCCGGACTGCGGGTCGGCGTCGTCAAGGAGTTCGACGGCGAGGGATACCAACCCGGCGTGCTGGCCCGCTTCCACGAGGCCGTGGAACTGCTGGAGTCGCTCGGCGCCAAGGTCGTCGAGGTGTCGTGCCCGCACTTCACCTACGCGCTGCCGGCGTACTACCTGATCGCGCCCTCGGAGTGCTCGTCCAACCTGGCCCGCTTCGACGGCATGCGCTACGGCCTGCGCGTCGGCGACGACGGCACCCGCTCCGCCGAGGAGGTCATGGCGCTCACCCGCGCCGAGGGCTTCGGCCCGGAGGTCAAGCGCCGGATCATGCTCGGCACCTACGCCCTGTCCAGCGGCTACTACGACGCCTACTACGGCAAGGCGCAGCAGGTCCGCACGCTGATCACACGGGACTTCGGGGCGGCGTTCGAGCAGGTCGACGTCCTTGTCTCGCCGACGACGCCGACGACGGCGTTCCCGATCGGCGAGCGCGCCGACGACCCGATGGCGATGTACCTCGCCGACCTGTGCACGATCCCGTCGAACCTCGCCGGCAACGCCGCGATCTCGGTGCCCTGCGGCCTGGCCGACGAGGACTCCCTGCCGGTCGGTCTGCAGATCATGGCGCCCGTCCTCGCCGACGACCGGGTCTACCGGGTCGGCGCCGCCGTCGAACGCGCACTGCAGGACCGCTGGGGCGGCCCGCTGCTGGCCAAGGCCCCCCAACTGTGATCGGGGCTGAAGGGACTGACTACCGATGAGCACTGAAACGCTGGTCCCGTACGACGAGGCGCTGGCCAGGTATGAGCCGGTGCTGGGCATCGAGACCCACATCGAGCTCGGCACGAGGACGAAGATGTTCTGCGGCTGCGCGACCGAGTTCGGCGCGGACCCTAACACCCAGGTCTGCCCGGTCTGCCTGGGCATGCCGGGTTCGCTGCCGGTCACGAACCGCTCCGCGATCGAAGGCATCATCAAGATCGGCCTGGCGCTCAACTGCACGATCGTCGAGTGGTGCCGCTTCGCCCGGAAGAACTACTTCTATCCGGACATGCCGAAGAACTTCCAGATCTCGCAGTACGACGAGCCCCTCTGCGTGGAGGGCTACCTCGACGTCGAGGTCGAGGGGGAGACGTACCGCGTCGAGATCGAGCGGGTCCACATGGAGGAGGACACCGGCAAGTCGCTGCACGTCGGCGGCGCCACCGGCCGGATCCACGGGGCCGACCACTCGCTCGTCGACTACAACCGGGCCGGCATCCCGCTCGTCGAGATCGTGACCAAGCCGATCGCCGGAACGGGCGACAAGGCGCCGCTGGTCGCGCGGGCGTACGTCACCGAACTGCGCGAGCTGATCCGGGCTGTCGGCGTCTCCGACGTGCGCATGGAGCAGGGCTCGATGCGCTGTGACGTCAACGTCTCGCTGATGCCCAACGGCGCGTCGGAGTGGGGTACCCGCACCGAGACGAAGAACGTCAACTCCCTGCGCTCCGTCGAGCGCGCCGTCCGGTTCGAGATCGAGAGGCAGGCCGGCGTCCTCGACGCGGGCGGCAAGGTGATCCAGGAGACCCGGCACTTCCAGGAGGCCACCGGCACGACGACGAGCGGGCGCAGCAAGGAAGAGGCGCAGGACTACCGCTACTTCCCTGAGCCCGACCTCGTTCCGATGGCCCCGTCGCGCGAGTGGGTCGAGCAGCTGCGCGCCGGGCTGCCGGAGCTGCCCGCCGCCCGCCGCCGCCGGGTGACGGACGAGTGGGGCCTGGCCGAGAAGGAGCTCCGCGACATCGTCAACGCCGGGGCGCTCGACCTCATCGAGGAGACCGTCCAGGCGGGCGCCGAGCCGGCCGCGGCCCGCAAGTGGTGGATGAACGAGCTGTCTCGGCGGGCCACCGAGCAGGGTGTCGACCTCGCCGAGCTGCCCGTGACCCCGGCCGACGTCGCGCGGGTCGGCGCGCTGGTCGCCGAGGGCACCATCAACGACAAGCTGGCCCGGCAGGTGTTCGACGGCGTCCTCGCCGGCGAGGGCACGCCGGACGAGGTCGTCGAGAAGCGCGGCCTGAAGGTCGTCAGCGACGAGGGCCAGCTGGGCTCGGTGATCGACGAGGTGATCGCCGCCAACCCGGAGATCGCGGACAAGGTCCGCAGTGGCAAGGTCGCGGCGGCGGGCGCGCTCGTCGGCGCGGTGATGAAGGCCACGCGCGGACAGGCCGATGCCGGTCGCGCCCGCGAGCTGATCATCGAGAAGCTCACGAGCTGACGTAGGAGCCCGGCCGAGGCCGGGTGATGCGGAGGAGGGCGGACCGGCGTCGAGCCGGCCCGCCCTCGCGCGTTCCCAGCGGCGCGTCAGGCCACCCGGACGACGAACGACGTCGAGGCGGTCCCACCATTGCCGTGGACGGTCGCGGCCACCCACAGTACGTCCGCGCACCTGCTGACACGATGACCACCGCCACCGGGGCGGCCTCTACGATCGGTCTGGACGCCGAGGAAGGCGGCAGGATGAAGGTCTGGGTCCCGGATAAGGAGATCGCCGAGGCGGTCGCGGACATCGCCGGTGTTCAGGTGGACGTCTACCCGGGCGGACACGACCTTCCGAGTGATCCGGCGGAGGTGGAGTTCTATGTTCCGCCGTTCGTCCCGACCCCGCAGAGCCGCGCCATCCTCGCCCGGATGCGGCGGCTGAAGGTCCTCCAGCTCCAAGTGGCGGGCGTCGACAGCTTCCTGCCGCACGTCTCGCCCGGCGTCGTTCTGTGCAACGGCCGGGGCGTTCACGACGCGAGCACCGCCGAGTGGACGGTCGGAGCGATCATCGCGGCGCAGCACGACTTCCCGCGTTTCGTCGACGCGCAGCGCGACGGCCGCTGGGATTGGCACATGACCGACGCGCTGGCCGACCGCACGGTGCTGATCGTCGGGTACGGCTCGGTCGGCGCGGCGATCGAGCGCCGGCTGCTGCCGTTCGAGACGGAGGTCGTCCGGGTGGCGCGGACGGCGCGGGACGGCGTTCACCCGGTGGGCGCGCTTCCGGACCTGCTGCCCCAGGCCGATATCGTCGTGCTGATCGTGCCGTTCACCACGGAGACGACCGGCCTGGTCGACGCGGACTTCCTCGCGCGGATGAAGGACGGAGCCCTGCTGGTCAACGCCGCCCGTGGCCCGGTCGTCGACACCGACGCGCTGCTCGCGGAGCTGTCCCGGGGACGGCTGCGCGCCGTGCTCGACGTCACCGACCCGGAGCCGTTGCCCGCCGGTCATCCCCTCTGGTCCGCGCCGGGCGTCTTCATCACCCCGCACGTCGGAGGGTCGACGCCGGCCTCGCGGCGGCGCGCCATCACCCTGGTGCGCGACCAGCTCGACCGGTATCTCCGCCGGGAACCCCTGCGAAATGTCATCACGGGTGCCTACTGATCCGGTAAAGGCTTCAGTCCGGGCCTTTTGCCGATCCGTGAGCCGCGAAGCCGAGACCTTTACCCAGTTGGGTGGATCACGCCGACAAAGCGCCATGACGCGCCCGGTGTCCGATTACGCAACGTTGCGAGTTGTCGCCGGGTGGACGCCCAGCCTCAATCGGTCCGTGACCTACGGACCGTACATTGAGCACCGAGGCTGACCAGAGTGAGCGTCGTGCGGGCTGCGCCGGAGTCCCGGCAGGCTCGCGTTGCGGCGTGATCTCCACCGGTGACGTCCCGTCCGCGGGTCGTCACCCGTACCGGATGACACGACATTCGACAGGCAGGTATACGCCGCACCCGAGACGGCCATGTGCCGTCGCCCTGGAATGTCATGCGTTCGGTACCCGGTGCGTTCTGTGCTCCGGAAGAATCTGATCAAGACTTAGAGAGCGAGTAAGTGATGACCGGCGAGCGGACGGAGCGGCGGCGCTCGGGGATACCGGCGGCCGCGCTGCCGTTCGGGCCGGTGATCGCGCTCGCCGTCATCCATGCGGTCGCCTTCCTTTTCGGCCGGGGGGACGGCGCCGGTGCCTGGCTGACCGCCTGGGCGGCGGCGAGCGCCGCGACGTCGCTGCTGTTCGCCATGCGACGGGCGCCGCAGGACGCCGCCGGGAAGGTCGACCGGGACACCTGGCGCTGGTTCGGCCTGGCCGCGGTGGCCTGGTCCGCCGGCGGGGCGGTGCAGGCCATCTCCCGGATCGTCTTCAGCCGGTCGGCGGTGGCGGTCTCGCCGGCCGACCTGTTCTTCCTGATCGGTCTGGGCGCGATGACGGCGGGGTTCATCATGCCCATCGGGCTGCCCCACAGCGCCCGCCCCTGGCTGCGCTACCTCGCAGACACGTACGTCTGCGCCTGCGCGCTGTTCGTCGTCGGCTGGGTCGCGGTCTTCGACCGGCTGTACCGCCTGTCCGGTGAGGGCTGGGCGCAGTTCCTCATCGAGCTGCGCTACCCGCTGCTCGACGCGTGCCTCGTCTGCGGGCTGCTGCCGATGGCGGTGGGCGCCGTGCGCGGGCGCCGGCGGTCCGCCATGGTCGCCTACTGCGCGCTGCTCGTCCTGACCGCTGCCGACGTGCTGTACGTCATGGGCCGGCTGAACGGCAGTGGCCCGTACGGCTCCGTCGCCGACCTGACGCGCCTGGCCGCGCTGCTCCTGCTGGGTGCGGCGCCGTGGATCGTGCGCGCGGACCACGGCGACCCGATCCGCCGACGGCTGGTCGGGCCCGGCATCGCGCCGGCCGCCACGGCCGCCGCTGCCGCGATCTTCGTCGCCGGGCACACGCTCACCGGCGCGCAGGGCCTGCGGCCGGTCGTCCCGATCATCGCCGGGTCCGCCGTCCTCGTGGTCTTGGCCCGGCTCGGCGAGCTGGTCCACGAGAACGACCGGCTGCGGCGTTTCGCGAAGGCCAGCGAGAAGCACTTCCGGGCGCTCACCGAGAGCATCAACGACGTCGTGGTCATCTGCGGGCTGGACGGCGTGATCGAGTACGTCAGCGCCGGTGCCCAGCCGTCGTACCACTACACGGCCGAGGCCTTGCTCGGCCGGTCGGTGAGCGACGTCGTCCACCCGGAGGACCTGCCGCGGGTGCTGGCGGCGGTACGCCGGTTCCTGCGCGCGGACGGCGACGACGTCGTCCGGCTGGCCTGCCGCGTCCGCGCCGCCGACGGCACCTGGTTGCCCACCGAGTCGACGATCTGCCGGTACGGCTCGTCGGGCGAGGGGGCCGCGGACCGGCTGCTCGTCACGGTTCGGGACTTCAGCGAGCAGGCCGCGCTGCAGCGGCAGGTCGCCCACCTGACCTTCCACGACGGCCTCACCGGCCTGCCGAACCGCGCCTACTTCGAAGAACGCGCCCGTGAGGTCGTCGAGCGCTGCCAGGGCACGGTCTCGGTGATCTTCGTGGACCTCGACGGCTTCACCGCCGTGAACGACTCGATCGGCCACGCCGGTGGGGACCAGGTGCTGGCGCAGGCGGCCCGGCGGCTGCGGGCGGGGGTCCTGGTCGACGACACCGTCGCGCGCTGGGGGAGCGACGAGTTCGCCGTGCTGGTCGAGAGCGCCACCGAGGTACAGACGGTGGTCGACCTCGGCGAGCGGCTCGTACGGGCGCTGGCGAGCGAGCCGTACCGCGTCGGCGACCGCCCTGTCGTGCTTACGGCCAGCGTCGGCGTCGCCTTCACCGAGGACGGCATCGGCGGCCTGGAGCTCATCCGCAACGCCGACGTCGCGCTGTCCAGGGCCAAGGACCTCGGCGGGGGCAGGGTCGAGGTGTTCGCCGCCAAGATGCACGCCGACGTCGTCCGCCGGCTGGAGCTCGGCGGCGAGCTGCAGCGGGCGCTGACCGAGCAGCAGTTCACGGTCGAGTTCCAGCCGGTCGTCGAGCTCGCCACGTCGCGCGTCACCGGGGTCGAGGCGCTGGTGCGGTGGTGGCGCGACGGCGTGTTCGTGCCGCCGGAGGAGTTCATCGGCACCGCCGAGGAGTCGGGTCTGATGATCCCGCTCGGCAACTGGGTGCTGCGCGAGGCATGCTCCCAGGTGGCCCGCTGGCGCGCGTCCGGCTGGGACATCGGGTTGTCGGTCAACCTCCGGCCCCGGGAGATCGCCGCGCCCCGGTTCGTCCAGTCGGTGGCGACCGCGCTGGACGACAGCGGCCTGTGCCCCAGGATGCTCACGCTGGAGGTCCAGGAGGAGGTTCTCGTCGACGGCGACGACGAGCTGACCGCCCGGCTGTCCTCGCTTCACGACCTCGGAGTACGGCTGGCGATCGACGACTTCGGCACCGGATACGCCTCGCTGGCCTTCCTGCGCCAGCTCCCGGTCGACGTCATCAAGATCGACCCGTCGTTCGTCGCCGGACTCGGCCGGGACGACACCCTGACGCTCCTGACCCGAACGATCGTCCGGGTCGGCCGCGATCTCGGGCTGAGCGTCGTCGCCGAGGGCATCGAGCGGCCCGAACAGCTCGAACTCCTCAAGGAGATGGGCTGCCCGCGGGGTCAGGGTTTCCTCGTCGCCCGGCCGATGGCGCCGCGCGGGATCGAGGCACTCGTACGGACCAACCCGCGCGGTGAGGCGTCCATCCCCCTTCACGGCTCCGCCCTGTCCGCGGGCTGACCGACCCCGGCAGGACCGGTCACGGCCACGCCCGCGTTGGTAGGAATCCTTCTTTCTGATCACGGTTCCGGAAAGTTGTTGTCTCCACCCAGGCCCTCTGAGATCGTTACGGCCACTTCATCCCGTAGCGCGGAGGCTGCCGATGAGCCTGCGAGGTCGTACCCTCGTCGCGGCGACAGTGGTGCTGGCCGGTCTCGGAACCGGTCAGGCCCACGCCCAGCAACACGCCGGTCCTGTTCCCCACACCCGCCAGCAGGTCTACGCCCAGGCGGCGAAGGCCTACCACGTTCCCGAGAACCTGCTGCTCGCCGTCTCGTACCTGGAGTCCCGCTGGGACGCCAACCAGGGGCGGCCGAGCACGGGCGGGGGCTTCGGACCCATGCACCTCGTCGACGGCACGCTCGTCCCGAGCAGCGAGCACTTCGCCGGCGGCCAGGAAGATCCCCGTGGCGACACCTCACGCCCGGCCCTGCACCCAAAGGCTCCGGCGACCGCCGCGCAAGCCACGCAGACGCTGGAGGAGGCGGCCCGGATCACCGGTGCCGCGCCGAGCACGCTGCGCACCGACCCGGCGGCCAACATCCGCGGTGGCGCCGGGCTGCTCGCGCGCTACCAGCGGGACCTCGGCAAGCCCCTCGGCGCCGACCCGGCCTCCTGGTACGCGGCCACCGTCCGCTACGGCGGCAGCGACTGGTTCGCCGGCCAGGTCTACGATCTGATGCGCACCGGCGCGTCCCGTACGACCGACGACGGCCAGCAGGTCACCCTGGCCGCCGACCCGGCCGTACGGACGGCGGCGCAGCC
>JBJMIW010000429.1:0-6777 GCA_045806665.1 Actinoallomurus sp.
AACAATTACCCAAACTACCCACATCAGATCTAACCAGGAACCCGCCTGGTCGAGCTGCTCTAGCAGCCCAAGCACACCCCGTTCCCGGTCGAGCGGCAGGTCGTCTCCCTGTGGGCCGCCACCAACGGCGAACTCGACGACGTGCCGGTTGAGGACATCCGCCGGTTCGAAGCAGAATTCCTGGAGCACCTCGCTGTCACATCTCCGGGCGTGTACGACACGATCCGCGAGACCGGCGACCTGCCCGACGACACCATCGAGGCGCTGAAGCGGGCGATCGCCGAGCTCAAGAGGACCTTTGAGACCACCCACCACGGCCTGCTCGTCCAGGAGCAGCCGGTCGAGGCCGTCGACGAGGCGGACGTCACGCAAGAGCGGATCACCCGGGTGACCCACGGCCACGGCAGGGCGTGACAACGAGGGCCACGCCGGCCGAGCGGTGCCAGGGCGCGGTCCGGACATCGGGCCGACGAGGAAGACGGCGGTCAGGGCCATCGACCGGGGCCGCTGGAAGCGCGTGCCAACATTCGTCCAACAGCGAGAAAGCATCCATGCGCGAGCGGCTGGGACCGGCCGATACGTGATTGCCTGCTGTCGCTGACTTGCGACGGCGCTGCGTCGGGTGTCCTCGGCGGGTCGGTCGTTCGACCGGAATCCACGCTGCGGGACACGGGCCGGCTCCCACGGCGGGTCCGGCCCGTACATGACCGGATGGCTGTGAACCGATGTCCCGGACCGCGCTGATGCTGGGCCTGACCGGCCTGGCCCTGGCCCACGCCGGACCGGCGGCGAGCCGGCTTCCGGTGGTGCGCCGCCGACTCCCCGGCCTGGCGGGCGTGGGTCGCGCCGACCACGTCGCGCTCACGTTCGACGACGGGCCCGACCCGGACTCGACGCCCCGTTTCCTCGACGAGCTTCGGCGGCTGGACTGCCGGGCCACCTTCTTCGTCGTCGGGGAGACCCTGCGGCGCCATCCGGAGGTCGGCCGCCGCATCGTGGCGGACGGTCACGAGATCGCCGTCCACGGTTGGCGGCACCGCTACACGCTGCTGACCCGCCCCGGCCGGGTGACCGCGGAGATGGGCCGGGCCGCGGACCTCGTCGCCGCCGTCACCGGCGTCCAGCCGGTCTGGTACCGGCCGCCGTACGGCGTGTTGAGCACGGAGGCACTGGCCGCCGCCCGACGACACCGGCTCCGGCCGGTGCTGTGGACGGCCTGGGGGAGAGACTGGACCGGCTCGGCCAGCCCGGCCTCGGTCCTGGCGACCCTGTCGCCGGACGTTCGCGGTGGGGCGACGATCCTGCTGCACGACTGCGACCACACCTCGGCTCCGGGCGCCTGGCGCTCGGCCCTGGGCGCGCTCCCCGAGCTGGTTCGCCGGTGCCGCTCGGCCGGCCTGCGGGTGGGGCCGCTGCGCGACCACGACCTGCACTGAACTCTGTTCTTTCCCGACTCCCGTGCCGTGTGCACCTGCGCACTGTGACGAACGCCGCGCCGGCGTCTGAAGATGCCGCCTTGACACGCAGATTCCGTTCCTCCCTTGACGGCGTGTAGGAAATTATGTTCGATCAAGCGCATGGTGAGGAAAGTAATTGGCGTGACAATGTCCCGGTGGCGCACCGGCCGGACGGCCGGGCATCGTGGTGCGCGGCTCACCGCCGCGGTGGTCGTGGCCACGGCGAGTCCGCTGGTCGCGGGCCTGACAGCGCCCGCACAGGCCCGATCCGCGACGACGACGCCGCGCATCGTCCCGGCTCCGGCATCGGTGCGGACGGTGCCCGGAAGGTCCTTCACTCTGACCCGGAACACCAGGATCGTCGTGGCATCGCGCTCGCGCGAGGTCGCCGGCGTCGCGGCATTCCTGGCCGGGCTGGTTCGGCCCTCGACCGGGTATCGGCTCCCGGTCGTGCCGGGCCGGGCCGGTTCGCCGCAGACCATCTCCCTGCGCCTGACCCCGGCTCCAGGAGGGGGCGCCGAGGGGTACCGGCTCGACGTCGCCCACGGCGGCGTACAGATCGAGGCCCCCACCGCCGCCGGCCTGTTCTACGGCGTCCAGACGCTCCGGCAGCTGCTGCCGTCCAAGGTCGAGTCGCAGACCGTCCGGTCCGGCCCGTGGACGGTCCCCTCCGTCCACATCGCGGACCATCCGCGCTTCACCTGGCGCGGTGCGATGCTCGACGTGTCCCGGCACTTCTTCACCGTCGATGAGACGAAGCGCTACATCGACGACATCTCGATGTACAAGATCAACGTCCTGCACCTGCACCTCAGCGACGATCAGGGCTGGCGCATCGCCATCAACAGCTGGCCGAGGCTCGCGACCTACGGCGGCAGCACCGAGGTCGGCGGCGGCCCGGGCGGCTACTACACCCAGGCGCAGTACAAGGACATCGTCGCGTACGCCGCCGAGCACTTCATCACCGTCGTCCCGGAGATCGACACGCCGGGGCACACGAACGCCGCGCTCGCGTCGTACGCGGAGCTGAACTGTGACGGCAAGGCGCCGCCGCTCTACACCGGCACGAACGTCGGCTTCAGCTCGCTGTGCGTGAGCAAGGACATCACGTACCGGTTCCTGAACGACGTGATCGGGGAACTCGCGAAGCTCACCCCCGGCTCGTACGTCCACATCGGCGGCGACGAGGCGCACAGCACCCCGCTCGCCGACTACGTCTCGTTCATCGACCGCGTGCAGCCCATCGTCCACGCGCACGGCAAGAACATGATCGGCTGGAACGAGATCGCGCAGGCGGACGTCAAGCCGAGCCCGGACACTCTGGCCCAGAACTGGAGCATCGCGGACGGGACCACACCGGTCAGCGACCGGCTGGCCACCGCCGCCGTCCAGAAGGGCGTCAAGCTGGTCATGTCGCCCGCCAACCACGCGTACTTGGACATGCAGTACGACAAGAACACGCCGTACGGCCTGCACTGGGCCGGCTACGTCAACGTGCAGAAGTCCTACCAGTGGGACCCCGCCACGTTGTTCACCGGTGTGACCGAAGACGACATCCGCGGCGTCGAGGCGCCGATCTGGAGCGAGACGCTCACCAACATCCACGAGGTCGAGTACATGGCGTTCCCCCGGCTGGCCGGGATCGCCGAGATCGGCTGGTCACCGCGGCAGGGCCGGTCGTGGGACGAGTACCGGACCCGACTGGCCGCGCAGGGCCCGCGCTGGACGGTGATGGGTGTCAACTTCTACCGCTCGCCGGAGGTCGACTGGGACCCTGCGGCGTAGCCTCGTGACCCGTTTCCGGTCGTCTCGGTCGAGGAATGCATCGGCGGGGACGACCGGAGCGGCCTCGGCCGCGGGGTGCTCACCCGCCCGGGCGACCGGCATGTGAACTTCTCGACGTCCCTGAGAGTCCTAGGTGGTGGTCAACGGGCTCGCATCGGCAGGGGGATCGGGATGAGGAAGCTGGACCGGCGTCAGGCGCTGATGACGTTCGGCGCCGCCGGTGCCGGTGTGCTGGCCGGTGCGGCGCCCGGACTCCTCCGGGGCACCGATGCGGTGAAGACGTCCCGGCGCGTCCGCAGGGCCGCTCACACCGTTCCCTCCGATCCCGGCTACGCCCACGGACGGCCGCTGCAGGCGCTGCGCCGCCCGATCCACAACCTGCGCGATCTGCAGCCTGCGGCACCGGCGAACGCGGTGGCGCTGACCATCGACGACGGTCCCCACCCGGAATGGACCCCGAAGATGCTCGACACGCTGGCCGAGTTCGGCGTGCCCGCGACCTTCTCGCTCATCGGGGTCCAGGTCACCGAGTTCCCGCAGTTGGTCCGGCGGATCGTGGCGGCCGGACATCAGGTGAGCGACCACACCGTGACGCACCCCTTGAACCTGCCCTCGCTCGCGGAGGCCCGCATCCGGGAGGAGATCGGTGGCGCGCACGACCGGATCGCGCAGATCTCCGGCATGGCGCCGAAGTTCTTCCGCTCTCCGGGCGGCGCCTGGTCGCAGCGGGTCATCGACGTGGCCGCCGAACACGCCATGATCTGCATCGACTGGCAGGTGGATCCGCGTGACTGGGCCCGCCCCGGCACTATGAGGATCACCGACCGGCTGCTGCGCGCACAGGCGGGCGACATCCTGCTCTGCCACGACGGTGGCGGTGACCGCTCGGAGACCATCCGGTCGCTGCGTACGGTCATCCCCGCGCTCAAGCAGCGCGGCCTCACCTTCGTCGCCCTGTGAACGACATCCCCCGGCGGTCGACGCCGGTCCGAGGCAGACCCGGGACCCGGCGTCAGTTCGCTCAACGACGTGTGCGGCTCCGGCTGAGTCCGCCACCGCTGTCCCCGGTCGCACGGTTGGTGTACGGCCCGCCGAGGTAGACCCAGGTGACCGGTGCGGCCACCGGGGTCCGGCGACCGCGGAAGAGATGACGAGGGAGTGTCGGTCATGGGGGGTGCGAGCGGCACGACGATCGGCTTCGTCGGTGTGGGCCGGATGGGGACTCCGATGTGCCGGAATCTCGTCAGGGCCGGATACCGGGTAATGGCGAGCGACATCGATCCCGCACGGGAGGAGGTCGTTCGCGCGTGCGGCGCCGAATGGGCCCCGGTGACCGCGGAGGTCGCCGCGTCCGCGGACGTGCTGATCACCATGCTGCCGGGACCTGGGGAGGTCTCCGCGGCGATGGTCGGCAGCGGCGGGCTGGTCGACGCGCTGCCGGCCGGCGCCGTGTGGGTGGACATGAGCAGCAACTCCCCGGCCGCCGCGGATCCGATCCGACGTCGGGCGACCGCACGCGGGATCGAAGTCCTCGACGCGCCGGTCGGAGGAGGCGTCGCCGCCGCCGAGGCCGGCACGTTGCGGTTCTTCGTCGGCGGGGACGGCGCAGTGCTGAAGCGCAACCGGCCGGTCCTCGAGGCGCTCGGCGATCCCGCGCAGATCATGCATGTCGGGGCCCACGGCAGTGGGTACACCGTGAAGCTGATCGTGAATCTCCTGTGGTTCGGGCAGGCGGTCGCGACCGCCGAGTCCCTGCTGCTGGGCCGGCGCATGGGAGTGGATCTGGCCACCCACCGCCGTGCGCTGGCCGACAGCGCCGCCGCCAGCGAGTTCATCCGCCGAGAGCTCGACGCCCTGTTCGCCGGGGACTACATGACGACGTTCGGCCTCGACCGCTGCTACGAGGAACTGCTGAGCGTGACCGCGCTGGCCCGCGAGCACGCGGTGCCCTTCGAGCTGTCCGAGGCGGTCACGCGGATCTACGAACGGGCCACCGCGCGCTACGGGAACGCGGACGGGGAACTCCTGGCCGTCGCGCTACTCGAAGAGGAATCCGGCCAGCGGCTACGCGCCGAGTGACCCGCACAGCCGCGATCGCCCCTCGTACGTCCGGTCGCGTAGGTGTACCGGCGACGTGAGCTGGGTCGTCGGCTCCCCCTGGACTCCGTAGACGGTCCCCCTCCCGCCGGGTGGTCGCCGCCGAGGCGCCACGCGGTCGGGCGTACGGGCGGCCTCAGCCGCCCTCGTACGTCAGGTGCCGGCTCATCCACTGCAACGCGAGGGGGGTGACGCGTTTCCAGGTGTGCGGGTTGTGGCCGCCGCCCGGGACAAGGATCTTGTCGGTGCTCATGGGCACCCGTGCCAGTTGCAGGAACCGGCGCGCCTCCCCGAAGTCACGCTCGCCGTCCGGACTGGTGGTGATCAGCACGGAGACGGGCGGCGGTGGCAGGTGCTGCAACCGCGTGATCAGGTTGTTGTCGGCCCTGACGTTCTTGCTGCCGCCGTACAGATCCCCGGTCTGCCAGTCCTTCCGTTCGTAGAAGTAGCCGGCCATCGACACCGCCGCGGTGAACCGGTCCGACCGCAGCATCGCCAGCTTGACCGCGCAGTATCCGCCGGTCGAGTCGCCCATGGCGCCCCAGCCGTGGTAGCCGGTCGCCACCCGGTAGGTCGACATGAGGCGCTCCGGCACGTCCTCCGTATAGAAGGAGAGCACCTGCGGGCCGTACGGCACGTCGGTGCACTCGGTGTCGCGCGGCATGACCGAGTCCGGCGACGGGTGCATCATCACGATCACCATCGGTTGCGCCCGTCCGGCGTTCATCTCCTTGGCGGCCATCTGTGGAACGCCGAGCCGGGTGATGAGCTGCCGCGGGTCCCCTGGGAAGCCGGTGAAGTCGTACATCACCGGGAACCGGCGGTTGGCGAACTTCGGCTGGAAGTACTGCGGAGGCAGGAAGACGAAGGCCCGCGTGGTCAGCCCGGTGCGGTCGCCCTGGATCTGGACCTGCTCGATCCGGCCATCGCGGGCGGGGTCGGCCTTCTTCTTCTTCTGTCCCAGGGACGTCGCCTGCCGCGCCAGCGGTCGCCCGGCGCCCTGCGGTGTCGCGGCGCCGTCGGCGTCGGCGTTCGCCTGGACGTGCACGGCCTGGTTGTTGGTGCCCATCAGGTCCGACCACGAGGCGTAGAACAGGAAGTAGTTGTTCACCGCCGCGAGCAGCACCATGATCAGCGTCACCTGGGCGGTGAAGAACAGACCGATCCGGGCGAGGATCGGCCCGATGCCGGGCTTGGCGAACTTCGGCCACCCCCAGATGACGACGGTCATCAGCCCCACGGCCACCACGATCAGCAGACCGAGGAAGGCCCCGCTCGTCAGTCCCACTGGCGTCCTCTCCTGATCCGGCGCGCGGCGGGCGTTCGTGTCCGGCGCCCACGGCCGGCGCGTCCCGGCACACGAAGGTTTCAGGCGGACCTTACCCGCTGTGCCCCCACACCCATGCCCCTACGCCCGCCGTCCGCGTCGCCCGGTCCC
>JBJMIW010000430.1:0-11216 GCA_045806665.1 Actinoallomurus sp.
CGTGAAGAGCGGGATGACGAGACCGAGCGCATACGGAATCGCATCGAACATGCGGTTCAGGTGCGCGCCGACCAGCTGCCCGGCCGGGGTCATCCGATAGGCGCTGGACAGGGGCGGGGATGGTCTTCTCGCCGGGCAGGCAAGCCCGGCGAGCAACGATCCGGCGGAGCGGGCCAGCACTAGGGAGCGAGGCGCACCTCAGGAATCTCCCGTGGCGAGCAAGCTGCGGCTCGCCGCTGCTGGCGTGTCGAAGACCGACGATCATTCACTGTTAGCGAGCGATCTCTTACGACAGGTGAGCTGCTGTTGATCAGTCCTCCGCCTTGCTTCCTGGGAACGCGAGGGCGGGGGCGCGGCGTGGGCCGGGCCGTACAGACGCATCAGTCCGGCCCGCGCCGATGAACCCGAGCGTCGGGCCCCTGCTTGCGGCCTGGCACTGGGCTGGCCGCCCGGTGCGCCGACCGCGGCCCGCACCGGGCCGTCTGAGGTGCGCGGAGAAACCGCACCCCGAACTACGCCGCTTCCGGACTCCTATTGGGCCAACCAAACGGGTTTATTGCCTGGTGAGCCGAGCAAGGATCCGACAAAGAGGTATAAACAGCGAAGAAGATCGTGGGCGCGGCGTCTGTCCGTCGTGCGTCGGGGGTGTTGGTGCATGGGACATCAACCAGGACCTGGTCGGTGCGGCGTGGCGCATCGCCGAACTCGACGTCGGTGCGTAGCTGGTATGCGGTGAGAACGGGCCGCTCCAAAGGAGCGTCACCGCCGGCGACATCGGGGTGAAGCCAAGCGCGAGCGGCAGGTGCCCAGCCGACGCCCATGCCGACGACCTCGCCCAAAGGCCACCTTTGGTGGGTCGATGCCGGCGCGGACATCGTGGAGGTGCTGCATCAGATGGCCGAGCACAAGGTCCGCGGTTTGCCCGTGCTGAAGAACGAACAACTGGTCGGCACCATCAGCTAGTCCGACCTCGTGGCGAAGCTGTCCGAAGACGAGGTCGGTGAGCTGGTCAAGGCCATCTCCAGGACGTCCCGCTGAACCACGCGGCGCGGCCCTCCAGCCCTCAACGAGCGCAGCGGGGAGGAGGTGAAAACTGTGAGCGACGTCGAACAAACACCCGGACCCGAAGAGCCCGAGGCCCAGGAGCCAGCCGGTGAGACCGAGGAGCCGGCTGAGAGCCCTGCCGAGCAGCCTGCCGGTGAAGGGGAAGAGGCCGCCGAAGAGCCCGCCGGTGAAGGCGGCGCGGAGGCCGCCGAGGAACCCGCCGAGGAACCCGCCGGTGAAGGGGAAGAGGCCGCCGAAGAGCCCGCCGGTGAAGGCGAGGAGCCTGCTGGTGAGCCAGGTGAATCGTAATCGGGGGAACGAAGGGACGGCCACGAAGGTGACCGATGTGATCGTGTCCACCGGATCATGTGTCGTCTGATCGACGGGGTCTCGCCCGCGTGGGCGGGACCCCGTCCTCGCCCCGGGCCCGAAACTCCCCCAAGAGTCGGGGTTGATCAGAGGCCGGGTCTGCGGCACAGGGGTTCACCGGTCAGCGCTCACGTTCGTTGCAGGACGCCCCCGACATGGAAGGTGAAGGCGCGTTCGGTCCTGAATTCTCGGCGACCGCGGACCGATATCAGCGGGAGGACCGAACTTGCCCAGGCCAGTGGCCCCAAAGGTTCAAGCGGTCAATGGGCACTCGGCGCCCGGATGAGCGGCGGACCGCGGAAGGGGGGTGGTCACGTCGGCCGGCTGGAAGGCGGGGCGTCCCCGTTTCGCAGCGAGTTCCGGATGAAGTAGAGCCAGTACCGGGCCTCATCGATCATCGGGCGGCACGTCCTCGATGAGGTCCGCGGCGAACTTCTTCGTCGCTGGCCGTCTGAAGCCAGTTCCATGAGTAACTCGGCTCCATACATTGACCGCTATACCACCGACTGTTGCCCGTTTGCGGGCCACCTCATCTCGCGTAGACGCCTTCCGTGTGGAGTCGCCCGTCATCGCAGCACCGGTGATGCACTGTGCTGCCCCGGCGCACTTGCCTGCCCCGCCAGACACGTCGCGAATCTGGGTACCTCCAACGAGCTCCCGCACTCTTTTGCGGAGCTGCCGGTTCTCCTCCTCAATTACGGCGTCCGCGGCTACCGGGGCAGCCCCCAGCCCCGCCGGTCCGGCGCCTGGTCGCTGATGCGATGAAGACATCCCACGCGGTCAAGGTGTCAAGCGGCTGTCTGTAGAGCGGCGGGGAAGGCCGTCTGTTCGGAGTAGAGCTGCCGGGTTTGGAGGCAGCCGAGCATGCGGTTGAACAGGTTGCGTTGGGCGGCGGTGTGGCGGTCTCCGCGTTCGCGGCGGCGGTCGTAGTGGGCGCGGGCGCCGGGTGAGGCGGTCAGGGCGGCGAACGCCCAGACGTAGCCGGCGGCCCTCTCTGCCAGACTGCTGTGAGACATGGGACGAACGAGTCCTTCTATGACGAAGCAGGGCGAGACAGGGCGATCGGGACAGTGACGATGACCCTCGCCGACCAGGCCGCGATGACGTCGGGGCAGGATGGTCGGGTGACCGAGCAGCAGCCGGGCCGGCCCAAGCGGCGGACGTTCACCAAGGCCTACAAGGCCCGGATCCTGGCGGCCTTCGACGCGCTGCCCGAGGGCAGCCCCGAGCGTGGCGCCCTGCTCCGCAAGGAACGGCTGTACCACTCCCACATCGAGCACTGGCGTAAACAGGCCCAGAACGGGACACTGGCCGCCACCACCGGGAAGCCGGAAAAGAACGCCGAAGCCGAGGAACTGGCCCGACTGCGGGCCGAGAACAAGAAGCTGAAGGCCGCCAACGCCAAACTCTCCGGTGAGCTGGGTAAGATCAAGACCGCGCTCGATATCGCGGGAAAAGCATTCGCGCTGCTTGCCGACATCTCAAGCAGCGCGGACTCCGACGCGAACTGAACCAGGTCATCGACGCGCATTTCCCCGAAATGGAAAAAGTGGTCGGCACGGTCCGGGCGTGCGCGATCCTGGGGAAATCCCGCGCGACGTTGCACCGGCACCGCAATCCCGCCCCGCCCCGGCACGGGCCGCGCCGGCCGTTCCATCACCCGGCCGAGCCGTCGGCCGGTGAGCGCGCCAGGTGCTGGCGGTGCTGGACTCGCCCCGGTTCGCCGACAAGTCCGTCGGGCAGGTCGGGGCGACCCTGCTGGACGAGGGCGTCTACCTGTGCTCCCAGTCCGCGATGTACCGGCTGTTGCGCGAACGCGGCCAGACCGGCGAGCGGCGCGCCCAGGCCGTGCGCCCGGCGATGCGCAAACCCGAACTGGAGGCCGACGGCCCGAACCAGGTGTGGTCCTGGGACATCACGAAGCTCAAAGGACCGGTACGCGGCGTCTACTACCTGCTCTACGTCATCATCGACATCTTCTCCCGCAAGGTCGTGCACTGGGAGATCCGGCCCACCGAGACCGGCACCCTGGCACGGGAGTTCATCGGCAACGCCATCGCCGCCAACGACGCCATCGCCCCAGATCCACGCCGACCGGGGCACGTCCATGACCTCCAAGACCGTCACCGGCCTGCTCGCACTCCTGGGCATCGACCAGTCCCATTCCCGCCCGCCCGTGTCCAACGACAACCCCTACTCCGAAGCCCAGCTCAAGACGCTCAAATACTGTCCGGCGTTCCCCGGACGGTTCGGATCGATCGAAGACGCGAACGTCTTCTGCGCCCAGTTCTTCGCCTACTACAACAACGAGCACCGCCATTCCGGGATCGGAATGCACACCCCCGCGACGGTGCACGACGGCACCGCCGCGACGATCCAGGCCCGGCGGACCGCCACCCTCCACGCGGCCTTCCTGGCCCACCCCGAACGGTTCCACGGCCGGTGCCCCTACCCGCCGCCGCTCCCGGCCAAGGTCTGGATCAACGAGCCCTCCACGACACCGCAGACAGACAATTCATCACAAACCACGCAAGTAGCCTGATGTCTCAACCGGTTGACAGCTTTCATAGCCTGGGATTGTGACGGCCGTACGGGGCACGTCCTGTCGGGTGAGGATCATTTCCTTCACGCCCCGAAACGCCATCGAACACGCCATCCGACATGCCAGAGGAGGCCAGAGGAGGGCGGCGTGAGTAACTTCACCTTCAGCCCCGCCACCAAGGAACAGGCCAGGGCCCGTATCGCGCTCACCGGGCCCACCGGGTCGGGCAAGACCTACACCGCGCTCGTCATCGGCACCGCGCTTGCCAAACGGGTCGCTCTCATCGACACCGAGCACGGCAGCGCCTCCAAGTACGCCGACGAGTTCACCTTCGACACCCTTCAGCTCGCGATGTTCGAGCCGACATCACTCGTCGACGCGCTTGCCGTGGCCGCCCACGACGGCTACGACGTGGTCATCGTCGACTCGCTCTCGCACTTCTGGTCCGGCGCGGGCGGGATGCTCGAGCAGGTCGACAATGCCGCGAAGCGCTCCGGTGCGGGCAACACCTTCGCCGGCTGGAAGGAGGCCCGCCCCATGGAGCGGGCGATGATCGAAGCCCTGCTCGCCTACCCCGGTCACGTCATCGTCACCATGCGTACCAAGACCGAGTACGTCGTGGAGACCGACGATCGCGGGCGTAAGGTGCCGCGCAAGGTCGGGCTCAAGCCGGAACAGCGGGAGGGCATTGAGTACGAATTCGACGTCGTCGGCGACCTCGACCACGAGAACACCCTGGTGATCTCGAAGTCCCGGGTGAAGCCGCTCTCCGGGCTCGTGATCCGTAAGCCGGACGTGACGTTCGCCAACGCCGTCCTTGACTGGCTCAACGTCGGCAAGCCCACCCCGAGCGCGTCCGACTACCTTGCGACTGCCACCGACCCGAATACCACCTACGAGAAACTCCACCTCCTCTACGACGAGGTACGCCGACACAACCTGCACGCCGCCGCCGTCCGGGACCCCCACGGGGTATCGACCACGCTGGGCGAGCTCATCGTGCGCCGCGGCATCGCGGTCAGGGAGGAAAGAGCGAGGAAGGAAGGGACCAAGGAGGAAAGGGCGAGGAGCGAGGCCGAGTGAACCTCAGGGACGATGCCACCAAGGTCGCCGCGCTCAAGACGCTGCGTGACGCCGTGGACGCCGAGTACGAAGCCACGCGCCGCAGGGTGCTCGACGGGCTACGCGCAGCCCGCAAAGAGTTCAATCTCAAGTCGATGCGGGTGACCTTGCCAGACGACACCCCGATCGCCACTATCACGCTTACCGACCCCAAACCGGCGATCGTAATTGCCGATGAGGGCGCCTTCACCGCCTGGGTGGCCGAGAACTATCCCGCCGAGGTCGAGACGATCACTCGCGTGCGCTCCGCCTGGCAAGGGGCGTTCGTGACCCGGCTGGAGGCCTCCTTCGATCCGGTCGCCGATCCGCGTACCGGCGAGGTGATCCCGGGACTGGCTGCGGCGCCGGCATCCGAGCCGCACTCGTTCAGCCTCCGGTCCCTGCCCGGCGGCAGGGAGGAGATCATCCGTGCCTGGCGCAGCGGCGCGCTCGATCCACGCCAGCTACTCGCCCTCGACGGCGGTGAAACATGACCGCCACTGTTACCGCCCACGACGACGGGAACGCGCTCGCCACCCTGTGGTTCCTGATCACCCAAGCCGGCCCCTCGGCTGCGGCCGCTGGACCTTCGAGACAACGAGTGGCTGCGCTGCACCTGCGGTACCGCCCTATACGAACACCAGGAACCAGGAGGTGGGGCGGGGTACAGCTGCTCACAGGCCTCACCTGGCGCGTTTCACCACGAAAGGGAATGTCGGATGACACCGGTCGAGATGGCTCAGCCCGTCGCCCTGATCACCTCGATATGCACATCGATGCACCTGGAGGAGACCACGACGAAAACCTGGCACGCCCTCCTGGCCGACCTGGACGTCGCCGACGCGAATGCGGCCGTGATCCAGTTGGGTTGGCGACAGCGTCACATCGCCGCTGCCGACATCCGCAACGAGGTGGGCGCGATCCGGGAGCAGCGGCTCGCCCGCGACCCGCTGCCGCTCCCGGACGCAGACCCGGACAACCCACACCACTATCGCGCGGAACTTCTCGACATCGTGACCGCAATCGCCTCGGGGCGGCGCGTCAGGCGGGGTGCCCACCGCCCCGGCCCAGCCGCATCCCGACCTTACCGGTCGCTCGAGGCGCGACCTCCACAACCGTTCTCTCCGCGTGGCCTGCCCGCGGCCGGACTTGCCGAGGGAAGGAAGGAGGCCGGGCAGTGAGTGTGAGCACCCCGGTGCCCCCTGAAATGGCAAACCTGTCGTCGCGCTTACGTTAGGAGCACCTCCCATGGTAGACGAGACCGTCATCACCGTCGTCGGCAACCTGACCGATGACCCCGAAATCCGCTTCACCCCGTCCGGCGACGCGGTCGCGCACTTCACCGTCGCCTCCACGCCCCGCACCTTCGACCGGCGAAGCAACGAGTGGAAGGATGCCGACACCCTGTTCCTGCGCTGCTCGGTCTGGCGACAGGCGGCGGATCATGTCGCCCAGTCCCTGTCGCGCGGCACCCGCGTCATCGTCCAGGGCCGGCTGCACCAGCAGAGGTACGAGACCAAGGAGGGCGAGAAGCGGACCGTCATCGAGCTGGAGGTGACGGAGATCGGCCCCTCCCTGCGCTACGCCACCGCGACGGTCAGCAAGATTTCGCGGGCGGGTGTCCCCGCCGGCGCCCTCTTCGACGCCGGCCCCTCCGCGCCGAACGACGCGCCGGGGGTCCCCGACAGCGGCAGAAGCGCCCCTGACAAAGGCCCCGCGTACCCCTTCTGACCCGATTAGAGCACTGCCAGGTGATTACCATGAATACCCTCCTCCTGAGCGATCAGGCACGACAAGAGAGCTGGACCCCGGAAGCCGCCCTCGGCCTGCACCGGCTGCCATCCCGAATACCGGCACACCGACACTGAGACCCGCCCGGACGACGGGGACGAGATGGTCTACTGCAGGTTCACGATGACAGTACGAACGAACCAGGGTTGGCACCTGTCCGTCGCGATGAAACGACGACCTTCGCCGGCACCACGACTGCCGCATGATTCGGCTCGAGGGGTGCAGATAATTACATGTCCAGTCACTGCTGGCCGGCCCAGTTAGTCCCGCCCTTGTGATCCGACAGCGCGCCACCGTCGGCAACCGCCGCGGGAAGAAGACGAGGCGAGCACGTGAAATTCCTGCACACATCGGACTGGCACGTCGGCAAGGTGCTCAAGGGTCGCAGTCGGCTCGATGAGCAGCGGGCCGCCCTGCGCGAGATCGTCCAGGTGGCACGGGATCACCAGGTCGATGCGGTCCTCATCGCCGGCGACCTGTACGAGTCGTCCGCCCCGTCGGCGGACGCACAGCAACTGCTGGTACAGACGCTGCTCGCACTGCGACGCACCGGTGCCGAGGTCATCGCAATCGCCGGTAACCACGACCACGCCGGCACCTTCGACGCCTACCGGCCGCTCATGGCGAGCGCGGGGATCACCTTGGCCGGCAGTGTTCGGGGTGCAGCCGACGGCGGGGTGGTGGAGTTCACCGCGCACTCGACCGGAGAGCCGGTCACCGTCGTCCTGCTACCGTTCCTGCACCAGCGCCACGCGGTATGCACTGCCCAGCTGGTCACCAAGACGCCCGGGGATGCGGCAGCCGACTATGGCCGGCTGGTCCGGGATCTGCTCGCCGCACTCACGACTGGCTTCCGCGCCGACGCGGTCAATCTGGTGATGGCGCACCTGATGGCGGCCGGGGGAAAGCTCGGCGGGGGCGAGCGGTCCGCCCAGTCGGTCGCCCAGTACTGGGTACCGGCCGGTGCCTTCCCACCGGAGGCACACTACGTCGCACTCGGGCACCTGCACCGCCGACAGTCGCTGTCCGCGCCGTGTCCGGTGCACTACTGCGGCAGCCCTATCACCCTCGACTTCGGCGAGCAGGACGACCCCTCGATGGTACTTGTCGTCGAGGCCGAGGTAGGCACGCCCGCCCGTATCGCCGCCGAGGTGCCGATCGGGTCCGGACGGCGGCTGCGCACCGTGCGCGGCACCGTCGACGAACTGGCCCAGCGCGCCGACTCGTTCGGCGACGACTACCTGAGGATATTGCTGTGTGAACCGACGCGTGCAGGTCTACGACAGGACGTGCAGCGGCTGCTCCCTAACGCGCTGGAGGTGCGCGTCGATCCGGAGTTCGCCGCCTCGGTGCACACCGCCCGGCCGTCCACGCAGGCTGGCGGCGTGGAGCGCAGTTCCGCCGAGCTGTTCCACGCATACTGCATCACCCGGGGGCTGGTCGACGAACGGGTCGAAGCAATGTTCGCCGGGCTCCACGACCAGGTCACCACCGGGAACTCCTGACGGCGGGAAGGAGCCTCGATGAGGCCGGTGCTGCTGGAGATGAACGGCTTCGCCTCGTTCCGGGAGCCTACCGTGGTGGACTTCCGCGAGGTGGACTATTTCGCACTCATCGGCCCGACCGGGTCAGGCAAGTCCACCGTCATCGACGGGATCACGTTCGCGCTGTACGGATCGGTGCCGCGCTGGGGCGACCGACGCACGATCGCGAATGCGCTCGCGCCGACCACCAATCGGGGCACTGTCCGGCTCGTCTTCGACCTTGCCGGACACCGCTACGTCGCTGCCCGGGAGCTGCGCCGCACCGCCGGCGGCGTCAATGTGAAGAACGCCCGGCTGGAACAACTCGCCGACCCGGGCGCGCTCGGCACGCCGGACGATGTCACTAAGGTGCTCGCCTCCGACTCCGAGGTCACGCCCGCAATGGAAAAGCTGATCGGGCTACCGTTCGAGCATTTCATCACCTGTGTAGCGCTGCCGCAGGGTGACTTTGCCGAGTTCCTGCATGAGCAGCCGGCCAAGCGGCAGGAGATCCTCGTCAAACTGATGGGGCTACAGGTCTACACCCGGATCGCGCAGGAAGCGAACGCGGAGGCCGACCGCCAGAAGCAGCGCGCCGAACTCCTCGCCCAGCAGCTTGAGGAGTTCGGCGACGCGACCGAACGCGCCCAACAGGCAGCACAGGGCCGAGTGGCCACGCTGGAGAAGGTCGCCGAGCAGACCCGTGCGATGCTGCCCGGACTCGCGAAGCATGCCGCTGCGGTCGCCGAGGCGCGGAAGGTGTGCGCGACGCTGAGGGTAGAGCGGAACCAGCTGAGGGCGGTTACCGCGCCGGCCGGCCTCGAGGAACTCGCGAGGAAGGAACGCGAGATCAGGACCGCCGGCGAGACGGCCGACGAGGAGCTCGCTGCGGCCGAGGCAGCCGACACGATCGCCCGCGAACAGCTTGCAGCGGCACCGCCCCGGACTCCACTCGAACGGGCACGCCGCGACCACATGGAGCTCGACGAAACGGAAAAGAGACTGCTCACAGCGCAGGCGCTGCAGCACCGCCATGCCACGGCACTCTGCGAGGTGACCGCCGCCTGGGAAGAGGCCCGAAGGCTCGCCCTGCAGGCGCAACGGGTACAGGAGGCCGCCGCGCGGTCCCATCTCGCCGCAGCGCTGCGACCGCACTTGCAGGTCGGCGCAGCGTGCCCGGTGTGCGAGCAGCGGGTCAAGACCATGCCCGGCGCGCTGACCGCGCCCGACCTCGATACGGCCGAGCACGCACGAGTCCGGGCCGATCGTGAGGTGGAGCGACTGCGCGACGAGTGGATGAAGGCGTCCCGGGCAGGGCAGCAGGCCATCGGCGAGCTGAACGCGCTCACCGGCCGGATCGCCGCCCTGCGTTCCGTTCTCATGGACACTCCCACCCTGGGGCAGGTGACCGCCGCGCTCGCCCGTCGAGAGCTACTGGAAAGCGCCGCCAGCGACACGGACACGAGGTTGCGGCGTGCGCGAACCACCAGGGCAAGCGCTGAGAAGGCTGCGACCAGCATTGGCCAGGAGGTACAGGCGGCCTGGTCGGCGCTTGAGCGAGCGCGCGACCCGCTCGTCGCGCTCGGGGCTCCGGCGCTGGACCGTGATGACCTGACCGCAGCGTGGACGGCCCTCGTCACCTGGGCGGCCGACGCCGCCACCACCCGCAGAATGGCGCTGCCCGGCGCACACGAGACATTGGCAAGGGTCCGAGCCGAGCTCACCGCTGCCGAGAACCGGCTCGCCGACGTGCTCACCACCCACGCTGTGAACTTCGATACGGGAGGGCCACTCACTGAGACGGCCGAGCCGGCGGTCGCGGCAGCGCTGGAGGGGGCTCGGCAGGAGGCGCGGCGTCTCATCCAGCGACGGGAGCAGGCCGCAAAACTCGACGCGCAGCGGCAACACTCAGAGCAGGCGCATCAGGTGGCGAAGACGCTCGGCCGCCTCCTGCGCGCGGACGGGTTTCCCCGCTGGCTCGTCACGACGGCCCTCGACACACTCGTCGCGGATGCCTCCGAGACGCTAGCCGAGCTGTCCGGCGGCCAGTTCGAGTTGATCCACGACGACGGGAACCTTCTCGTCGTCGACCACACCGACGCGGATGGCCGTCGGCCGGTCAAGACGCTGTCTGGCGGTGAGACGTTCCAGGCCAGCCTCGCCCTCGCCCTGGCGCTTTCGGCGCAGCTGCCGGCCATGGCCGCAGCCGGCGCCGCCCGGCTAGAGTCGATCTTCCTCGATGAGGGATTCGGCACGCTGGACGAGGTGACACTTGAGATGGTCGCCGCCACGCTGGAGGAGCTTGCGACCCGCAGGGACCAAATGGTCGGCATTGTCACTCACATCAGCGCCTTGGCCGAACGAGTGCCGACCCGCTTCACCGTCCAGCGGGACCAGCGAACTTCCTCGGTACGGCGGGAGGTGCCGTGACCCCGCGTATCGCCGCAAGGAGATGGCGTTTCTCGATCGACGCGTGGGACCGGCGAGTGCACATCTCGATCCGCACTGATCGAATGGGGCTTCACTCTCGCCACGTAGATATGTCACCACCAGCCTCCGCGTTTCAGTTGGAGGTGGCTGAACCGAGTTGATCTTTTCGGAGCCTGGTAGGTGGCCAGTCGGCGCCATTAAGCCAAGACGCTCGGGTGGAAGCCCTATCCGCCAGGCCCAGCTCACAGGCGGTCTTCCATCTCAAGTCGCAGTGCAGTCCCTCGACCGCTTTGCAACGCACTTCGGGACGGGCCGCCCGCGGGTGAGGCGATCCGGCCTCGGCGGGCGCCGGCGGGATGCTGGTCGTCCCCCGGGGCGGCTCGGTGGCCACCGGCAGGGGATAGGGCGGGGGCGTC
>JBJMIW010000431.1:0-4837 GCA_045806665.1 Actinoallomurus sp.
ATCTCGGCCTTGAACTCTTTCTCCGTCGCGGACAGCAGTTTCTCGAAATTGCTCATGGCGGCGCTCCATCCTTCGGGACTCGCTCGGCGGGCGAGGGGGGAATGATTGCCGAGTGTTGCCGAGGCGCCGGCCCTCTAGTGCGGTCCGGTGCTGTTCGAGCTCGTCGGGAACGGCATCAGGCGGTACGTGCCGATCGCCCGGGCCAGCGTCAGGCTCGCCGCGTCCATGAGCCTCGCCTCGAGGAAAGCGGAAGTGTTGCCCATCGAGGTGATGCGGCCTTCGCCGAAGACCTTGCCCACGGAAACCGGCTTGATGAAGTCGGTGGACATGGAAATCGTGGCGGGCATCAACCGTGCGTCGGTGAGCCCGACGATGGCCGACCCCATGCATTCATCGAGCATGGCGACGATGAAACCACCGTGCACGTTGCCGGCGGGATTCGTGAATGTCTGGTCGGCGGTGAACGACAGATGGATCGTGTTGGAATCCTTGTCCAGTCTGAGCAGTGTCCAGTCGATCAGCGCCGCGACCTGCGGTCGATCGCCCAAGTGGTCAAAGATCGTCTCTTCCGTCGTGTTGATCTCCGGCACGCGAAGTCGCTTTCGTTTATCTTTCAACAGATCCCGCCCGTCGAGGTCCAGACCGCTCGGAATTGTGCTCGACGAGTACCGGGCCTCGTCCGACAGAGTTGATGACTTCGTGATCCTTGTCAAGTCAGCCTCTTGGCTCTCCTGTCACCTCCAGCGCGATAAACACCGACAGCTCCCATGAATTCGCTAACCGTGGTCGAAGACGCGGCACCCCGCCGTGGCGACGCAGACCTCAATGGCTTTTAAGATGGTCCGAATGCCGGATTCCGGCCCGCGCCACGGTCCTCGGGATGCGCTCACGCCCGCACCGCGCGGTCCGGGCGTCAGAATGGACCGATGGCTGAGGCGACCGCGGATCCGGCGGGCAGGTCCATAACGGGGTCGGACTTCATCCACCTGCGCATCGATCAGGCGCCCCCGGCGGCCGGTCCTACTGGCTGACCAGGCGGCTCCGGCAGGCGATCGCCGACGGCCGGTTGCCGGTGGGCAGCAGGCTCCCGGCGACGCGGTCGCTCGCCGCCGAACTCGGCGTCTCACGCGGAGTCGTCACCGAGGCCTACCAGCGCCTGACCGAAGACGGCCACGTGGCCGGGCGCGGCCGCGCCGACACCGTCGTCGTCGCCGCTCCGCCTCCCGTGCCCGCCCCGCCACCGGCGCGCGCCGGCCGCCCGGCCGGCGCGGTGTTCACGGCGGCACCCGGCTCGGACGTCTTCGACGCCGTACGCGCGGCGCCCGCCCGCATAGACCTGTCCCCCGGCGTCCCGGACCTGGCGGCGTTCCCCCGGACGGCCTGGCTGCGCGACCGAACGCGCCGTGCCGGCCGGGCTGCCGACGGCCGACCTGGGATACGGGGACCCCAGAGGGACGCCCGCGCTGCGCCGGGCCGTCGCGAACCGGCTCGCCCGCAGCCGCGGCGGTGACCCGGCACCACACCGGCGAGGACGACCATGCCTTCGCCCACCTGGCCGAGCCGTTCCCCGAACTGCGTCCCGTACTGGCCGAGCTGCGCCGCGACCACGAGATCGTCGCCGGAATCATGCGCGACCTGCAGGACCTGCTCGGCGGTCTGCGCGCCGATCTCGACCCGGCCGAGCGGCAGCGCGTACGGGCGGAGCTGGACGGCCTGGCCGCCCTGCTGGAGTCCCACTTCGGCTACGAGGAAAGGCGCCTGGTCTCCGCGCTGAACACGCTGGAGGTCCCGGAGTGGGCGGCCGCACCGCCGGACTTCCTGCTGACCAGCTCCGATCCGGGCTCTGAGTGAGCTCTGCCGCGATCCGACCCACTGAGACGGGCCCGCCTGTGGGCGGCTCCGGGGGCAGCGGTTTATTCGCTCGTCCGATTGAATCGGCGCCGGTAGGGTCGCGGCCGTGCCGACGCAAACCCCCGGACCTCGGGACGACACGGGCGCGCCACTGCGGCAGCGGCTCCGCGAGGCGCTCCGGGCCGCGATGAAGACCGGTGACCGGACCGCCGTCGCCGCGCTGCGCTCGACCCTCGCGGCGATCGACAACGCCGAGGCCGTCGACGGGCCCGCGTCCGCCCACGGAGGCCTCGCCATCGAACAGAGCCCTGTCGGCGTCGGCGCCGCGGACGTCGAACGCCGGGTGCTGACCGAGGAGCAGGTCGCCGGGATCGTACGCGCCGAGGTGGCCGAGCGGGAGGCCGCCGCCCGCGACTACGAACGCGCCGGCCGCCCCGAGCGCGCCGAACGGCTGCGGAGCGAGGCGGCCGTACTGTCGGCGCACCTGACGCCCGCCGACACCCCGCCCGGTCACCGACCGCCCGCGTGGCGCGCTGCCATGACCCCGGCCTCTCCCCCGGCCGGTGAAGGAGTCCTCCCGGTGTACGCCATCACCCGCCTGTCCGCCGCCGACTTCGCCGCCCGGGTGCCGGAGCTGGCGGACCTCCTGCTCGACGCGGTCGCCGGCGGTCACTCGCTCGGGTTCGTGGATCCGTTCGCGCACGGCGCCGCGCTCGCCTGGTGGGAGGCACGGAGCCCGGCCGTGGCCGACGGCAGCCTGCTCGTCTGGGCCTGCCGCGGTCCCCGGAGCGTGGACGGCACCGTCAGCCTCGCCCTCGAACCCGAGCCCAACGGCCGGCACCGCGCCGAGGTCGTCAAGCTGATGGTCCGTCGTGACGCGCGGGGCCGGGGGCTGGGCCGGGCGCTGCTGGCCACCGCCGAACAGGCGGCCGCGGAGCTCGGCGCGGCCCTCCTGCTGCTGGACACCGAGACGGGTAGCGTCGCCGAGAGCCTGTACCTCGGTGCCGGCTGGAGCCGGTACGGCATCGTCCCGGAGTACGCGGCCGACCCGTCGGGCGTGCTGCGCGACTGCAGCTTCTTCTACAAGAGACTCAGCTGAGCTCCCGGCCGGGACGCAGGCTCCGGAAGAACTCCCGGACGTCGGCGACCAGCAGGTCGGGCTGCTCCATGGCGGCGAAGTGGCCGCCGCGGTCGTACTCCGTCCACCGCACGATGGTGTTCGTCCGCTCGGCGATGTGCCGTAGCGGGATGAAGTTGTCGTGGGGGAAGACGGCCAGGGCGGTCGGCGCGGTCGACGTCTCGGGCGGCCGGCCCCAGTAGCCGGCGTGCGCCCGTTCGTAGTAGATGCGGGCGGAGGAGCCGGCGGTCCCGGTCAGCCAGTACAGCATCACGTTGGTGAGCAGCTGGTCGCGGTCCACGGCGTCCTCGGGACGGTCCTTGGAGTCGGTCCACTCCTTGAACTTCTCCACGATCCAGGCGAGTTGCCCGGCCGGGGAGTCGGTCAGGGCATAGGCGAGGGTCTGGGGGCGCGTCGACTGGATCGCCGCGTAGCCGATGCTCTCCCGCTCCCACTCGCGGTTGCGCCGCCAGGAGGCCAGCGCGCGGTCACGTTCGGCCGGGGACAGCGCGGCGAGCTCGTCCGCGTCGGGTTCGGCGGTGGCCGCGCCGCCGGGGAGCAGGTTCAGATGGACGCCGATGACCTCGTCGGGGCGGATCCGGCCGAGTTCGCGGGAGATGGCCGCGCCCCAGTCGCCGCCCTGCGCGCCGTACCGCCGGTAGCCGAGGCGGCGCATCAGCTCGGCGAACGCGGCGGCGATCCGCTGGAACTCCCAGCCGGCCTGGCGGGTCGGCCCGGACAGGCCGAACCCGGGGATGCTGGGGATGACGAGGTCGAACGCGTCGGCCGGATCGCCGCCGTGGGCCCGCGGGTCCGTCAACGGGCCGGCGATCTCGGTGAACTCGGCGATCGACCCGGGCCAGCCGTGCGTGATGATCAGCGGGGTGGCGTCCGGTTCCGGGGAGCGGATGTGGGCGAAGTGGATGGTCGCCCCGTCGATGGTGGTCGTGAACTGCGGCCAGGCGTTGAGCCGGGCCTCGGCGGCCCGCCAGTCGAACTCGTGCCGCCAGTATCGTACGAGCTCGCGCAGGTAGTGCCGCGGGACGCCGTAGGCCCAGCCGACGCCGGGCAGCTCGTCCGGCCACCGGGTACGGTCCAGGCGGGCGTGCAGGTCGTCCAGGTCGGCCTGGGGAATGTCGATCCGGTACGGCCGGATGCGCTCATCGGCGATCATCGTCACCCGGGCATGCTAGAGGGCCGCCGGGGGTGACCAGCCCGGACTCGTAGGCGGCGATCACGGCCTGCGTCCGGTCCCGCAGCCCGAGCTTGCCGAGGATGCGGCTCAGGGGTCCGGGGCCGAGGTCGCGTACGCGCACCCGCAGGGCGTCCGGCAGGTACCGCAGCTCGACGTCGACGGCGGTACCGGGCGCGTGGCGCCGGGCGTTGGTCAGGGCCTCCTGCACGATGCGGTAGGCGGTGAGCTCGAAGGCGTCGACGGGGCCGCGGACGATCAGCCGGACCCCCGCCCCGGTGGTCTCGCGCACCTGGTCGAGCAGCTCGCCGTCTACGCCGCTGCCGCCCCTGGCCGCGGGCGGGCTCCTGTTCCGCCTACGGGACGCCTGAGCCGGCCGGTCCGCGCGTCCGGCGCGCCGCCGTGCTCAGGCGCGGTGCGAACGGCTCAGAGCAGGGCCCAGGCCTCGGTCAGCGTCTGGCGCAGGATCTGCTCCATCTCGTCGAAGTGCTCCTGGCCGCAGACCAGCGGCGGCGCCAGCTGGATCACCGGGTCGCCGCGGTCGTCGGCGCGGCAGACCAGCCCGGCGTCGAACAGCGCGGTGGACAGGAACCCCCGCAGCAGACGTTCGGACTCGGCCGCGTCGAAGGTCTCCCGGGTGTCCTTGTCCTTGACGAGCTCGATGCCGTAGAAGTAGC
>JBJMIW010000432.1:0-11935 GCA_045806665.1 Actinoallomurus sp.
AAACACATAACCTAATAAACACTCAAAATAAAAGACCAACCGCTTACCGCCCTCGAACGCGTACGTGCCCTCGGAGTGGAACTCCGTGGCGGCCACGTCCAGGGCGAGGGCCATGTCGGCGCCCGGCCGGAATCCGGCCCGCTGAACGGCCTCGAGGATCAGGTCGAGGGCGTCCCGGTTGCTGGGCAGTTCGGGCGCGAATCCGCCCTCGTCGCCGAGGCCGGTCGCCAGCCCGCGACCCTTGAGCACGGACTTGAGGGCATGGTACGTCTCCGCGCCCCAGCGCAGCGCCTCGCTGAAGGAGGACGCGCCGATGGGCGCGATCATGAACTCCTGGATGTCGACGTTCGTGTCGGCGTGGGCGCCACCGTTGAGGATGTTCATCATCGGCACGGGCAGGAGGTGGGCGTTGGGGCCGCCGACGTACCGGAAGAGCGGGAGGTTCGCAGCCTTCGCCGCCGCCTTGGCCACCGCCAGGCTGACGCCGAGGATCGCGTTCGCGCCGAGGCGGGACTTGTCCGGCGTGCCGTCCAGGTCGATCAGCGCCTGGTCGATGAGGCGCTGGTCGTCGGCGTCGTAGCCCAGGAGCTCGGGGGCGATCTCGTCGAGCACGCCGAGCACGGCCTTCTCGACGCCCTTCCCGTTGTACCGCTCCCCGCCGTCGCGCAGCTCGACCGCCTCGAACTGGCCGGTCGAGGCGCCGCTCGGCACCGCGGCGCGTGCTTCGCTGCCGTCGTCGAGCAGCACTTCCACCTCGACCGTGGGGTTACCACGCGAGTCGAGGATCTCCCGAGCGTGTACGGCATCGATCGACGACACTTGAGCTCCTTGTGATCACAATCAGACGTTTCGACCCCCGAGCCTAGCCGCCCGGAGCAGGACGGCCGAGCAACGCCACCCCCGTTCGGCCATTCGCGCCTCTCCGGACAGCTTCCGGACCCTTTCCTGACGCCTCCCAGACCCTCCCCTGCCCACGCATCGCCCGGCTCCCAACCGAACGCCCCAGCGGAACACCCGCATCCGGCGGCTGATCCTTCGTCGGTCAGCGGCCTCGTGGTGACCGGATCGTGCCGCCGACCGCCCATCTGCGTTGTGCTTCGTTCCGTAGCGCCCAGATACACCCGTATTGCGGCTACTTGACGCCTGCTCCGCGCGCCTTGTCTACTTAAGCCACTAATCCGACCTGTCCGATGGAAAAACTAGGGAGACGTAGATGAAACCGCGGTTTGCGGCCTTCGGTCTTGGCATCCTCCTGGACGCCGGGCTGCTCACCGCGTGCGGCAGCTCCAACGGCGGCTCCTCGAGCGCTGACACCGTCGTCAAGCTCGGGTTCTTCCCGAACATCACCCACGCCACGGCGCTCGTCGGCGTGCAGAAGGGGATCTTCGCGAAGCACCTCGGCAAGGCGCCGAAGACGCTGACCTTCAACGCCGGCCCGGCCGCCACAGAGGCGGTCTTCTCCGGCGCGGTCGACGCGACGTACGTCGGGCCGAACCCGGCCATCAACGCCTTCGTGAAGTCGCACGGCCAGGCGATCAAGATCATCGCGGGAGCGGCCAGCGGCGGCGCGGCGCTGATCGTCAAGCCGTCGATCAAGTCCGCCGCCGACCTGCGCGGCAAGAAGATCGCCACACCGCAGCTCGGCAACACCCAGGACGTGGCGTTGCGCTACTGGCTCAAGCAGCAGGGCCTCAAGACGGACAAGGCCGGCGGCGGGGACGTCCACGTCGTCCCGCAGGACAACTCCCAGACGCTGCAGGCGTTCGCCCAGGGCCAGATCGACGGCGCGTGGCTGCCGGAGCCGTACGCGTCCCGCCTCATCCTCGAGAGCAAGGGCAAGAAGCTGGTCGACGAGGCGTCCCTCTGGCCCGGCGGCAAGTTCGTGATCACCAACCTGATCGTGCGCACCGAGTTCCTCAAGAAGCACCTCGACCTGGTGAAGAAGCTGCTCGAGGCGCAGGTCGAGGCGACCGACTACATCAACTCGGACAAGACGGGCGCCGAGCAGGCCGCGAACGCGGAGCTGTCGTCTCTCACCAGCAAACCGCTCAAGCAGGCCGCTCTGGACGCCACGTTTCAGAACGTGACCTTCACCAACGACCCGATCGCCTCGTCGCTGCGGGCCAGCGCCCAGCACGCCGAGGAGGTCGGGCTGCTCGACCACGTCGATCTGAAGGGCATCTACGACCTCGGTCCGCTCAACGAGGTCCTGAAGGCCAAGGGCCGACCGGCGGTGAGCGAGTCCTGACGGAGGCTCGCCTCAAGGAGAAGACATGTCTGTGACGACGAGGGACCCGCAGCGCACGACCGCCCCTCCGGTGCGGATCGACGGTGTCTCGAAGGCGTACGGCACCGGCGGCGGCGCGCTCCTGGCACTGGATCAGGTGTCGCTGTCGGTCGCCCCGGAGGAGTTCGTCTGCATCCTGGGCGCGTCCGGCTGCGGCAAGAGCACGCTGCTGTCGGCGGTCGCCGGGCTGGACCGGCCGACCCTCGGCACGGTCGACGCCGGCGGCGCACGGGTCGGGCTGATGTTCCAGGAGCCGGCGTTGTTCCCCTGGCTGACCGTCGCCGGCAACATCGAGTTGGCCCTGCGCACGCGCGGCGTGCCGAAGGCCGAGCGCCGCCGGCGCAGCGCCGAACTGCTGGAGGCCGTGCACCTGGAGGGCTTCGGCAAGAAGCGGCCGCACGAACTGTCCGGCGGCATGCGCCAGCGCGTGGCCATCGCCCGCGCCCTCGCCCAGGAGAGTGACGTGCTCTTGATGGACGAGCCGTTCGGCGCGCTCGACGCGATGACGCGCGACCTGCTCCACGACGAGTTGGAGCGGATCTGGTCGGAGCGTTCCCTGACCGTGCTGTTCGTGACTCACAACGTGCGCGAGGCCGTGCGTCTCGGCGACCGCGTCGTCCTGCTCTCCAGCCGTCCCGGCCGGGTGGTCGAGGAGTTCCCCGTCCCGCTGGAGCGCCCCCGGCGCATCGACTCCGCCGAGGTCGCGACGCTGTCGGGACGGATCACTGATCGGCTTCGTGAGGAGGTCGGCCGTCATGGCGCGTGACGAATCGACGGGGCCGGAGACCTCGGCCGCGCCCGGGACGGGCGTACTCGAACGCCAGATCGCGGGACTGGACGCCCTTGACATGGCGGTCCGCTCACGGCCCGGCCTGCTTCGGCGGACCTGGGCGTCAGCCTGGCCGGTGCTCGCCGCGATCGCCATCGCGATCGGCGTCTGGGAGATCGTCGTCCTCAGCGGCTGGAAGCCGACATATGTCCTGGCCGGCCCGGCACAGGTCTTCCCGCAGTTGGGCAGGGACCTGACCGATTCGGCTTTCTGGGGTGGTCTGGGGCTGACGATGCGCCGGGCCGTGGTCGGCTTCGTCCTGGCGATCCTCGTCGGCGCGACGATCGGCGCGGTCGTGTCGCGCGTACGGTTCCTGCGGGTGGCGTTCGGCTCGCTGATCACCGGTTTCCAGACAATGCCCTCGATCGCCTGGTTCCCGCTCGCCATGCTGCTGTTCCAGGCCAGCGAGCGCGCGATCCTGTTCGTCATCGTCCTCGGTGCGGCGCCATCGATCGCCAACGGACTGATCGCGGGCGTCGACTACACCCCGCCGATCCTGCTGCGGGCCGGGAAGATCCTCGGGCTACGCGGGCTGGCACTGTACCGGCACCTGATCCTCCCCGCCTCCCTCCCGGCGTTCGTCACGGGGCTGAAGCAGGGCTGGGCGTTCGCGTGGCGGAGCCTGATGGCGGGCGAACTCCTTGTGATCATCGGCCATCACACGTCGCTCGGCGTCCGCCTCGAGTACGCGCGGGAGAACCTCGACGCCCCGGACATGATCGCCGTGATGATCGTCATTCTGGTCATCGGGATCGCGATCGACCGGCTGTTCTCCGCAGCCGATCGCGCGCTCCGCAGACGCCGGGGTCTGGAGCCGTCCTGAGCCGCCGGACCCCCGGTGGCGCGGCCCCGTCAGGCGGCGTCGTCATGCCCCCGGAGAAGTCGGTCGGTCTCCCCCGCTGACCGCCCTTCCGAGCCGATCCGGTCCAGCACTCGAGGCCGGTGCGGGACCGGACACCCGTGGGCTCCGGATCAGAGCATGCCGGGAGCCCGGCCGACCGGCGGGAAACCCGGAGGCGTCGCCCCGCCGGGCGGGAAGATCGGACCCGTCCCGCCGGGCGGCGGCAGCGGAATCGGCGGCCTCGGCCCCTGCTTCGCGCCCTTGCTGACGTAGATGGTGACCGTGGCGCCCGGTGCCGCGGAGGCGCCGCCACCGGGAGACGTGCGCGCGACAGTGCCCTTGGCGTAGGTGTCCGAGGCGATGCGCGGGCCGAAGTTCACGCTGAAGCCCGCAGCCGTCAGCCGGTCCGCGGCCGCGGACGGGGTGAGGCCGAGGACGTCGGGGACCTGCACACGGTCCTCGCCGGAGCCCTCGCTGTAGTAGTCGCCCGGCGGGTTGTGGAAGTCGTGCTCTGGGACATCCTGCAGGGCTCCGAGCATCGTCTCCCGCCAGATCGGCGCGGGGATGTCCGCGCCGAAGACCTGGCCGAAGCAGCGGCCGCCCAGGCAGACGTTCTGCAGCGGATGCTTGTATCCGCCTCGCGGGTCGCCGACCCAGACCGCGCCGGCCATGTCCGGGGTGTAGCCGGCGAACCAGGCGGAGGAGAAGCCGTCGACCGTCCCCGTCTTGCCCGCGGCCGGGCGGCCGATGCCCATCCCGGCGGCCGTACCCCGGGTCAGCACCCCGCGCAGCACCTCGTTCACCGCGTCGGCGACGCCCTTGTCGATCGCCTGGTGACAGTGGGCACTCGGGACGTTCAGCTCGTGGCCGGCCGTGTCGGTGACCTTCGTGAGGACGATGGGCTCGCAGTACTCGCCACGTCCGGCGAAGGCCGCGTACGCCGCCGCGAGACGCACCGGCGAGACCGTGTTGAAGCCGAGCGTGAAGGAGGGGAACTCCTGCAGCGCCGACCCGTCGGCGCGGCGCATGCCGAGCTCCTCGGCCATCTTCACCGTGTCGCAGAGGCCGACCTGCTTCTCCAAGCGGAGGAAGAACGTGTTGACCGAGTGCCACGTCCCCGTGACCAGGCTGAACGTACGGCCGCCTTCACCGTCGGCGGCGTTGCCGAGCGACTCCGTGGAGCCGACCGGCTTGCCGTCACAGTCGCGGAACCCGGTCGGGGTGTAGTGGTCGGGGGCCATCAGGCGGTGGCCGAAGGGCATGCCCTGGTCGAGGGCGGCCGCCAGCGTGAAGATCTTGAAAGTCGACCCGGCCTGCATGCCGATGCTGGTGCCATGGTCGGAGTCGGCGGCGAAGTTGACCCAGGTCTTGCCCCGCTTCTCGGCGGGCCCCAGGTCACGGTCGACGACCATGGCCTTCACCTCGCCGGTGCCCGGCTCGACGAGCGCCTCGGCGGCCGCCTTGTGGCTGGCGTTCTTCGGCGGCACGTAGTGATCGACCGCGCGCTGCGCGGCACGCTGCATCCCGGGGTCCAGCGTCGTCCGGATGGTCAGTCCGCCGCGCTGGAGGAGTTGCGTGCGCGCCTTGACGGTCTTGCCGAAGATCGGGTTGCCGAGGATCTCCCGCTCCACGTAGTCGCAGAAGAACGGCGCGGAGCTCTCCACACAGCCGTTGGGCGTCGACGTGACATGCAGGGCGAGCGGTGCTCGCTGCGCGGCCGACGCAGTCTCCGCCGGTATCCACTTGAGCTCGCTCATCCGCTGCAGCACGGTGTCGCGCCGCTGCGTCGCCAGCCCGGGGTTGACCGTCGGGTCGTAGGCGTAGGGGTAGCGGACGATGCCGGCCAGCAGTGCCGCCTCGGGGAGGGACAGCCGGGCGGCCGACTTGCCGAAGTAGTGCCGGGCGGCGGCCTCCACGCCGTACGCCCCACCGCCGAAGTAGGCGATGTTGAGGTACCGCTCGAGGATCTGGTCCTTGGTCAGCTGCTTCTCCATGGCCACGGCGTACCGCAGCTCCCGCAACTTGCGCGCCGGCGTCGTCGCCCGGGCCGATCGGCGCTCCGCGTCGGTGTCCGCCGTCTCGACGAGGAGGTTCTTGATGTACTGCTGGGTGATCCCCGACCCGCCCTGCGTCACCTGACCGGCGGCGAGGTTGCTGGCCAGCGCGCGGACCGTGGCCTTGAAATCCAGCCCCCCGTGCTCGTAGAAGCGGCTGTCCTCGATGGCGAGGATCGCCTTGCGCATGACCGGTGCCATCTTCTTCAGGGGCACGTCTAGGCGGTTCTCGTAGTAGAACGTCGCCAGCTTCGACCCGTCGGCGGCGAGGATCACCGAACGCTGGGCGACCGGCGGGGTGCGCAGATCGCCGGGGATGGCCTCGAACCAGTTGGCGCCGTTCCGCGCGCCGACGCCGACCATCCCGACGGTGGAAAAGACGATGAGCGCCGCCAGCACCCCGGCGACGACCCCGGTGCCCGCGAGGCGCCCGATGATGTTCAGGGCGTCGCGCCGCGGGCTGACCCCAGATGACACGGGGTCAGCGTACGACGAACCGGCCGCAGAAGGATCTCTCTGCCCTAACAAAACACCGCCGAATCCGGCCATACGGGCCGAAGAGGCGACATACCGCTCGGTCGGGTGGCGGAGCCGGCACCCCGCGGTCGCCGCGGACTCAGTCCCCTCGCCACGGCCAGGCGAACGGCAGGTCGAAGATCCAGCGATGCGACCTTCCGCCATTCGGCTCGTGGGGCACCTGATCCTGACCCGTCCCGTCCTTCTTGCCCTTGTCGTCCTCCTGCTCGCCGTTACCTTCCCGGAGGTACTCGCCGGAAGGGGCCTGGAAGCCGTGCTCCGGGACGCCCTTCAGCGCCGCCTCCATCGTCGCCCGCCAGATCGGCGCGGGCACGTCGGCGCCGTACACCTGGGCGTAACACCCCTCACCGAGGCACACGCCGCGCAGCGGATGCCTGTAACCGCCCCGCGGATCGCCGACCCAGACCGCGCTCGCCATGTCCGGGGTGTAGCCGGCGAACCAGGCGGCCGAGAAGTTGTCGACCGTGCCCGTCTTGCCCGCCGCCGGACGCCCGATCTCGTTGCCCTTGGCGGTCCCCTTGGTCAGTACGCCCTGGAGCACGTGGTTGACCGCGTCGGCGACGTCCTCGTCGATGGCCTTGTGGCACTTCGCGCGCGGGACCCGCAGGGACCCGGTCGGTCCCACGATGCTCGTGATGGCGACCGGATGGCAGTAGCGGCCGCGGGCCGCGAACGCCGCGTAGGCCGCCGCGAGCCGCAGCGGTGAGACGGTGTTGAACCCGAGCGTGAACGACGGATACTGCTCGAGCTTCTGCCCCGTGGCGCGGCGCATGCCCAGGCGGGTCGCCATCCTGTACGTCGCGCACAGGCCGACCTTGCGCTCCAGTTCGAGGAAGAACGTGTTCACCGAATGCCAGGTCCCGGTCATCAGCGTGAACTGCTTGCCGCCCTCACCGTCGCCCGCGTTGCCGAGGGAGACGTTGGGGTCGCCGACCCGCCGCCCGTCGCAGTCCCGGAAGCCCGTCGGGACGAAGGACTTCGGCGCGTCGAGCTTGTGGCCGAACGCCATCCCCTTCTGCAGCGCCGCCGCCAGGGTGAACACCTTGAAGGTCGAGCCGGCCTGCATGCCCAGGCTCGATCCGTGGTCGGAGTCGGCGGCGAGGTTGACCCACAGCGTGCCGCGTTTGGTGCTGTCCCCCATCTTCCGGTCGATGGCCATCGCGGTGATGTCGCCCGTGCCCGGCCGTATCAGCACCTCGGCGGCGGCCTTCCCCGACTTGTTGTCCGGCGGTACGTAGCGGTTCAAGGCATGCTGCGCGGCCTTCTGCATGCGGGGTTCGAGGGTGGTGCGGATCTGCAGGCCGCCCCGCTGCAGCAGGAACCGGCGTTCCTGAGGGGTCTTCCCGAACGCCCCGTTGGCGAGGATCTCCCGCTGGACGTAGTCGCAGAAGAAGGGCGCCGAACTCTCCACGCACCCGTTCGGCGTGCCGGTGATCTTCAGCGCGAGCGGCCGGGTCTTCACCTCCGCGGCCTGTGCGGCGCTGACCATCTTCAGCTCCGCCATCCGGTCCAGCACCGTGTCACGGCGCTCCCGGCCCCGTACGGGGTGCAGGTTCGGATCGTACGTCTGTGGTGCCCGCACGATCCCCGCGAGCGTCGCGGCCTGCGCCAGGGACAGGTCGGCGGCGTTCACCCGGAAGTAGTGGCGGGCGGCCTCCTCGACGCCGTACGCGCCGTCGCCGAAGTAGGCGATGTTGAGATAACGCTCGAGGATCTGGTCCTTGGTGAGGTGCTTCTCCAGGCCGATGGCGAACCGTAGTTCGCGGAGTTTGCGGACCGCGGTCGGCTCGAGCGCCTCTCGCCGTGCCGCGGTGCTCGTCGCCGTCTCGGCGAGAGCGTTCTTGACGTACTGCTGGCTGAGCGTGGATCCGCCCTGGATGACGCTACCGGCGCTGACGTTGGCGATGAGCGCGCGCAGGATGCTCTTCGCGTCGATCGCGCCGTGCTCGTAGAAGCGGCTGTCCTCGATGGCGATGATCGCCTGGCGCATGATGGGAGCGACCTTGGCGAGCGGCACCTCGACCCGGTTCTCGTAGTAGAACGTCGCGAGCTTCGACCCGTCCGCGGCGAGGATCACCGAGCGCTGTGGCAGCACCGGGGCGACCAATGAGTCGGGCAGTGTCTCGAAGGTGTGCTTGGCGGCCTTCACACCCAGGCCTGCGGGAAGCACGGCCGGCAGCGCGAGACAGGCCGACAGCACGCCCGCCAGGACCCCGGCGATCATCAGGTCCGTCAGCCTCGCCGATCGCCTCCCCGAATCCATCCCCACACTTCGCGGTCATCCCCATACAAGCGGTGATCGGAAACCTAGGGAGGGCATTCACGGCCTCACGCGCCCGTCGATGGCGGCCCTTGCCTCTCGCCGGTCAGTGAGGCTTCTCCCGCTGCTCGACACGGTCGTGGAAGCGGCGGGCGGCGGCGCGGAGCTCTGCCTCGGGGTCGCGGCCCTCCTCGCGGAGCCGATGGACGAGCGCGAACAGGTCCGCGCCCACTCCGTCGTCGGCGAAGAGTTCGTCCGGCACTCCCGCCTTGGCGGCGCGCCGCTGCAGTTGCGCGGCGAGCGAGAGCGCGGGCTGCGCCATGGGCACCCCGTGGAAGATCGAGGCGTCCTCGCCCCGCTCGACGGATTTGATCTTGTCCCAGTTCGCGTTGACCTCATCGGCGTCCGCGACGGTGACGTCACCGAACACGTGCGGGTGCCTGCGGACGAGCTTCTCGACGATGCCCTCGGCCACGTCGTCCACGGTGAAGTCCGGCGACACCTCCGCGTGGAACGCCACCTGCATCAGGACGTCGCCGAGCTCCTCCCGGAGTGCGGGCAGGTCGCCGCCCTCGATCGTGTCGATGACCTCGTACGCCTCCTCGAGCAGGTACGGCGCAAGGGAGGCGTGCGTCTGCTTGCGGTCCCAGGGGCACTCGCGGCGCAGCGTCTCCATCACCGCGACCAGGTCGAGGAACCGCGCGCCGGGCAGGTCGTACGCGCCCTGGACGACCTCGACCTGCGGCGGCTCGTCGAGCCCGATGAGGATCGAGCCGACCTCGCGCATCAGCGCCTCTTCACCGTCAGGGTCGGCCAGCCACACCACCGTGCCGGATGACGCCTCGCGGACCAGGGCGGCGGCATCCGGCTCGACGACCTCGACGGCGACTCCGGCCTGGCGGACGTAGGGCAGCTGCGGGTGCTCGGGCGATCCCGCGAGCACCCGGTCGGCCGAGCGCAGCGCCTCCCAGGCGGGCCAGGTCAACTGCCCCGGCGCGACCCGCGGCGAGGAGGCGAGGAAGGTCAGGCCTGACACGACACTCCGCCGCTGGTGGTGGGAGTGCCGGAGTCCGGCTTGGAGAGCGTGGGGCACACCGGGCCCAGGGCCATGCGCTGGAAGTCGAAGGTGCCGTACCGCGGGTTGACCTCGAGCTTGAGGCGGCGCCCGGCCCGCTGGTAGCTGCCGGCGACCTGCTGCAGCGCGCGCTGCGCCGACTGCTGGTCGGTCGCGGTGCTCACGCCGTACTTGCGCATGAGCCCCTGACGCAGGACCACCGACGCGACGTAGTCGCGGCTGTACTTGGTCGGCAGGCCCTGGGCGAGCACGTTCGCGTCGATCGTGGCCATCCCGCCGTTCTGCGCGATGATCGCGTCGACCTGGCCGCCGTTGGTGCGCACGCCGTCGGCCCGGGCGACCTCCTCCCACACCCGTATGTTGACGAGCTGGTAGAGCGCGCTGCGCTGCGGCGAGGACGGGTCGAACGGCACCTGCTCGCCCTGGGCCTGAGCCTGCTGGGCGATCTGCTGCGCGGCCGGGTACTTCGGCAGCTCCTTGGACCACTCGTCGACCGCCGCGTTGAGCTTCGCGATCGTGATGCGGTCGTTCCCGACCAGGGCCGCCGCTCCCGTCTTGACGGGACCGCACGCGGTGAGCGCGGCGCCGGCGACCGCCGCGGCGATGATGATCTTGAATGGCTTACGGAACACAGGCGTCCTTCTCATTCCTCGCCCGCGGGCTCGCGGGTACGTCCGACACCGGGGATCTTCTCGCCCCGACTCGTCAACTGGCCACGGGATCGGCGAGGAACAGTGCCTCGACCAGATCGGTACACCATTTCAGCAGCTCCTGATCGCGCAGCGGGCGCCCGCCGAGTGGAGCGGTCTTGGGTACGGGCACCAGCAGCGTATTCGTCGCCGGCTTGAGGATGCTCTTCGGGTACAGGCGTTGCAGCCGCACCGTACGCGACTCGGGCAGGTCGACCGGCGAGAACCGGATGTGGTTGCCCTGCAGGGTGACGTCCGTGAGCCCGCCACGGCGGGCGACGGCCCGGAATCGCGCCACTTCGAGGAGGTTGAGCACCGGCACCGGCAACGGCCCGAAGCGGTCCGCGAGCTCGTCGCGGACGGCCGCGATCTCGTCGTCGTCCTGGATCGCCGCGATGCGGCGGTACGCGTCCAGGCGCAGGCGCTCGCCCGGCACGTACTCGTGCGGGATGTGCGCGTCGACCGGCAGCTCCACCTTGACCTCGGGCGTCTCGGGGACGCCTTCCTCGCGCAGCTCACGCACGGCCTCGCCGACCATCCGCACGTAAAGGTCGAAGCCGACACCGGCGATGTGCCCGGACTGCTCGGCGCCGAGGACGTTGCCGGCTCCCCGGATCTCCAGGTCCTTCATGGCGACGAACATGCCCGCGCCCATCTCGGTGTGCTGGGCGATCGTCGCCAGCCGCTCGTGCGCGGTCTCGGTCAGCGGAGCCTCGGGCGGGTACAGGAAGTAGGAGTAGGCGCGCTCCCGGCCCCTCCCGACGCGGCCGCGCAGCTGGTGCAGCTGCGACAGGCCGTACATGTCGGCGCGGTCGACGATCAGGGTGTTGGCGTTCGGGATGTCCAGGCCGCTCTCCACGATCGTGGTCGCGACCAGGACGTCGTACTCCTTCTCCCAGAAGTCGACCATGATCTTTTCGAGCTGATGCTCGTTCATCTGGCCGTGCGCGACGCCGACCCTGGCCTCCGGCACCAACTCGGTGAGGTGCTTGGCGACCTTGTCGATCGAGCGGACGCGGTTGTGGACGAAGAAGACCTGACCCTCGCGGAGCAGTTCCCGCCGGATCGCCGCGGCGATCTGCTTGTCGTCGTACGGCCCGACGAACGTCAGGACGGGGTGCCGCTCCTCCGGCGGGGTGAGGATCGTCGACATCTCCCGGATGCCGGTCAGCCCCTTCTCGAGGGTGCGCGGGATCGGTGTGGCCGACATCGCGAGCACGTCGACCTGGGTGCGCATCTCCTTCATGCGTTCCTTGTGCTCGACGCCGAACCGCTGCTCCTCATCGATGATGATCAGCCCGAGGTCCTTGAACCGGGTCTCCGGCGAGAGCAGGCGGTGGGTGCCGATGACGAGGTCGACGGT
>JBJMIW010000433.1:0-12792 GCA_045806665.1 Actinoallomurus sp.
CCGGCGCAGCAGACGTGACCCTGGTTGAAGAAGATCCCGTTGACGATGCCCTCGACCGCCTGGTCCAGGGGCGCGTCATCGAAGACGATGTTGGCCGCCTTGCCGCCCAGTTCGAGGGTGAGCTTCTTGGCCGTGCCGGCGACCGAGCGGGCGATCTGCCGGCCGACCTCCGTCGAGCCGGTGAAGGCGACCTTGTCGATGCCGGGGTGCTCGACCAGCGCCCGGCCGGTCTCGCCCGCCCCGGTCACGATGTTCACGACGCCCGGGGGCAGCTCCGCCTGGACGCAGATCTCGGCGAACGCCAGCGCGGTCAGCGGCGTGGTCTCCGCGGGCTTGAGGACGACCGTGTTGCCGCAGGCCAGGGCCGGAGCGATCTTCCATGCGAGCATCAGCAGCGGGAAGATCCAGGGGATGACCTGCCCGGCGACCCCGAGCGGCCGCGGGTCGGCGCCGAACCCGGCGTACGCGAGTTTGTCGGCCCATCCGGCGTAGTAGAAGAAGTGCGCGGCGACCAGCGGCACGTCGACGTCCCGCGACTCGCGGATCGGCTTGCCGTTGTCGATCGACTCCAGGACCGCCAGCTCACGCGACCGCTCCTGGATGAGCCGCGCGATCCGGAAGAGGTACTTGGCGCGCTCCGCTCCCGGCATCGGGCCCCACACCGACTCGTACGCGCGGCGGGCGGCCGCGACGGCGCGGTCGACGTCGTCGGCGCTCGCCTCGGCGACCTCGGCCAGGGTCTCCTCGGTGGCCGGGTCGATGGTCTTGAAGGTCTTCTGCGCCTCGACGAACTCCCCGTCGACGAACAGGCCGTACGACGGCCTGATGTCGACGATGGCCCGTGACTCCGGCGCGGGGGCGTACTCGAAACTCATCTCTGCCTCAGTCAAGGGTGAAGTAGTCGGGGCCGCCGTACACGCCGGTCGTGAGCTTGCGGCGCTGCATCAGCAGGTCGTTGAGCACGCTGGACGCACCGAGGCGGAACCATTCGGGGGTCAGCCAGTCCGGCCCGGCGGTCTCGTTCACGAGCACGAGGTACTTGATGGCGTCCTTGGTCGTCCGGATGCCGCCCGCGGGCTTGACGCCCACCTGGCGGCCCGTGGCCGCCCGGAAGTCGCGCACGGCCTCGAGCATGACCAGCGTCACCGGCAGGGTCGCGGCCGGGCTCACCTTGCCGGTGCTCGTCTTGATGAAGTCGGCCCCGGCCCGCATCGCCAGCCAGGACGCCCGTCGCACGTTGTCGTAGGTGACCAGCTCGCCGGTCTCCAGGATCACCTTCAGGTGCACGTCGCCGCACTCGGCCTTGACCGCGACGATCTCGTCGAACACCTTGCCGTAGTCACCCGCCAGGAACGCGCCGCGGTCGATCACCATGTCGATCTCGGTCGCGCCGTCGTCGATCGCCCGGCGGGTGTCGGCGAGCTTGGCGTCGAGCGGCGCGCGCCCCGAGGGGAACGCCGTCGCGACGCTGGCGACCCCGATCCCCGTGCCGTCGAGGGCCCGGACCGCCTCGCCGACGAGGTCGGAGTAGACGCAGACCGCCGCGACCTTCGGCACGCTCGCGTCGGCCGGGTCCGGGTGGGCCGCCTTGGCGCACAGCGCGCGCACCTTGCCGGGGGTGTCCGCGCCTTCGAGCGTCGTCAGGTCGACCATCGAGATGGCCAGGTCGATCGCGTACGCCTTCGCCGACGTCTTGATCGAGCGAGTGGCCAGCCGCGCCGCCCGCTCCTCCGCCCCCACCTGGTCGACGGCCGGCAGACCGTGCAGGAAGCCGCGGAGCTCGGCCGGCGACATGGCCGTGTCCGCGAAGGTCGACAGGTCAGGCACGTCTCCCCCTGTGTTCGAGTGTCCGGTCGAGGATAAGCGCCGCCGCGAGGAAGATGACCACCGGGAGACGCGCGATCCCCCAAGATTCAACAACCTTCGCATGACGGACGGCAACCGGCGTCGGCTCAGCCCTTCATGCCGGTCAGGACGGGGCCGTGGACGAAGTAGACCAACACCCCCGGCGAAGACGTTCGGGGCGGTCGCCGCTCTCGTGCAGCCCGGTAGGTGGGGCCATGCCTGGGGAGTTCATGCGGATCGGGTGGGCGAAAGCAGGGCTTTGACTGGCCGACGTGGCGCATACTGGTAAGCAATGAGAAGCTCCCACGCCGTCACCCGGCGTCACTTGCCCACCAGTCCCTTCAAAGCCCCGGTCGCCTTGCCTGTCGAGCAGTTCGCCCTGCGGGATCAGGTGAACCATGACAGGTACGGCCTCGGGGTGGTCATCGATGTCGAGGAAGGCATCGCCGTCACCGTGGACTTCGGTCCGCAGACGGAACGAATCCCGGCGCCCTACGCCAAGCTCGCCAAGCTGTGAGCGCTCCGGCGCTACGCGCCGGAGCGCTGCGTCGACGCTTCTCCTGCCGCCGCGGGAGCGGCGTCGATCGCGCGCACCGGGTGGTCGTCCGCTTAGGCCGCGATCATCGTGACGGCGTTTCGGTTGTACGGCTGTAGGCGGTCATCCCGCTGTGGGTGTGCCGCCAGGTGATGTGGTGGGTGCTGGAACCGATCGGCGTCCATGCTCGGGCCAGAAACCGAAAGAAGTCGTCATCGGCACAGCGGCCGCCCGCACCTTGCCCGATGTAGATCAGTAGGTCGCCTGTGTAGGCGTGGAGGGCATTGTTCGCCCACGGGTCGCCGTGAGATGGCCAGCACAGCAGCAGCGCCCGGTCGGGATGGTGCCGGGCGGCGGTTGGGCCGTCTCGCCGGATGGCCGAGTATTCGGTGCCGTCGGTGTAGGTGTTGGCGGAGGAGCTGACGGGCTCGTAGGCGATGGCGTCGATGCCGGCTTGTTCTGCCTGCCACGCCCAGTAGCCCGAGCCCGCACCGATCTCCACCAGGCCGCGACCGTTGAGGATCTGGGTGAGCCAGGCCATGTCGCCAGGTGAGGGGATCGCCCATGAGTAGCGCTTGGTCAGCAGGTGGTGCCCAACGGGAAGTCCGCGGGCGAAACCATCGGGACAGATGCCCTGCCCGGCTTCGCGCACCGACGGTAGCTGCCGGACGATCTCCCAGTACGGGTTGTCGACCCCGGCGGGGGTGCCCTGGTCGTAGACGCTGCCGGCGATCCGGAAGGCCGTCGCATGGCCCGTGAGGCCAGATCGTCGCGCCCACCACTGGTGGATCTCGGCGAGCTCTGCTGACACGGTCACCGTGATCTCCTCGGCAGACTCCTCGCACGATACGCCCCAAACCGCAGGCGAAGGAATGATCCCGCCTGGGAGAGGCGCATCACGGGCGCGGTCGGCGGTTCGCGGTGGACAGTGCCGACGAGGCCCGCCGTTTCCTGCAGCGCCACGGCGTGCCCGAGGACAGTGTCCGGCGGGTGTGGACGGCCATCGCCCTGCACACCACGCCCGGCATCCCTGAGTACATGGAGCCACCCGCCTCTTCGTGCTCCCGGTGGCCCGGCGCACCGGCGGCGGGCGCGCGCTGCTGGTGACGGCCGGGCTCGCGGGCGGCGCCGTCGCCGGGAAGAGGCTCGGAGATCGGATCCCGGAACCGCGGGCGCGGCGGCTGGTTATGCTGCTCGCCCTCGTCGGCGGGCTCACCACCCTGGCCAAGGGTCTGTGGGAACTCATCGGCGCGTGACTCGTGTGAGCGGCCGAGGTCCGGCGGCCGCCGCATTCACGCCGTCTACCCAGCCGAGAATTTCCTACCGAGACGAAACGGCTTCCGAACGGCGGCGCTGGCACGGCGTCTCTGACCGGCCGCCGTCCGCTGAGGACATCGTTTGATGATCTTGGGCGGCTGTGGTGGACCACTCCCCCTCGCACCCGGCGGTGACTTTGCCGCCGTCGTGGTCACGTTGCCGCCGTCGTTGACGGGCCGATGACCGGTTTGCCGGGCTTGGTACGGCAATGCCGACGTCAATGTGGCTGATCGATCCATGCTCGCACGGGCCGCCCACTGCAGCACGAACGACGCCTTGAGGGCGGCACCCTGGCGATCAAGGCGGGGCCGGCCGAGTCAGGCGGCGATGGCCCGACGGAACTCGGCCGGCACCCGGCCATACAGCGCCCAGCGCTGGTCTTTCTGGTCCCGCTGAGCGCGGCCGCGGACACGCCACACGCCCGCAAGCACCTGACCGGCCTGTTCCCGTACATCCCCCAGCAGTCCGGCTACAACAAGCGGCTGCGGGCCGCGCTCGGGCTGGTCAAGCGGGTCATCCGGATGCTCACCCGATCCAGCGACTTTTGGGGACGAGCCCCCGGCCGGCGGCCGGGTCACTCCGGCTCGGTGCGGCGCTGCGGGGCGCCGGGCACAAGCTCCGTCTCGCCGGGGGCGATGACGCCCGCGCCGGTGTCGCGCGGGGTGCGCTGGACGGCGTTGAGGACGTGGTAGCCGAGCAGTACGGCGACGGTGCCGAGGGCGATGCCCTGCAGCGGGAAGTCGCTGGTGATCTTCAGGGTGACGTTGCCGATGGCCAGGATGAGGCCCGCCGCTACCGGGACGAGGTTGACCGGGTCGCCGAAGTCGACGCGGTTCTCGATCCAGATCTTGGCGCCGAGCAGGCCGATCATGCCGTACAGCACGACCGTGATACCGCCGAGGACGCCGCCGGGGGTGGCGGCCACGAGGGCGCCGAACTTCGGGCACAGGCCGACGAGGATGGCGACGATCGCGGCGACGTAGTAGGCGGCCGTCGAGTAGATCCTGGTCGCCGCCATGACACCGATGTTCTCGGCGTACGTCGTGGTCGGTGCGCCGCCGACCGCGGTCGCCAGCACGGTCGTGGCGCCGTCCGCGGCGATGGCGCGGCCGAGGTACGGGTCGAGGTCCGCGCCGGTCATCGCGGCGACGGCCTTGACGTGGCCGGTGTTCTCCGCGATCAGGGCGATCACCGGGGGCAGGGCGACGAGGATGGCCGAGGTCTTCAGATCCGGGGCGTGGAAGTGCGGGAGGCCGAACCAGTCCGCCGCCTTCACCTTGCTCAGGTCGACGCGGAGGTGGGAGGTGACCTTGCCGGTGCCGTCCGGGGCGGTGATCGGGCCGGCGGTCTTGTCGAGGATCCACGAGAGCAGGAAGCCGAAGACCAGGCCGATGAGGACCGCGATCCGGGACCAGAAGCCGCGGAGCACGACCGCGCACAGCACCACGACGGCCAGGGTGGCGAGCGCGACCCACTGGTCCTGCGGCCAGTACACGTTGGCGACGACCGGCGCGAGGTTGAAGCCGATCAGCATGACGACCGCGCCGGTGACGACGGGCGGGAAGATCCGGTGGATGACCTCGGCGCCCAGGACGTGGATGAGCACGCCGACGACGGCCAGTACCGCGCCGGCGATGAGGATCGCCCCCGTCACCTGCGCGGTGCTGCCGCCGGCCGCTCGGATCGAGGCGACCGCGCCGACGAAGGACGCGCTGCTCCCGAGGTAGCTCGGCACCTTGCCGGCGGTGATCAGCAGGAACAGGATCGTCGCGATCCCCGACACCAGGATCGCCAGGTTCGGGTCGAGCCCCATGACGACCGGGAACACGAACGTAGCGCCGAACATCGCGACGACGTGCTGGGCGCCGATACCGACGGTGCGGCCCCAGGAGAGGCGCTCGTCCGGTCCGACCACCTCACCCGGCGCGGGTGTGCGCCCGTCGCCGTGCAGTTTCCAGCCGATCGCCATGAATCCTCCCGGGGGGTGTCACCGCGGGCATGGCGAATCGGGCCGCCCGCGCTGTGGAGCCGAACGCCTGCCCGGCCCGCGCGCGGGCGGTCGGGCCTCAGATTCCCCGCATGCGCAGCACGTGCAGCGCAAGGGTGAGGTTGAGGCGGAGATGGGCGTCGTCGGTGAACGGGCCCAGCAGGCGCTCCAGTTTACCGATGCGGTAACGGAGCGTGTTGTAGTGGAAGTGCAGCCGGCGGGCGGTCTCGGCGACGTTGAGGTTGGTCTCCAGCAGCACCTGCAGGGTGCGCCGCAGGTCGACGGCCTCGGGGTCCTGGTCGCCGGCGAGCTCGCCGAGGGTCTCCTCGACGAAGGCGTGCAGTTCGGCGGTGTCCTCCACCAGGCTGAGCAGCCGGAAGACGCCGAGCTCGTCGAAGTTCACGATGGCGCCGTCGCCGTGCATCTGCCGCCCGACCCGTACCGCCCTGATCGCCTGGTCATACGCGGACGGCAGGTCACCGGGCTGCTGCGCGACGCGGCTCACCCCCGTGGAGAACGTGCGCTCCTGGTCGGCGAAGACGGCGGCGGCGTCCTTGGCCAGCGCCTGGACGTCGCAGGCGTCCGCGGCGATCACCGTGACCACCTCACTGGAGAAGCCGCCCACCGCGCCTTTGCGGTCCCGGCGCCGGACCGCCGAGGTCCACGCCGCGACCAGGCGGTCCTGGAGCACGCGCTCCTCTGGGCCGCGGGCGGGTCCGCGATCGAGCTCGGCGACGATCACGGCGGCGGGACGGCCGAGGTCCCAGCCGAAGCTCGCGCTGTGGGCGAAGACGCGCTCGTCCGCGCCGGACCGGCCGGTGAGCACGTCGCGCAGGAAGTCGGCGCGGTACTTGCTCTCCACCGCGGACACGGCCTGCTGCTTCGTGATGACGAGGGCGACGACGGTGGCCACGCGTTCGAGGATGCCGACGTCGGACGCCGACACCCCGAGCGCCACCATCCGGCCGTAGGTGAAGCCGCCCGCCACGACGGGCACGACGATGAGCCCGCCGTACTCGGCGGTCCCGGGATCGTCGCAGGTCACCGGCCCGGTGGGCGGGATCGGGGCGTCGGGTCCGGCCGGGTCTCCCGTGGCGCGGTCGGTGGGCCAGACGGGGGTGCCACCGGCCGGTGGCACGGGCGGGAGGACTCCCGGCAGCCCCTCGTCGCCCGCGGCGGCCGGGGCGTCCGACAGCGCGCACCGGAGCCGGGCCAGGAGCGCCTCGTCACCGGAGGCCGCGAGCTGCCGGCCGTCACCGTCCAGGACGGCCATCGCGGCGTCCAGTAGCGTGGCGACCTCATCGGTGACCTCCTGCAGGCCGCCGCCGCACAGCACGATCTGCACGAGCGCGCGGGCCACCTCCTCCGCTCGCGCGAGGACCGCGGCCTGCCGGTTGAGGACGCCGGTGAGCACCTGGTTCAGGATGTCGTCGAACCCCGCGTCCTCGGGCAGCAGGATGACGGGGAGGTCGAGCCGGTCGGCCTGCTCGAGCATCTCGGCCGGCAGGCGGTCGAGGTAGCGACCGGGCTTGACCGCGAGGGCCGCCACACCGCACGCGTCGAGGTCGGCGACCAGGTGGCCGAACGACTCGGGCATGTGGCGCAGCGGGTAGCCGGTGGTCAGCAGGAGTTCGTTCGGCTTGACCCAGGCGAGGACCTCCGGGACCTCCATGACGTTGAGCCGTTGCACGACGCGGTCCAGGCCGCCGGCGCCGGCGATGACCCGGGCGCCCGCGAGAGCCGACACGCCCAGGGCCTCCCCGACGGACAGACCGTGCGTCAGGGGCCCTGAGTGGGCAAGACGCGGTACCGGAGGACGAGGTCCGGAAAAAGAGGACATGGCCGCCCAATCTGCCGCAGGTGTCCCCCGACAACGATCACAATGACGAGAAACACGAACGCTGGCAACCATCCTTGGCAGAATCATCCATACGGCCATGGCCCGCACCGGTTTACGTTCACGACCGTGATCGGCCTCGGCCGGGCGGTGACCGGACCTGACGGTCCGTGTCGCGTGGGGGCGGCCCGGGGCGATCCGACCCATCGCGCCGCGGGAGGTCCGGATGAGGGCGTCCACCACCGCCGGGCGGCGACGCGGCCCGCGTACCGCTCCGGCCCTGAGCCTGCCGGGCGCCGCCAGCCTGGGGGTCCGCTCCCTGCTGGGCGGCCCTCGGCGCACCGCGCGTGCGGTGGCCGTGTTCCCCTCGACGACCTACCTGAAGGTCGACGGGGCCGCCGAGCCGATCGTCATCGCGCTGGTCACCACAGACGCCGTACGACCGCCGAACGCCGTGGTCCTCGCCGCGCCCGCACGGCAGGAGCCGTTCCGCGGCGTCCGCGAGGGCGACGTCGCGTTCGTCGGCGACGGCGGCGTGGACGTCGCGACCCGGCTCCGGGTCCGGATCCGGCGCTGGTGGGACCCCACCCCGGTGCTCGGGCCGCTGTCGCTGGCCCGGCTGGCGCACGGAGCACGGGCGCTGGGCGAGCTGGCCGGGCCCTGGGGGCTCACCGGGCAACCGTTGCCGGACGTCCTCGCCGGCGCCTGCGCGGCGGGCGACCTCGCGCACGCCGTCGACGCGGCGGAACGCATCGTCGGGCTCGGCCCCGGTCTGACGCCGAGCGGCGACGACGCGCTGGCCGGCCTCCTGCTGGCGCTGCGCCTGCTGGGCGGGGCGGTCTCCGGCGGAGGCCGGGCCGTCTGGCTGGCCGACTGGATCGGCGCCGCCGTCACCGCGTACGCGTGCGAGCGCACGACCATCCTCGCGGCGACCCTGCTGCAGTGCGCCGCGCGCGGGCAGGCGAGCCTGGAGACCACCGCCGTGCTGCGCGGCATCTCCGGCCAGGAACCCCTCGCGCCCGCCGCACGCCGCCTCATCGAGGTCGGTCACACCTCCGGCGCCGACGTCGCCTGGGGCCTGCTGACGGGCTGCCGCGCCGCCCTGGCGCTCAGCGGCCCGGCGCGCGGCGGCGCGCCCCGCCACGCGGCCGCCGGCCCACCGGCCACAATCGACCCATGACTCTCTCCGGGTACCAGTACGAGATCGCCGCCGGCCCGTACGCCGCCGTCGTCACCGAGCAGGGCGGTTCACTGCGCGCCCTGTCCCGGGACGGCCGGCCCTTGATCCTCTCGCATGACGCCGACGAGCTGCCGCCCGCGGCCTCCGGGCAGCTGCTGGCGCCCTGGCCGAACCGGATCGACCGGGGACGGTACGCGTTCGGCGACGAGGCGTACCAGTTGCCGATCAACGAGCGGGAGCGCGACAACGCCATCCACGGTCTCGTACGCGAGGAGTCGTGGGCGGTCGCGGAGCACGAACCGCACCGCGTGCGCCTCACGTACCGGCTGCTGGGCCGGACCGGCTATCCGTTCCGGCTGGACCTGACCGTGGACTACGCCCTCGACGCCGAGGAGGGCCTGACGGTACGGCTGTCGGCGCGCAACGCCGGCTCGCGGCCCGCCCCGTACGGGCACGGCGCGCACCCGTACCTCACCCTCGGCTGTCCGCTGGACGAGTGCACCCTGACGGTCCCCGCCGACCGGTATCTGGAGGTCGACGACCGTGCCCTCCCCGAGCCCACGGCCCGGGACGTCACCGGGACGGAGTTCGACCTCCGGGAGGGGCGGCCCCTCGGACCCACGGAGATCGACAACCCGTACACCGGGCTGCGCCGGGAGGCGGACGGGCGCGCGTGGGTGCGCCTGGAGGACGGGACCCGGTCGGTCGCGCTGTGGGCCGACGAGGCGCATCCGTGGCTGGAGATCTACACCGCCGATGAGGCGCCCGCCGGCATGCGCCGTGCGGGCGTCGGCGCCGAGCCGATGACCTGCCCGCCCAACGCGTTCGTCACCGGGACCGACCTGATCGTCCTGGAGCCGGGCACGGAGTTCGGGGCCTCCTGGGGGATCGTCGGCGGCTGACCGCGGCTCGCCGGGAACCGACCGCCGCCGACGATCACACTTCCCGAACCGCTCTCACCGAGCCGGTGCCCGCGGTCGGCGATCATCACTGTCGCGCGGGCCCGGATCGGTAACGTGGAGCGGCGAGCCGCCGAGCGAGCGGAGTGGGCGGTGAGGACCGAGCCGCCCGTGAGAAGGCGAGCGCGACGGTGTACACGGTGCGCTGTCTCTGGAAGGAACTCATGAAGCTGACCCTGTCCTCCATCGACGACCTCGGCGCCCGCGTGGAGGAGGCACGCGCGGAGTACGACCGCCGGTACCCCGGCGAGGCGGACCAGCGCCGGCCGGTGCACACCGTGCACGTCCCGGCCGACCGCTTCACCGCGGCCACCGCCGCCGACCTGGGCAAGGAGGCGCTGCGGCTGCTGGACGCGCACGCCCCCGACGGCGCCACCCTCGCCGGTGCCTTGGGCGTCGACGCGGCCCTGGCCGAGACCGTGCGCGAGCGGGTCGCCGCCAAGCTCTCCCGCGAGCCGGTGGAGGACCTGCGGATCGACTTCGCCGGCGACTACGGCGTCCGCGACGACGCCGAGGAGGACGGGCACGTCGCCGCGGCCGTCGAGGCCGTCGCCGAGGCGTACGAGACGCGGTCCCTCCCGTACTACTGGGGGCTGCGGGTCAAGTCCTTCGCGGCGGGCGGGCACGAGCGGTCCATGCGCACCCTCGACGGGTTCCTCACCGAGCTGGCCGAGCGCCTCGGCCGGCTGCCGGGCGGGTTCGTCGTGACGTTCCCCAAGATCGTTACGGCCGAGCACGTGCAGATCTTCGCCGACTTCCTCACCCGGTTCGAGGCGGAGATCGGCCTGCCCGACGGGATGCTGCGCTTCGAGATCCAGGTTGAGACGCCGCAGTCGGTGACGGAACTGGCCGACATCGTCTCCGTCGCCGGGAGCCGGCTGAGTGCCGCCCACTTCGGCGTCCAGGAGTACACGGCGGCGTGCGGCCTGCCCCTGTCGGAGCAGCGGCTCGACCACCCGGCCTGCGACCACGCGCGCCACGTCATGCAGGTCACGCTGGCCGGTACGGGCGTACGCCTGTCGGACGGCTCCACCGAGATCGTCCCGGCCGGCGACGAGACGAAGGACGTGCACAAGGCCTGGCGAATGCACGCGGGCCTGGTCCGCTACTCCCTGCTGCACGGCTTCTACCAGGGCTGGGACCGGCACGCCGCGCAGCTGCCGAGCCGATATGCCGCGGTGTACACGTACCTGCTGAACGGCCTGGGTGACACCGTCGACCGGCTGCGCGCCCACCGCGCCGGGCAGGCCGGCGGCGCCGCCGACCGGCCGTCGACCGTCGCGGCGCTCACCGCCCGGGTGCGGCGCGCCGTCGACTGCGGCGCCGTCGACCGCGACGACGTCCGCGACCTGATCGGCTGACGGCCTACCGGTCCGCCACCGCGCCCGAGCGGGGCAGCGGCACGCCTCATCGACGCGCCGGTCCTCGCCGAGGTCGTCCACGCCCACGAACTGCCGCAGGTCGTCGATGGCCATCGTCTGGCCGGTTGTCCTGGCGAACGTGTCGATCCGGAATCCCCCCGGCCCCGGAGGTCAGCTGAAGCGCTGGAGATCCTCGGGGGTGTCGATGTCGTCGGCGTCCGCGACGTCGTCGCAGGGCACGGTGACGACGAGTTCGGGATGGGTGCGCAGGAAGGCGCGGGCGCCGACGTCTCCGGAGGCGCCGGCCGCCGCCTCGGCCAGATGTTCGTGCGCGATGAGGACCGGGTTGCGCGGCCGGCCCGCGTACGTGGCGACCGCGACCCGAGCCCCGGAGTCGTACGCCGCGCGCAGCCGTCGCACGGCCGCCGCGGTCACCCGCGGCTGGTCGACCAGTGCGATGACCACGGCCGGGCATTCGGCCGACAGCGCCGACAGCCCGGCGCGCAACGACGAGGCCATGCCGGTCCGCCAGTCCGGGTTGTGGACGACGACCGCGCCCGCGACGTCGATCGCGGCCGCGCCGGTCACCACGACGATCGGGGTGCAGCGCGCCTCGTGGAGCATCCGGACCCCGCGGTCGACGAGGCGTACCCCGCCGATCTCGACGAGCGCCTTCGGAATGCCGAGCCGCCGTCCCTCACCGGCGGCCAGGAGCAGTCCGGCCGGTGCGCCCGCGTGTCTGATCCCCACCTCGGGAGCGTACCCATCCGCGTCGCCCCGGTCACGCGGCGAAAGATCCATCAGCGGTGGCCGGTGACGGGCGGGAGTACCCCGTGGGCGACGCGCTCGGGAGCCGCGACGGTCCCCCCGGCGACGGCCGCGCCGACGAGCGCGGCGACGAGGACCCGGCGCGCCATGGTTCTCCGGGCGTTCTGCGGCATGATGATCGGCCTTCTTCCCCGTACGTCTGGACTCTTCCGAGTCTGGGCCGTGACCCGCGCCCGCGCAGTAGGGCCAGGTCGACTCTTGGACGGTGGGGCCTGCCCCCCGGATCCGTGCTGAGACGGCCGGATCGTGGACGGTCGGGTCAGCATCCGTGGATCCGGCCCTCCGTCTCGCTGAGGGGGAGCCCGGTGCCGCCCCAGCGGAGCCGGATGAGTTCGGCGGCGACCGAGACGGCGGTCTCCTCCGGGGTGCGGGCGCCGATGTCGAGGCCGATGGGCGAACGCAGCCGTGCGATCTCCTCCTCGGTCACGCCCGCCTCCCGCAGCCGCTTGAGCCGGTCGTCGTGCGTACGCCGGGAGCCCATCGCCCCGATGTAGGCCGCCGGGGTGCGCAGCGCCACCTCCAGCAGGGGTACGTCGAACTTCGGGTCGTGGGTGAGCACGCAGATCGCCGTCCGCTCGTCCACCTCCGTGTCGGCGAGGAACCGGTGCGGCCACTTCACGACCACGTCGTCCGCGTCGGGGAAGCGCTTCGCGGTGGCGAAGACCGGGCGGGCGTCGCACACGGTCACGTGGTAGCCGAGGAACCGGCCGATGCGGACGACCGCCGCCGCGAAGTCGATCGCGCCGAAGACCAGCATGCGTGGCGGCGGCGCGAAGGAGTGCACGAAGACGGACAGTTCGTCGCGGCGGCGTTCGCCGTCCGGGCCGTAGCGGCGGACGCCGGTGAGACCCTGGGCGAGCATCCCGCGGGCGTCGTCGTCGACCGCATCGTCCAGCCGGTCGAGTCCCAGGGAGCCCGCGGCGCGGTCGGACCAGACGATCCG
>JBJMIW010000434.1:0-16225 GCA_045806665.1 Actinoallomurus sp.
GAAGGTACGAGGCGATGTGTCAGCACCAGCCCCCGTGCCCGGCCGCGGACGCTCCGGACCGCGGCGGGGCAGGTTTCGCGTCCCCGGCGGAGGGGCGGCGGTTGAATCGGCTCACCCTCTCCAGCCCCCCTATGAGCGCGCCGCGGCGGCCTGAGCCTCCGTCGCCATCGGTCGCGCTCGGCCCCGGGAGCGGCAGCATGCATCGGCGGCACGGGCCGAATGCCGCCGTGCACAGCGGCGAGTCCGCCCGCCCTCCCACAGGGGCGGGGAGCGGTCAGGACAACATCGCCTCTTGGCCGCTCCCCCTAAGCAGCGCCGCGGTGCGTCCGGCCCGCCGGCTCGCCGGCGAACAGCTGGAGGACTGGGGCTTCGGCCACCAGCGTTACACCGCCGAACTCCTCGTCAGTGAGCTCGTGACCAACGCGATACGCCACGCGTACGGCGAGATCCGCCTCACCGTACGTCTCCACGGGGGCACGCTGCGGTTCGAGATCCATGACGAGGCCGCCGAGTCGGTACCCCTCGTGCGACCGGCCGGCGAGAACGACGAAGGCGGCCGCGGGCTCTACCTGGTCGGCATGCTGTCCAGCCGCTGGGGAGCCACCCGTACGACGACCGGGAAGACCGTCTGGTTCGAACTACCGGCGAACCGGCCGCCTCGCGACAACGACCCCGAGACGTAAGGGAGGTGCCAGCGAAACTGAAAGCGATACCCGTTTGATGCCTCGCAAGGATCCGGGGGTCGGAGGCGGGCCCCCTCGCCAGGACGCTCCCCGTGCCCCCGGATCCGCCCGCAGCAGGCGCGCTGCTCCCGGCGCCAGGACGCTAACCCCGCGCCGTACCGTCCCGCTGCACGCTCAGCCGGCACCCGCCATGGCCGGCTCGTCCTCCTCCAGCGCCATGGCGATCGCTCGATCCAGACCTAGCCGCGAGCCGCGCCGGAAGGCGTCGGTGTACGCCCGTTCGCCCAGCACATGGCGCGTGTGCGCCACACAGCGCCGATGAGACTGCTCGCTGTAGCGCACCGCGATCGGGGAGGCGTGAAGGTCCCGCCACACCGCGTCGGCCGCGCCGAGCAGGTGAGCCGCGCGCAGGGGGTCGCCCCGTGCGCCGGCGGCCCACGCCATCACCTCCAGGAACTGCGTCAGCCCCCAGTTGTCGTTGATGACCGCCCAGGGAATGGCCACCTGGCGCATCATCGACTCCGCCCGGTTCAAGTCGCCCATGCTCCAGGCCGCGAGGCCCACGCCGAACTGCCCGTACGTCCGGAACAGCGAGGCGTTGCGCTCGTTGCACAGGTCGATGAGCTCCTCGCCCAGGACGGCTGCCTCGGCCGGGACCGTCGCCGAGCCGTACACCGAGGTGAGGTACAGGTTGAGGCAGAGGGCGTGGACGTCGCCGAGCGCGCGGTGGTGCCTCCGTGCCTGTGCCAGCAGCGCGCATCCCCGGTTGGGATCACCGCCGGAGCACTCCGCCACGCCGGCGATCTGCAGGGCGGAGGCGAGGGCCGACTCGTCGCCCGTCCGTTCCGCGAGCGCGTGGCACTCGTCGATCGCCGCCCGGGCATGCGCGTGATCGCCCTGGTAGAGGGCGATCAGGGCGTTGGCCCACAGGGCGGGGATCCGTGCCGGATCACCGCCGGGCGTGAGGGCCAGCCCCCGATCCAGCCAGTACCGTCCCTCGGTGAGGGTGCCGGTCGTCACCCAGTACGCCCACATGGCGGAGGCCATCTCCAGGCCGCCCGCGGGATCGTGCGTGTAGCACGCGTCGAGGGCGATCCGCAGGTTGGAGATCTCGATCTGCAGCGTCCACATGCGGCACACCTGGTCGGGCACGACCCGGTCGATGCGGTTGGCCTCGGCCAGCCGCCGGTAGTACGCGGAGAAGTCGTGGGAGAGCCGGGTCTCCTCCTCGGGCGACAGGTGCTCGCGGCCGTACGCGCGGATGCTGTTCAGCATCCGGTACCGCGTCCTGGGGCCGAACTGATCGGTGTTGAGCACCGACTTGTCCACCAGCCCGGCGATCAGGTCCAGGACGTCCTCGCGGGCGATGCCGTTCCTCCCGCAGATCTCTTCGGCGGCGTCGAGGTCGGCTCCGCCGGGAAAGGTGGCCAGGCGGTCCCACAGGAGTCGTTCGGGGGGAGAGCACAGGCCGCGGCTCCAGTCCATGGTGGCGCGCAGGGTCTGATGCCGTGGCAACGCGGTGCTGCTCCCGCCGGTGAGGACGGCGAATCGGTCGTCCAGTTCACGCAGGAGCCGGTCGGTGGAGATGGTGCTCAGGCGGGCGGCGGCCAGTTCGATGGCCAGCGGGATGCCGTCGAGGTGCTGGACGATGCGAGCGACCGTGGCGGCGTTGGCGGCGGTGACGGTGAATCCCGGGCGTACGGCGGCGGCCCGGTCGGTGAACAGCCGCACCGCCTCCCGCCGCGCCACCCTCCGGGGCGGCTCGTCAGGGGCGGGGACCGCCAGGGACGGCACCGGGAGCAGCCGTTCGCCGCACACTCTGAGCGTCTGCCGGCTGGTCACGAGGATCCGCAGCCGCGACGTGCCGCGCAGGAGCCGGTCGACCAGAACGGAGCACAGCGGCAGCAGATGCTCGCAGTTGTCCAGGACGAGCAGCATCCGTTTGTCCGCCAAATGATCCAGCAGTACCGAGCTGCGGGGACGATCCGTCTCCCGGAGTCCGAGCGCCGCGGCCACCGTGGATTCGAGCAGGCCGCCGTCCTGCAGGTCGGCCAGTTGGATCACCTGCGCCCCGTCGGGGTGGCCGGCCCGCAGCACCTCGGCGGCACGCCGCGCCAGCCGGGACTTGCCGACACCGCCCGCACCGGTGAGCGTCAGCAGCCGGGTACGCGTCAAAAGCCGCCTGATGTCGGCGAGTTCCTGCCGACGTCCGACGAAGGTCGAGTCGTCGCCGTTCCCGCTAGGACTCTGGTGCGTCATCGTGATCGTCGCCCGTGCGGGCGCCTCCAGCGAGGGTCCGTTTCTGCCCGACCCATGCCGCGATCTGGGCGCGGGAGTTGAAGCCGAGTTTGTTCAGGATGTGCTCGACGTGGCCCTCGGCGGTCCGCTGCGCGATCACGAGTTCGGCTGCGATGTCCTTGTTGCTCATACCCTTCGCGACCAGGTGCGCGATCTCCGTCTCCCGGCGGGTCAGGGATGATGTGTCGGCACCGGTGGCCGAGGGCCGATGCTCGCCCAGTGCGTAGGCGATCGCTCTGTCGATCGACATCTCGGAGCCCTCGCCACAGGCCGTCGCGAAGGCCCGGTCGCCCATCGCCACCCGCGTGCGGGACTCGCACTCCTCGTGGTAGCCGGCCAGATGGCCGTAGCCGGACAGCGGCGCGCCGATCATCTGCCAGGTGGTCCGCAGGATGCCCAGCAGCCGGGCCGCCCGCGGGTATCGCTCGTCCGCCGCGGCGATCCAGGCGAGGACCTCCAGGTTGACCCCCATCCCCAGCGGGTCGCCGAGGTCCCGGTTGAACCGCAGGCTCTGCTTCTCCAGCTCTGCGGAGCGCTTCAGATCGCCCTGCCGCCACAGGTCCACACCGAGCGCCATCATCGCGTACGCCTTGTGCCAGCGCTCACCGTCGGCGTCGCAGACGGCCAGGCCCTCCTCCCCGGACGCGATGGCGGACCGGGAGTCTCCCTGGAAGGAATAGGCCAGGGAGAGCCGGACGAGGCCGAGGGCCAGGCCCCCCGGGTCGCCGGTCTCCCGGTGGCCGGCCACCGCCTTCTCGTAGCACTGGATCGCGCTGTCGGAGTCCCCTCCGCTCATCGCGATCATTCCGCGGAAGAGCGCCACATACGCGTGCACGGAGGGCAGCCCGAGGCGGTCCGCGATGCCCTCGGCCTCCTCCAGCATGCCCAGGGCCGGATCGGGTTCGGCCTGGATGATGGCCAGCCAGGCGTTGGCCCACAGCGCGTCGGCCCGCCGTGCGACCGGGTCCTTCTCGGCGGCCAGCCCGCGATCGAGCCAGCCGCGTCCCTCCGTGAGGTAGTAGCTGGCGATCCAGTGATACAGCAGGTCGGTGGCCATCTCCAGGCCGACCGCGGCCTGACCGGGCCTGCTGAAGGAGTACTCCAGCGCCGCGCGCAGGTTGGGGTGTTCGATTCGCAACCGGACCAGCCAGCCGACCTGGTCCGGTCCGAAGAGGCGACGCCGCGCCTCGGCGGCGAGTCCGCGGTAGTAGTCGCGGTGACGGCGTTGGATGAGGGGTTCGGAGCCGGAGACGGCCAGGCATTCCCGGCCGTACTGCCGGATGGTGTCCAGCAGCCGGTACCGCACGGTGTGCGGGTACTCCTCCCTGATCAGCACTGACTTGTCGACCAGTCCGACCAGCAGATCGAGGACCTCGTCCCGGGCGATGCCGTCGCCGGCGCAGACCTGCTCCGCGGCGTCCAGGTCCAATCCGCAGGAGAACACCGACACCCGCGCCCAGAGCAGCCGTTCGGCCTCGGTGCACAGGCTGTAGCTCCAGTCGATCGAGGCTCGGAGCGTCTGATGCCGTGGCAGGCCTGCCGGTGATCCGGAGGTCAGCAGCCGGAACCGGTTGTCGAGCCGGTCCAGCAGCTGCTGCACCGACAACGCCCGCATCCGTACGGCGGCGAGCTCGATCGCCAGCGGCAGCCCGTCCAGCCGCCGACAGATCCGCTCGACGGTCTCACGGTTCTCCTCGGTGACTGCGAAGCCGGGCACCACGGCCTCGGCGCGCTCGGCGAACAACCGCATCGCGTCGCCGGCCGTGCCGCCGGCCTCCGGGCCGGTGACCGGCAGCGCCGGCACCGACAGGGTCTGCTCGCTGGCGATGCCCAGCGGCTGACGGCTGGTCGCCAGGATCCGCAGCCGGGGTGCCGCGCGCAGCAGCCTCTCCACCATCAGGGTGCACTCCGGCAGCAGGTGTTCGCAGTTGTCCAGGATCAGCAGGGCCTGGACGTCACGGAGGCGGTCGATCAGCACCTGCAGGGCGGGGCGGGCCGAAGCATCACAGATCCGCAGTGCCTCGCACACCTCTGGGACCAGAAGATCAGGGTTGTCCAGCTCGGCGAGTTCGACCAGCCATACGCCGTCGGGGAAGGCCCGGCGCACTGCCGCGCCCGCACGGGCGGCCAGCCGGGTCTTGCCGACCCCGCCGACGCCGGTGAGCGTGATCAGCCGTGAGGTGGACAGCAGTCGTTTGACCTCGGCCACCTCGTGCCGACGTCCAACGAAACTTCTCACCTCGGCCGGCAGACGTGGGCCGCCCGGCCGGGGCGCGCCCTGGTCGGAGTTCGGAACATCCATGAGAAGCCTCGCGCCGGCTCCTGACCGACGGGATGTGCAGCAGGGAGCCGGGACGCTACGCAGGCGGGGTTGTCTCCGCAGGTTGCGATACGGCGGTTACTCTAGGCGATTCTCCGTGAAATCGGCTTCTAAACAACGTCGGCCGAGATCTTTCGGCTGTGGCCGAGCTCACATGAAGCGCCCGCCGGCGATTTCCAGGACGGCGCCGGTCATGTAGCTCGACAGGTCCGAGGCGAGGAAGAGCGCGACGTTCGCGACCTCCTCCGGCTCGCCCGCGCGTCCCATCGGGATCTCCCGCATCTTCCCCTCCCAGACGTCCGCCCGCATCGCCTCCGTCATCGTCGTCCTGATCAGTCCCGGCTGCACCGCGTTGACGCGTACGCCCAGGTAGGCGAGCTCCTTGGCGGCGGCCTTGGTCATGCCGACGATCCCCGCCTTCGCGGCGCTGTAGTTCGTCTGGCCGGCCATCCCGACCTTGCCGGAGATGGACGAGACGTTCACGATCGCCCCTCGGCGGCGTTCCCGCATGATCAAGGAGGCGGCCCGGGTGCCGTTCCACGTCCCGCGCAGGTGGACGTCGATCACGGCGTCGAAATCCTCCTCCGTCATCTTCCGCATCGTGGCGTCCCGGGTGATCCCCGCGTTGTTCACCATGACATCCAGCCCGCCGTACTCCGCCACGCACCGATCGACCAGCGCCGACACCTCCGCGGCCGAGGTGACGTCGCAGCCCACGGCGATTCCGCCGACCTCCTTCGCCGCGGCCCGGGCGGCGTCGAGGTCGCGGTCGCCGATCACGACCCGGGCGCCGTTCTCGGCGAACACCCGCGCCGTGGCCAGCCCGATGCCCTGTGCCGCGCCGGTGATCACGGCGCTCCGTCCCTCCAGCAGCCCCACGGCTCCTCCTGCACCTCGGCGCGCGATATCACCGTCATGTTCGCACGTCGATACGGTAAAAGGCCGAGGAGGCCCCGCTATGCCCGAACTGACCGAAGAAGAACGCGCCATCGTCGATGTCGTCGCCGACTTCGTGGACCGGGAGGTACGCCCGGTCGCCCGCGACCTGGAGCACGCGAACACCTACCCTGAGCAGCTCATCGAGCGCATGAAGGAGCTGGGCGTGTTCGGGCTGGCCGTCCCCGAGCCGTACGGCGAGGTCGCCGTCTCGAAACGGTGCTACGTCCTCGTCACCGAAGAGCTGGCCCGCGGCTGGATGAGCCTCGCCGGGGCCTTCGGCGGCCACACTGTCGTCTCGCACCTGATCGGCGTCTTCGGCACCGAGGAGCAGAAGCGCCGCTACCTGCCCCGGATGGCCACCGGCGAGCTCCGCGCCACGATGGCGCTCACCGAGCCGTCCGGCGGCTCGGACCTCCAGGCGATCACGACCACCGCCCGGCGCGACGGCGACCACTACGTCGTCAACGGCGCGAAGATCTGGATCACCAACGCGCGCCGTGCGGGCCTCATCGCCCTGCTCTGCAAGACCGACCCCGACGCCACCCCACGGCACTGCGGCATCAGCATCCTGCTCGTCGAACCGGGGCCCGGGCTGACCGTCTCCCGTGACCTGCCGAAACTCGGGTACAAGGGCGTCGAGAGCTGCGAGCTGGCGTTCGACGACCACCGGGCGCCCCTCGACGCCGTGCTCGGCGGCGCCGAGGGCCGTGGATTCGCGCAGATGATGCGGGGCCTGGAGGTCGGCCGCATCCAGGTGGCCGCGCGGGCGCTCGGCGTCGGCCGCGCCGCGCTTGAGGACTCCCTGCGGTACGCCCAGGAGCGCGAGGCGTTCGGCCGGCCGATCTGGCAGCACCAGTCGATCGGCAACTACCTCGCCGACATGGCGACCCGGCTACGGGCCGCGCAACTGCTCACGCTGGACGCCGCCGACCGCCTGGACAGTGGTGAGCGCTGCGACCTGGAGGCCGGCATGGCCAAGCTGTACGCCTCCGAGGCCGCGATGCGCATCGCCCTCGATGCCGTCCGCATCCACGGCGCGGCCGGCTACTCCACCGAGTTCGACGTCGAGCGGTACTTCCGCGACGCCCCGCTGATGATCGTCGGCGAGGGCACCAACGAGATCCAGCGGAACGTCATCGCCAAGCAGCTGATCGACCGCTACAAGATCCGTTAGTACTCGACGCCGCTCATGCTCTTCGTGCCGCCGGCGACGGCGGGTGAGAAGTGCTTCTAGCCGGCCTGGTCGCCGGGCGGCATCTGCGGGCTCTCCTCCTCCACCGTCTCGTGGGGGCCCACACCGGTGCCGTGCTCCGCGGTCGGCTTGCCGGCCGGACGGTCGGCCCCCTTCGTGCCGGCGGGTTCGCGGCTGGGCTCCTGCTGACGGGCCGCGATCTCCTCCGCCCGGGCGCTCTCGCTCGTGCCGACGTCCAGCGGGGTCCGCGCGTTCATGTCCGTCGACGGGACGCCCTCTTCCTCCTCCTTGGACGGGACGCGGCCCGGCCACTGTGGCTCGGGCGGCGGCGTTTCGAAGGCCTTGTCGCCGGCGCGCTTGGCCTCCTCGCTCGCGGTGCCGACGTCGGGCGCGAAGCCGTGCTCTTCGTCCTCAGGGAAACGGCCCGGGTGGTCGGCGCCCTCTGCTTCCTTCATCCTGAGACATCCCCTTCTCGGATCACGGTCAGCAGATCCGGGGCAGTGGATCACCGACCAGGACATCGACGATTCGGGTGCCGCCGAAGGCGGTCCGCAGCAGGACCAGCCCGGGCGGGTCCTCTCCGATCCGGCCCACCACGGCGGCCTCCGCGCCGAGCGGGTGGGACCGCAGGGCGGCGAGCGCGGCGTCGGCGGACGGCTCGGCCACCACCGCGACCATCCGGCCCTCACAGGCGACGTACAGCGGGTCGATCCCGAGGAGCTCGCACGCTCCTCGTACGGCGGTCCGGACCGGGACGGCGTCCTCCTCCAGCACGACCGAGACCTTCGAGGCCTCCGCCATCTCGTTGAGGATCGTCGCGACGCCGCCGCGGGTCGCGTCGCGCAGGAACCGGACGTCCCCGTCCGGGCAGGCGTCCAGCAGGAGCTCGGTGAGCGCGCTGAGCGGCGCGGTGTCAGAGGTGAGGTCGGCCTCGATGTCGAGCTCGCCCCGCGCCAGCATGATCGTGATGCCGTGCTCGCCGATCGGGCCCGAGACGATCACGACGTCGCCGGGCCGGGCGGCGGAGGCGCTCAGCCGGGTGTCGCGGTCGAGCACGCCGATCCCGGCCGTGTTGATGTAGCAGCCGTCGCCCTTGCCGCGCTGCACGACCTTGGTGTCGCCGGTGACGACGCGGACGCCGGCCCGCTCGGCCGCCGCCGCCATCGACGCGGTGATGCGCCGCAGGTCGGCGATCGGAAAGCCCTCTTCGAGGATGAACCCGGCGGACAGGTGCTGCGGCCGTGCGCCGCACATCGCGAGGTCGTTCACCGTGCCGTTGACGGCGAGGTCGCCGATGTCACCCCCGGGGAAGAACAGCGGGGTCACCACGAACGAGTCGGTCGTGAAGGCGAGCCCGTCCACGATCGCGCCGTCTCCGAGGGGCTCCAGCAGTGGGTTGCGGAACGCCTCCATGAAGACGGCCTCGATCAGGGTGTGCGTCGCCTTGCCGCCGGCGCCGTGGCTGAGGTTGATGTACTCCTCCCGGACGCGCGCCTTCCGGTGCCGGGCCCGCTCGATGCGCTGCAGGACCTGCGCCTCCCGGTCGCCGGGAACCTCCCGGACAGCCCGGGGCCGCTCGTCGCTCATCGGGTCGTCGCCTCCTTCACCCGTTCGCGGGTGAACCGGCCGTAGTTGTAGTAGGCCGCGCAGGCGCCCTCGGAGGAGACCATGCAGGTGCCGATCGGGGTCTCCGGGGTGCAGGCGGTGCCGAACACCTTGCACTCCCACGGCTTGAGTACGCCCTTGAGCACCTCGCCGCACTGGCAGGCCTTCGGGTCGGCGACCCGGCCCCCCGGGATCTCGAAGATCCGTTCGGCGTCGAAGTCGGCGTACGCGTCACGGACGCGCAGCGCCGAGTGGGAGATGAAGCCCAGACCGCGCCACTCGAAGTACGGGCGCAGCTCCATCGTCTCGTTGATGGCGGTCAGCGCCCGCCGGTTGCCGTTCCACGGCACCACGCGGCCGTACTGGTTCTCCACCTCGCAGCGGCCCTCGGCCAGCTGGGTCAGGATCATGTAGATCGACTGCAGCACGTCGAGCGGCTCGAACCCGGCGACGACCAGCGGTTTGCCGTAGTCGCGGGCGATGAACTCGTACGGCCGGCAGCCGATGATCGTCGAGACGTGGCCGGGTCCGATGAACCCGTCGAGCCGCAGGTCGGGGGAGTCGAGGATCGCCTTGATCGCCGGAATGATCGTCACGTGGTTGCAGAAGATCGAGAAGTTGGTCAGCCCCTCGGCCTTGGCGCGCAGCACGGTCATCGCCGTGGAGGGCGCGGTGGTCTCGAAGCCGATGGCCATGAAGACGACCCGCCGGTCCGGGTTCTGCCGGGCGACCTTGAGGGCGTCCAGAGGGCTGTAGACCATGCGGATGTCCGCACCCTCGGCCATCGACTCGAAGAACGACCCGCGGCCGCCGGGGACCCGCATCATGTCGCCGAACGACGTCATGATCACGTCCGGCTGCTCGGCGATGTGGATGGCGTCGTCCACTCGCCCCATCGGGATCACGCAGACCGGGCAGCCCGGCCCGTGGACGAGCGTGATGGTCTCGGGCAGGTAGTCCTCGAGGCCGTGCTTGTAGATGGTGTGGGTGTGGCCGCCGCACACCTCCATGAACTTGTAGTGCCGGCCCGGCTCGCACAGCGAGGTGATCTTCGCCGCCAGCGCCTGGGCCTTCTCCGCGTCGCGGTACTCGTCCACGAAGCGCATCGGCGCTCACCCCTTCTCGATCGTCGAGTCGCGCAGGGCGGCCATCTCGTCGGCGTACGCCTGGCCGATGCCCTCCAGGAAGGCCAGCGCCGCCTTCGCCTCCTCCTCGTCGATCTTCGACAGGGCGAAGCCGACGTGGATGAGGATCCAGTCGCCGGGCGCGAGGTGCTCGCCGTCCAGCAGGCCGATGTTGATCGCGCGCCGGACGCCGCTCACGTCCACCTTGGCCAGATCAGGGCGATCCGTAAGGATCTGCACGATCTCGCCGGGAATTCCCAGGCACATGTGCCGCCTCCACTAGCTGGATTGATTCGAGGACGAGCTCGTCGCCGCCCTCGATCGCCAGGTCGGTCCCGCCGCACGCGGGGCACACCGCCATGAGGCCGTCGGACGTCGTGGTCCGGTCACACCGGCCGCAGGTCAGCCGCACCGGGTCCACGATCAATTCCACGTGCGCGCCGTCGGCCACCGTTCCGTCGGAGATCATGACGAACGCCTGGTCGAGGGCGGCCTCGCTGATCCGCAGCAGTACCCCCGCCCGTACGCGTGCCCGGCGTACCGGACGGCCGGCCGCGCGCCGCTCCACGGCCGCCAGGACCGCCTCCGCGATTCCGTATTCGTGCATGGGTCCTCACATTCGCCGGATCTTCATGTAGCGCTTGATGTCAGGCAGTGACTGGACGAACAGGACGCTCAGCCCGGTCAGCGCCGCGGCCACAGCGGTGCCGACAAGCAGGCGTTTCAGCATTGAGCACTCCTCCTTCGCTGCTATGCCTCACTCGCCCTCCTCACTCGCTCCGGGGACGGCCTCGTGCCTCGGCCGGCCCCTTCGCTCGCTCGTCGGGTTCGCTCGGTCGAGGGCCCCGCCGCGGGGGCCTCCGCGAGCTCTTCGGAGATCAGGTCGAGGACCAGGACGACGGCCTCGGGGACGGCGTCGGCCACCGGAGGGCTCAGGTCCATGCCGGGTGAGGTGTCGGCCGGTTCGCAGCCGACCAGGAGCACCCGCCCCGTCGTGCCGCCCAGCGTCGCGGCCAGGGCCAGCACGGCGTCGGGCGTCATGTCGTGCGCATCGACGGAGCCGTCCACGGCGTCGTCCGGGGAGGGCTGGAGCAGGTACAGCGTGCCCGCGGGGCCACCACGCGGCACCGCGTCGATCAGGATCGTGACGTCGTAGCCGCCGGTCAGCTCGTACGCGAGGTGGATGCCGCCGATGCCGAAGTCGGTGACCTTCACGTCGTCGGGCAGAGCCGTCTCGGCGAGCCGGCGGGCGACCACGCTGCCGAACCCGTCGTCCCCGAGGAAGATGTTCCCGCAGCCCGCGACCAGGATCCTCATGAGCCGCCTCCCGGTTCCTCGCCGGGCAGGGGCTCGATCTCGTCCGGGGCGAAGTAGTGGAACCTGCCCTGCGCGCGGGCCAGGTCGGCGCCGGGGTCGTCCTCCAGGGTCACCGCGACGTACCGGACGTCGTCGACGTCGTGGAAGACCGCCTCGACGAGCGCCGTGCGCCCCGCCAGGAACATGTCGTGGGCGTCCGCCCGCCGCCGCCCCGGCCGGAGCCGTACACGACTGCCCCGGGCGACCCGGACTCCGGCGACCATCACGCTGTCGGTCTCCGGCGCCACATCCCGGTCCATCCCGGGATCCCACCAGGGCACGTCGGTCCGCGCCTCGGGCTCCGCGTACTGCCGGATCGCGCCGTGCAGCCGTTCCAGGAGCTCCGGTGGGAGGTCACCGACGCGTTCGATCAGCTCGGCGGCGCGCGGGTCGGTCGCCCGCGCCTCCGCCTTCTCCTGGTCGGTGAGGGTCAGGGTGCGCAGGCTCAGCAGCTCGTCGATCTCGGTGGAGTCGAACAGCTGCCCCGGGCTCTCGGGCGCGATCGCCGGATGGTCGTCCAGGATGATCGGCGAGGACAGGACGACGTCGTGCTCGCCGGGCTCGCCCGCGAGCACGGGCCAGGTGTGCCGGTTGCGGCAACCCGCCGCGGCCGCGGCCGCCCACTCGGGCGGATCGATCAGGGAGATGAAGTCGCCGCCGCTCAGCCCGATGATCAGATGGGTGCCGAGGAGCGAGCGCCGCAGCGCCTGCTCGCGCGGCGCGCTCGGGTCCCCCCAGCCGTGCGTGTTCGCGACCGTGACACGGAGCCGGGTCAGCCCGTACGGCCCGGGCAGGCGCTCGGCCCGGATCCGCAGGGCCGCCCGCAGGGACATCTGTTCCAGGAGGACACGGCCGCGCGGCCTCCCGCGCGCGTCCTCGATCGTCTCCGTCGACCATTCGCAGGGGACTCCGATCACGATCGTCCGCTCGGCGTCGAGGACGTCCCCGAGGCGGAGCACGATCCTCGCCTCGCGTTCGACCGCGTCCTCGTAGGTCAGGTGGGTGGTGCCGTCGACGGTGAGCTCGGTGACCGGCCGGAACCCGCGGCCCACCGCCTCCTCGACCGTGCGGGTCCGCAGGTGGAGGAAGCGGACCAGCACCCGGAGTTCGGCGTCGGGTGCGGCCGTCAGCGGGCACTCGGTCACCGACGCCGAGGGCTCGGCGCTCGCCGGGTAGCCGGGCGGCACCAGCACGCCGAACTGCCAGCGCACACGGTTCTTGGCGGCCGACGCGCGGTACGGATAGAGCAGGTAGCCCTCGTAGAGCACCGCGTCGGCGACCCGCCGCGCGCGGTCCATCGCCGCGCTCACCTCCGCCGCGCCGATCTCGTGTCGCCTCATCTCAGCCTCCGGCCTCCTCCAGCAGCCGTTCGACGGTCTCGTCCCAGGTCGCCAGCGCGCGGGCGGACTTGTACCGCAGGAGGCACCGGAGGGTGTCCCGGCGGAGGCGCAGCCAGCCGGTGCCGGGGAAGTACAGGTCCATCAGCTCCTGCCACAGCGCCACGGGCAGGCGGTACCGCGCCTCGCGGTCCCAGGGCACCGGCGTGACCTCGAACCCGGATCGCCCGCGGCAGAACACGGTGCCGCTGAACAGCAGCAGGAGCGGGATCTCTCCGGCGTCGAGCGCGGCGAAGTACTTCCCCGCGGCGACCTCCAGGTCGTACGCGCAGGGGACCGGCAGGTCGACCTCGGTCGTGCCCGTGAAGCCCGGCACCATGATCGAGAGGGTGGCGAGCTGCATCGCCTTCAGCGTGTCGCCCCAGCGGGCGGCGGGGCCGAACACGTCGCCGAGCAGGCCGGCCTCCGCCGAGGTATAGCGCCGTCGGCCGGGCTCGATGCGGATCTGGCAGCGCAGCGCGATGGCGTGCACGCCGCCGGGCGCGTCGTCGGTGATCCTCAGCCGCAGCATGAGCGTGGGGGAGGCGGCGTACGGGTCGGCCCGCGCGCCGACGCACGCGAACTGCAGGACGGACTCGGAGCGCGACTCAGCCATCGCCCGCCTCCTCAGGGGCGACCTCCCGGCCGCGCCGCCGCAGCGCGGCGAAGTAGTCCTCGATCGCCTCCCACGCCTCCTGGCCGCCCGAGAAGCCGCACCAGTGCATCCGTACAAGGCCGACCAGCTCGTAGCACGCGTCGATCGGCACCAGGTAACAGGCGAACCGGTCCTCGGCGGCCCGGTCGACCAGCAGCGCCTCGACGTCCGGCCGTACGTCGGCGAGGGCCGGGTTGGCCGCGAGCACGCGCTCCCAGGTGGCGAGGGGGAGCAGCGACTCGGTGGCGCCGCCGGGGCTGGGGTAGAAGGCGACGTTCCGGCCGAGCGCGGAGTTGTGGAAGAAGAAGGCCATGCGGACGGGGATCTGGAGGTCGTCCCAGTCCGCCGCGGATATCCGGAAGTTCTCGGTGTAGAGGAAGCGGTCGGGCACGGCGCGGAACCGCCCACGACCCGCGCCGTCCTGGGTGAACAGCAGGTGGCACGGCGGGCAGGTGCACAGCAGCGCGCGGGACTCGACGTTCACGACGTGGCCGTGCCGGTCGCCGAGCGGTTCGGCGCACATCTCGCAGCGCTCCACGTCCGCGGCCGGGGGCTCGCGGAACCGGCTGAGTCCGCCCGCGGTCATCGGACCGCCTCCTCGGGCACCGGACACGGCCCGGGCGGTGTCCGTACCGGCGGTGTGTCCCCGACCGCCCGTGTCCGCCCGTCCGGGGCCGCCGTGGCGCCCTCGGACGGACGGGGACCGATCTGCAGCAGCTGCCGGGGCTCCGGCTCGGCGACGAGGCCTTCCACATCGACCCGGGCGATGTCCGGGGCCGCGCCGGCGATGGCGCGTTCGATCGCCTGCGTCACGGTGACCCGCGAGGACGGGCAGCCATGGCAGGTGCCCTCCAGCCGGAGCCGGGCGACCCCGTCGCCGTCGATGCCGAGCAGCTCGACGCCGCCGTCGTGCAGGCCGAGGTACGGGCGGACCTCGTCCAGCGCGGCGCGGACGCGCTCCTCCGCCGTCAGCGGGTGCAGCTCGTGGAGGATCAGCAGGCCGGAGACGAGCTCGTCCGAGGCGAGCCGGCGCAGCGCCTCCGCCGCGCCGGTCTCGGTGACGATCTCCATGACGCGTTCGAGCCCGGCGCCGTACAGCCCGACCACGGACCGCAGCAGCTCCTCGACCTTCGCCGTGGTCGCGGCGTCGGCGGACCGGCCGAGCTCGGCCAGCAGCGCGTCCACGCGGTCGCCCGTCGCGCGGACGTCGTACGTCTCCGGCATGTCGGCCCCCTCTCCGCGACCTGCCGGCTTCGGTCACATCGGACCGAAGGCGTGTGGCGTGTGCAGTTTGCGCAGCTCCTTGCCCTTGCCGAGGTACATGTGCACCCCGCAGGGCAGGCATGGGTCGAAGCTGCGGACGGTGCGCATGATGTCGATGCCCTTGAACGTCTCCGGCGGGTTCTCCTCGAAGATCGGGGTGTTCTGCACCGCGTCCTCGTACGGCCCCGGGGTCCCGTACGAGTCGCGGACGCTGGCGTTCCACGGCGTCGGCGGGTACGGGTGGTAGTTCGCGATCTTGCCGTTCCTGATGACCATGTGGTGGGACAGGAGGCCGCGGACCGCCTCGGTGAAGCCGCAGCTGATCGCCTCGTCCGGCACGGTGAACGGCGCCCACGTCTGGGTGTGCCCCTGGCGGACCTCGTTCATCGCCTGCTCGCAGAAGAACAGCGCGCACGCGGCGGCGTACGCCTGGAAGTAGGTGCGCGCCCGGTTGCGCTCGAGCGCGTTGGACAGCGGCTCGCCGTTCCACTGCGGGATCGTCCACTCGAACGTCTTCTCCGGCAGCAGCGCCGTCTTCGGCAGGTGGATGAGGACGCTGTGGCCGGTCGCCTTGACGTAGCCGATGTCGAGCAGCCCGTTGAGCGCGGTCGACCAGAGCCGCGCCAGCGGCCCGCCGCCGGTGTCCAGCGCCAGCAGGCTCTGCCCGTCGAACCAGCGCGGCGACATCACCCAGCTGTACTTGTCGTTGAAGTTGCGCTTCTGCGGCTTCGGGATCGTGTGCTGGTTCCACGGGTGCCGGATGTCCACCGGGTTGCCGAGCGGGTCGGTCCGCACGAACGGCTCCTGGTCGGCCCAGTCGTCGTAGTACGAACTGCCGAGCAGGATCCGGATGCCGAGGTTGATGTCGACCAGGTCGTTGGTGACCAGTTCGCCGTCGACGATCACGCCCGGGGTGACGAACATCCGCCGTCCCCAGTCGGACATGTTCTCGTACCGGAAGTCGCAGTGCTCCGGGTCGTTCAGGCTGCCCCAGCAGCCCAGCATCACCCGTCTGCGGCCGACCTGCTCATAGCCGGGCAGCGCCTCATAGAAGAAGTCGAACAGGTCGTCGTGCATGGGCACGACCCGCTTCATGAACTCCACGTACTTGGTGAGCCTGGTGAGGTAGTCGGTGAACAGCTGGATCGTCGCCACCGTGCCGACGCCGCCCGGATACAGCGTGGACGGGTGGACGTGCCTGCCCTCCATCAGGCAGAACATCTCCCGCGTCACGCGGCTCATGGCGAGGGCCTCGCGGTAGAACTCCCCTTCCAGGGGGTTCAGCGACCGCATGATGTCGGCGATCGTCCGGTAGCCGTGCTCGGCGGCGTGCGGCGCCTCGGTGCGCTCGGCGCGCTCCCAGACGCCGGGGTTGGTCTCTTTGACCATCTTCTCGCAGAAGTCGACGCAGACC
>JBJMIW010000435.1:0-8439 GCA_045806665.1 Actinoallomurus sp.
ACGTCCTCGTCGGCATCAACCTGCTCCGCGAGGGCCTCGACCTGCCGGAGGTGTCCCTGGTCAGCATCCTCGACGCCGACAAGGAGGGCTTCCTCCGCTCGGAGACCTCGCTGATCCAGACGATCGGCCGTGCCGCGCGGAACGTCTCCGGCCAGGTCCACATGTACGCCGACAAGATCACCCCGTCGATGGAGCGGGCGATCGACGAGACCAACCGGCGGCGCGCCAAGCAGGTGGCCTACAACGAGGCGAACGGCATCGAGCCCACGGCGCTGCGCAAGAAGATCGCCGACATCCTCGACATGCTGACCCGCGAGGACGCCGACACCGAGGAGCTCATCGGCGGCGCCGGACGACAGCAGAGCCGGGGCAAGGCCCCGGTCCCGGGCCTGTCCTCCAAGCAGCGGGTCGGCCGGCACGCCGCCGACCTCGTCGGCGAGCGGCCGCGCGAGGAGATGGAGGCACTCATCGACCAGATGACGCAGCAGATGCACCACGCCGCGGAGGAGTTGCAGTTCGAGATGGCGGCCCGGCTCCGCGACGAGGTCAAGGAGCTCAAGCGTGAGTTGCGCGACATGAAGGAGGCCGGCGTCCGCTGACCCGCCGTCGACGGCACGCCGCGGGTCGCCACGGTGACACGCGCGCACGCCGGCGGGGCCGATGCCTGGCGGCTCGCCGAGGGCGGGGCGTCGATGAGGGGGCGCCCGCAGACCGGCCTCCGCCGAGGCCGCGGTCGCGGGCAAAACGACACCGGGTCCGCACCAGCATCGGTGCGGACCCGGTGAGGCATTGCTAAGCCTTAGAGCGGGGTGACGTCCTCCGCCTGCGGGCCCTTGGGGCCCTGAGTCGTCTGGAAGCTGACGCGCTGGTTCTCCTCCAGGCTGCGGAAGCCGGAGGAAGTGATCGCCGAGTAGTGCACGAACACGTCCGGGCCGCCACCATCAGGCGCGATGAACCCGAAGCCCTTGTCGGCGTTGAACCACTTGACGGTACCTTCTGCCACTTTTCTTTTCTCTCCTTGTTGGGAGCCTCACCGAGACGCCGGGTGACGTTCGGGGCTGCGTTACGGACCTTTGCTTGCGTCCGCGAAAACTTTCCCGGAGAAGCGAAAACGCCCGCCGTCAACTTCCGCGGGCGCTCAAGATCGAACTTAATACGTACGGGAAACCACGACTGCAACAACTGGAATGCTATCCCGTCGCCCGTACCCCGGCAAGCTTGTCTGATCATCGCGCCGCCCCGAGGGCTCGCCCGCGAGGCGGCAGGGGTGAGACCATGATCCTGGGCGCCCACCCCCGCCCGGTTTACCAGTACCGCCGCTGACCAGCCGAGCCGCGGCCCACTCGGGGCACGGGCCGTCCGGGACCCACCCCCGCGAATGAATCGGACCGCCGTGAAGCCGAACCTCCCACCCGCCCCGGCCGTAGCCCGGACCGGCGAGCACGCGGGCCTCAGGCGTCGGTGATCCGGTTCAGGCGCTCCAGCGCGTCGGCGAACTCCCCGATCATGTCGTACACGACCTGGCGTGCGGGCTTGACGGTGTTCATCAGCCCGACCACCTGGCCGACGAAGTAGTTGGCGAGCTGCCGGGCGCCCTCGTTGCCGGCCTCGGCGGCCTTGCCGATGGGCGCCATCGCACCCTCTGCGACGATCATCTGCAGCGGCATCGGGAGCGGGCCGGGGCTGTCGGCCGAGTCCCATTCGTCGGTCCAGGCGGAGCGCAGCTGCCGGGCCGGCTTGCCCGTGCGCGACCGCGAGCGGACGGTGTCGCGCGAACTCGCCGCGAGCATCTTCGCCTTCACCGCGGGCAGCGTCTCGGCCTCCTCGGTGGTCAGCCACACCGAGCCGCACCAGACGCCCGACGCGCCCAGGGCCAGCGCGGCGGCCATCTGGCGGCCGGTCGCGATGCCGCCCGCGGCGAGGACGGGGAGCGGCGCCACCGCGTCGACGACCTCCGGCACGAGCACCATCGTGGAGATCTCGCCGGTGTGCCCACCGGCCTCGCCGCCCTGCGCCACGATGAGGTCGACTCCGGCCTCCACCTGGCGCCGCGCGTGTTCGACCGTGCCCACCAGCGCCGCCACCGGCACCCCGGCGGCGCGGGCCCGCTCGACCATGATCGGCGGGGGCGGGCCGAGCGCGCTGGCGATGAGCCGGATCGGATGGGCGAGCGCCACGTCGATCAGCTCCGTGGCTCCCTGCCGGGTCACCTGCCGCCCGACGTGGTCGACGCGCGAGTCGGCGCGGGCCTCCGGCGGCGGGGCCGGGACGCCGTACTTCTCGAACAGGCCCTTCAGGAACTCCCAGTGCTCCGGCGGCACGGCCGACAGCAACGACTCCCGGCCGTCCGCCGCCTCCTTAGCGATCTTGCCGGGGACCAGGACGTCCACGCCGTACGGGCGGCCGCCGACGTGGTCGTCGATCCAGCGCAGCTCCTCCTCGAGGCGGTCGGGGCTGTAGGCGACCGCGCCCAGTACGCCGAAGCCGCCCGCGTTGGTGACGGCCGCCACGACGTCGCGGCAGTGGCTGAAGGCGAACAGCGGGAACTCAATCCCGAACCTGTCACACACCTCGGTCTTCACTCGTGCTCCTCGAAAACGGGATGGCTCTCGCCCTCGTCCGGGTGGACGAAGCGCGCACGCAGCGGCAGGCCTTCGCGGGGGCTGGTCACCCCGTGCAACCGGGCGTACATCCACGGCCCCTCGGCGAGCTCGACCAGCGCCAGCGGCGCGGACTCCCCGCCCGGCAGATGCGCGACCGCCCACGACACCAGGACCGCCCGGCCGCTCGCCTCCGTCCAGGCGAGGTCCTCGGCGCCGCACTCGGTGCAGCCGCCGGCGTCCGGCGCGTACCACCGGTGGCAGGGGACGCAGCGCCGGAGCATCATCCGGTCTCGCGCCGCCCCGTCGAAGAACGGATCGGAGCGGCCGTCGCGGCGCACGACGCCGTACGCCTCCATGGTCATCGTCCCCTCGGGTTCGGACCGACGATCAGCGTCGCGTGGTGGTCGAGGATGCCGCCGTTCCCGCTGACCAGGATCAGGTCGTTGCGCGGTCCCTGGCGGTCGCCGCCGTCGCCGCGCGCCTGGATGACGGCCTCCGACAGCGGCGTCATGCCCCACATGTAGTACGCGGACAGCTGCCCGCCGCCCGTGTTGGTCGGGAGCGCCCCGCCGGGGCCGAGCGCGCCGCTGGCGGCGAACGGACCGCCCTCGCCCTTGGGGCAGAAGCCGTAGTCCTCCAGGGACACCAGGACGGTGTAGGTGTAGCAGTCGTAGAGCTGGCACATGGTGATCTCGCCGGGTGTGACGCCGGCCATCTTCATCGCCGCGGGGCCGGAGATCGCGGCGCCGGTCGTCAGCCCGAACTCACTGCCGCGTTGCAACGGGTGCCCGGGGTGCCCCTGCCCCCAGCCCCAGACGTACACCGGCGGCCGCGCGAGGTCGCGGGCGCGCTCGGCGCTGGTCACGATCACCGCGATGCCGCCGTTGGAGACCAGGCAGCAGTCGAGGAGGTGCAGCGGCTCGACGACCCAGCGGGACTCCTGGTGATCGCGCAGCGAGATCGGGTCGCGGAACCGGGCGCGCGGGTTGCCCGCCGCCCAGGCTCGCGTGCCGACCGCGATGGCGCCGAACTGCTCGCTGGTCGTGCCGTAGCGGGCCATGTGGCGCCGGGCCGCCAGCGCGTAGTACGCGGTGACGCTGCGGAAGCCGAGCGCGGCACGGAGCCCGTCCAGGCCGTGCCACTCGGGGGCATCCCGGTGGTACGCCGCACCGGCCGGGCGTTCGGGTCGCAGCGGCGCGTCGGCGAACACGCAGGCGACGGCGGTCGCCGAACCGGCGGCGATCATCGACGCGGCGTAGGCCACCATCGCGCCGGCGCTGGCGCCGAAGGAGCTCATCTGCAGGAGCAGCCGAAGATCGCGCAGGCCGAGCGTGCGGGCGAGCTCCACGCCGGGGGAGCCGGACATGCCCGGGGCGACGATCAGGCCGTCGAGGTCGGTCAGGGGGAGTCCGGCGTCGGCCGCCGCCGCGCGCACGGCCTCGGCGGCCAGGCGGCGCGGGCTCCGGCCGTACACCTTGCCGAGCTCGGTCATGCCGAGCCCGGCGATCGCCGTCTCAGCCATAAGCCACCGTCGCCGCCTCACTCCCGTGGTGCGTTCGCTCCCACCGTACCGAATCCTGTTCGGATGCGGGCAGGTCGGCGGTCGTGGATGCCCACGTGCAGGCCGACCGCCCGCGGGCCGGCGAGCAGGGTCGCCAGCGCCTCGGTGAATTCCGGGAAGGACAGGCCGTCCCCAGGGCGATGCCGCAGTCGCCGCCGAGCATGAGGGGGAACCGGCCCTCGTGGAGGATCCGCCCGACGCGGTCCGCGAGCCGTACGGAGAACTCCGCGGTGGCCGGTCCGTTGCGGAATTACGGCCATCGACCGCGTCATGAGCACCACCTGAGTCGTTTCGGCGGTGACATCGTGTCGGTCGTGCCTTCAGGGCGTCAACGGGCGAAGCGGTCGGTGGCCTCGATCAAGTGGTGCAGGATGCCCGGCTCGGTGTAGGCGTGCCCGGCATCGTCCACGATGTGGAACTCCGCCTCCGGCCAGGCCCTGTGCAGGTCCCACGCCGTCGCCGTCGGCGTGCAGACGTCGTAGCGGCCCTGCACGATGACCGCCGGGATGTGGCGGATCTTGTCGACGTCCCGGATCAACTGCTCGTCCTCGAAGAACCCGTCGTTGACGAAGTAGTGGTTCTCGATCCGGGCGAACGCCACGGCGTAGCCGGGGTCGGCCTGCTCGGCGATGGTCTCCGGGTCGGGGCGCAGCGTGATCGTCGAGCCCTCCCAGACGCTCCAGGCCTGCGCCGCCGGGATCCGTACGGCCGGGTCGGGATCGTTCAGCCGCGCGGCGAACGCGCCGATGAGGTCCTCCCGCTCGTTCTCGGGGATCGGGGCCACGTACTTCTCCCACAGGTCGGGGAACAGCAGCGAGGCCCCCTCCTGGTAGAACCAGTACAGCTCGAACGGCCGCAGCGTGAAGATCCCCCGCAGGATCAGCTCGGTCACCCGGTCCGGTTGCGTCTGGGCGTACGCCAGGGCCAGCGCGCTGCCCCAGGAGCCGCCGAAGACGAGCCACCGGTCGATGCCCAGGTGCTCGCGCAGCCGCTCCATGTCCGCGACGAGGTTCCAGGTCGTGTTCTGCTCCAGCGAGACGGCCGGGTCGCTCGCGTGCGGCAGGCTGCGCCCGCAGTTGCGCTGGTCGAACAGCACGATGCGGTACGCCTCCGGGTCGAACTGCCGTCGATGGCCGGGTGCGCAGCCGCCGCCCGGCCCGCCGTGCAGCATCACCGCGGGCTTGCCTTCCGGGTTGCCGCAGACCTCCCAGTAGATCTGGTCGTCGTCGCCGACGTCGAGCAGGCCGGAGTCGTAGGGCTCGATCGGCGGGTAGAGCGTCCTCATGGTCGAGAATTCTCGCATCCGACACGCCGACGACCTCACAGAGTGACGATGTACGGCCTCGGGTCGCGTCCCCGCTGGTCACGAGCGCCGTCCTCCGCAGCGCAGATATCGAATTCATCACGAGTCATACGCCACACCTTGAGTGACATGGCAGACAGCTTGGTAAGACGCCCTTAGAGTTCCCTATGTGAGCGATCTCAACGGTTCGGGCGGTTCCTATGCCGCAGAGGGCGCCGGGTCGTCGTGGGCGCCGAGCAACGCAAACCTGCCGGCACGTCTTGGCGACGCGGGCCAACCGGCCGAGGTGGTCGACCGGCTGAGGCAGATGGCCGACATGCTCGCCGGCGCCCTGGCGCAGGGTGAGGAGAAGGTCGCCCAGGCCAAGCAGGACGCCGCGGCGCAGATCGCCTCGGTGCGTGCTGAGCACGAGTCGGCCAAGCAGGAGGCCGCGTCCGCCTGGCAGGAGGTCGAGCGGCTCCGCACTCAGGTGCAGCAGGCCCAGGCCACCGCACGCCAGATGCTCGCCGAGCGCGAGTCCGCCAAACAGGACGCCGCCTCCGCGCTCCAGGAGGTCGAGCGCATCCGCGCGTCGCACGACCAGACGGAGCAGCGCGCCGAGCAGGCCGAGGCCGCGGTACGCCAGATGATGGCCGAGCGGGAGTCCGCACAGCGTGAGGCCGCCACCGCGCGACAGGAGGCGCAGACCGAGCGGCACGCCAAGGAGCAGGCCGAGGCCGCGGCGCGGCAGCTGATGGTCGAACGCGAGGCCGCCCAGCAGGAGACGCTCGCCGAGCGGCAGCTGAAGGAGCAGGCCGAGGCCGCGGTCCGGCAGATGATGGCCGAGCGCGAGGCGGCGCAGCAGGAGACGATGGTCGAGCGGCAGGCCAAGGAGCAGGCCGAGGCCACCGCGCGCGGGCTCATGGCCGAGCGCGAGGCCGCCAAACAGGACGCCGCAGCGGCCCTGCAGGAGGTCGACCGGATGCGCGCCCAGGTCGACGAGATGGGACAGCGCGTCGAGCAGTCCGAGGCGGCCGTCCGGCAGGCGATCTCCGAGCGCGAGTCGGCCAAGCAGGAGGCGCAGACGGCGTGGCAGGAGGGGCTGCGGGCGCGGGCCCAGGCCGAGCAGTCCGAGGCCGCCATGCGTCAGGCCCTGACCGAGCGGGACCAGGCCCAGCGGGAGGCCGTCGGCGCCCGCCAGGAGACCGACCAGGCCCTCGCTCAGGCGCGCCAGGCCGAGCAGCGCGCCGAGCAGGCCGAGGCCGCCGTGCGTCAGCTCATGGCCGAGCGGGAGGCCGCGCAGCGCGAGGCCGGTTCGGCGTGGCAGGAGGTCGAGCGCCTGCGGGTCGTGACCGAACAGGCCGAGGCCGCGATGCGGCAGGCGTTCACCGAGCGCGACCAGGCACGCGCCGCCGCGGACCAGGCGAGGGCGACGGCCGAGCAGGCGGAGGCGACCGCTCGCCAGGCGTTCACCGAGCGCGACCAGATGCGCGAGGACCGGGACGACGCGCACCGCTCCGCCGGTGAGGCCCAGACGGCGCGTAAGGCCGTCGAGGGCGAGCGCGACCGGTTCTCCCAGCACGCGGCGGAGCTGTCGCAGGCCCTGGAGGCCGCGAAGGCCGAGCTGAACAGCCTGCGATCGAAGAACGCCGACCTCGAGGCGGCGACCCTGACCCTGCAGCAGGCGGCGGGGGCGTCGGCGAAGGAGGCCGAGGACGCGCGCCGCCGGGCGCAGGAGCTCGACGTCGAGCGCCGCCGGGCGGTGGATCAGGCGACCAAGGCCGAGAGCGGCCGGGACCTCGCCGAGCGGGGCCAGGCACGGGTCCAGTCGGAGCTGGCCCAGGCGCAGCGCCGTGCCGAGGACGCCGTCCGTGAACGCGACCAGGCGCTCGCGTCCGCCCGGCAGGCCGCGACCGAGCGCGACGCCATGGTCAAGAAGCTGCAAGAGCGCGAGGAGTGGGTGGACCAGCTCGCCGAGGCCGTGACCCAGCAGCGCGACGCCCTGGCCGCCCTGTCGAGCGAGCGGGACCAGGCCCGTACCGCCGCGGACCAGGCCCGAAAGATCATCGACGAGCTCTCCGGCCAGATCCAGGACGGGATGACGCCGAACGCCACCGGCAGCTACGCGAACGGCTACCGCTGACGGCCCATCGGTCACTTGTCCTGCGGTCACCGGCCGCCCGGCGGGACGTGGACGGCCGCCGTCGATCGGCCTCCCGGGACTCCTGCCGACCGTGGCCGTTGACGGAGCGTAGACGATCGCCCGCGCGCTACCAGGAGAGTTGCCTGTTATCCTGGTGGCCCGTGGACATTCGGCAGTTCGCCACGCCGGTGAACGCCAGGACAACGACCACGGGAGCGTCTTTCTTGCCTTCGGCAGTCATTGGTGGCTCCAGCCGGGCCACCAAGCATCTCTTCGTCACCGGCGGTGTCGCCTCGAGCCTCGGCAAAGGGCTGACGGCCTCCAGCCTCGGGCGGCTGCTGACCCTTCGCGGTCTGCGCGTCACCATGCAGAAGCTCGACCCCTACCTCAATGTGGACCCCGGGACGATGAACCCGTTCCAGCACGGCGAGGTCTTCGTCACCGACGACGGGGCCGAGACCGACCTGGACGTCGGCCACTACGAGCGGTTCCTCGATACGGAGCTGCACGGCTCCGCCAACGTCACCACCGGCCAGGTGTACTCCAACGTGATCGCGAAGGAGCGGCGCGGGGAGTACCTCGGCGACACGGTCCAGGTGATCCCGCACATCACCAATGAGATCAAGGACCGGATCCGCGGCATGGCCGCGCCCGACGTCGACGTGGTCATCACCGAGGTCGGCGGCACGGTCGGCGACATCGAGTCGCTGCCGTTCCTGGAGGCCGTGCGGCAGATCCGGCACGAGATCGGCCGGGACAACTGCTTCTTCCTCCACGTCTCGCTGCTGCCGTACATCGGACCGTCCGGCGAGCTGAAGACCAAGCCGACGCAGCACTCGGTCGCCGCGCT
>JBJMIW010000436.1:0-4062 GCA_045806665.1 Actinoallomurus sp.
GATGCCGTAGGGCTCGACGTCGGTGGCCTTCGGCCGGGCGGCGGGCTCGTCGACGGACTCGGGGGTCATCTGGTCTCCTTCAAGAACCCGCCGAAGCTGTGGGCGGTCATCGATGAGAACGCCTTGACCCGCTCCTTCGGCTCACATGAGGCCAAGGTCGAGCAGCTCCAGCGGCTCATCGAAACCGAGCGTCTGGAACACGTCACCGTCCAGGTCATGCCGATGAGCATCGCTCCGCACGCAGGTCTTAACGGCTCGTTCGTGATCCTGGACTATGAGGATGATCCAAGCCTGGTCTACCGCGAGGCGCGGCCGGGCTCCTCCTACGTGGAAGTCGCCGCCGCGGTTGAGGAACGACGGAGCGTCTTCCAGTTCCTGAGCGCGACCGCGCTCGGGCCGGATTGGTCGATCGCCTGGCTCAGGCGGTTGGCCGAGAATGAATGAGGGAGTGCAGCGTGTCCCAGTCCCCCGTCACCGAATGGCGCAAGAGCAGCCGCTCCGGCGGCGGATCCGGCAACTGCGTTGAGGTCGCCGTCGTCACCGAGCCACAGCGCCCGTAATACCGGAACACCGAAGGCCCCTCGAACAGGACTTGGTTTTGAGGGGCCTTCGCCGTTTCCAGCGGTACAGGATGCTCGGCAACCGCGATCCAGAACGGGATGAAAGCCCACAAACCAGCACCGCAGGCGGAGCTTCTCCGAGCAACAGGCTCGGCCGCGGACGACACCCCTGGGATACAACAGGCAACCACCACAAATCGCACCGCCTGGGTGGCACCTTGCCTCCGACATGCGTCTACCCAGGCGAGACATCGTCTCGCCTGGGTAGACAACGCGGAACGCGATGCCTCGCCCAGCGTGCGGATACCCGAGCCCCACGCCGTTCCGCACGAATCCACCAAGAGAAGGACATCACCCCCGACATCCCGCCCTGGTCCAAGGGACCGTCAACGCATCATCACCGGCATGGCGGCGACTAGACACCCTCGGTCAAGATCCGACCGGCATCAAGCAGGTGCGGAAGAACAGCGCGCCGGTATGGACTCCTGCCGCGCCATCTTGGCGCAGGAGCGCGGGCAGGAGCGGTTCGGCGTCCGCCGCCAGTACTACTTTTGTCAGCGAGTCCGCCGCCCGGCCAAGGACATGGCCGAAGGCCGCAGGAGCACAGGCTCCCCCACCGGCGTGGCAGCAGGCTCCGCCGGGGCTTCGCCTCCGGCCGGCCCGTCGTCCGGCCGGCTGCCACGTGGGACGCGGATAGTCTGAGGTCAGGACTCCCACGGGGCGGGGACGATGACCCACAGGGCCTCAGCCGCGGTGTTCTCGTCGGGGTTGAGCCAGCTGTGCGGCTCGCGCCCGGAGAAGGTCAGCGTGTCCCCCTCGGTCAGCAACGTCGAGGACTTGCTGAACTGAATGCGGAGGCTGCCGCGAAGCACGTGCACGACCTCGACCTCGCAGTTGAGGGTGTACAGCTCCTCGCCGCCGGTGCCGCCGGGCCCGATCACGGAGCGCACGAGTTGGACGCGGCCCTGGCCGCGCGGGGTCAGGAGCCGCTCCTGCGCGCCGCGCCCCGTGAGCTGGATGTCCGGCGCGTCGGCCTTACGGACGACGTCGGTCTTGGGCGCGGTGAACAGCTCACCGACGGGCAGCGACAACGCGGCGCAGACCGTCACCAGCGTCGAGACGCTCGGCGAGGTGACGTCGCGCTCGATCCGGCTGATGAAGCCCTTGGTCAGCCCGGTGCTCTGCGCTACCTGGTCGATCGTCAGCCCCTGGCGCTGCCGCGCGTCGCGCAACCGGGCGCCGATGCGAAGCTCCTGGTTGCCGGAGGCGATCGGCACTGACTTCATCCGATCCCTTCATCCCTTCGTCGGCGACGCCGGACCGCTCGCGTCGCGGTGGCGGCCCGCCGAGGCCGCCATCCGCACTCTACTGCGAACACTGATCATGCACGGTCTAGGCGACCGCGCCCGGAGCGGGTGAGAGGTGCTCGTGCACGGCGAGCCAGCGGGAGCCGTGGCGTTCGAAGACGATGGTCTCGCGCTCGAAGACGGTGCTCGTCTCCCCTGGGCGGAGACCATCGCGTTGGTTGCAGATGGTTTCTTCACAGACAACCCTTGTTGCCCTATGGTTATCCCGCCAGGTAGATGAGAGGAACCCATGTCTGACAACCTGCCTCGCACGACCGAGAACGGCCACGTCGGTCCCGTGGTGGCCAGCGTCGTGCCCCGCTTCGCCGGCCCTGCGACGTTCGCCCGGCTGCCGCGCCTCGACGAGGTCTCCGATGTCGACGTCGCCGTGGTCGGCGTGCCCTTCGACGCCGGCGTGAGCTACCGGCCAGGCGCCCGGTTCGGGCCCGCTCACGTACGCGAGTCCTCCCGGCTGCTGCGGCCGTACAACCCGGCGCTGGACGTCAGCCCGTTTGGGCGGCAGCAGGTCGTCGACGCGGGCGACATCGCGGTCAACCCGTTCTCGATCGACGAGGCCGTCCGGGAGATCGAGGCGGGCTCGGACGCGCTGCTCGAGCGGGCGGGCCGGTTGCTGACCATCGGCGGCGACCACACGATCGCGCTGCCGCTGCTGCGGTCGCTGGCGCGCCGCCACGGTCCGGTCGCCGTCGTCCACTTCGACGCGCACCTCGACACCTGGGACACCTACTTCGGCGCGGCGACCACGCATGGCACGCCGTTCCGGCGGGCGTCCGAGGAGGGCCTGCTCGACCTGTCCGGCTGCATGCACGTCGGCATCCGCGGGCCGCTGTACGACTCGGCGGACCTCAAGGACGACGCCGAGCTCGGCTTCCAGGCGGTGCACGCCCGGGAAATGGAGGACCTCGGCACGCGCGGCGTGATCGAGCGGATCCGCGAGCGGGTGCAGGACCTCCCGGTCTACGTCTCGGTCGACATCGACGTGCTCGACCCGGCGTTCGCGCCCGGCACCGGCACTCCCGAGTCCGGTGGCCTGCTCAGCCGCGAGCTGCTCGCCATCCTGCGCGCATTCGCCGACCTGCGGCTCGTCGGTGGCGACATCGTCGAGGTCGCGCCCGCGTACGACCACGCCGAGATCACCGGGATCGCGGCCTCCCACGTCGGCTACGAACTGCTGTCCGCGATGGCCCTGAGCGACGGAAAATGACGATGGAGCGCATTCGGGACGTCCTCGACGGCAAGAGCCTCGACGCCGCCTCCGGCCGTACGAGCGAGGTGATCGACCCGTCGACGGGTGAGGTCTACGCGACCGCGCCGGTCTCCGGGGCCGAGGACGTCGACGCCGCGTTCGCCGCCGCCGCGCGGGCGTTCGAGACCTGGCGATGTACGGCCTCGAGGACTACACCCGGATCAAGCACGTCATGCACAACGTCGCATACTGAGCCGCACACAACGCACCACCTGGAGAACCACAGGATGACCCCGCCCCCTGGCATCGAACAGCGCCGCGTCCTCAAGACCGCGATCCCCGGTCCCCGCTCGGCCGAACTCCACGCACGGAAGAACGCCGCGGTCGCCGCGGGCGTCTCGACCGGCCTTCCCGTCTACGTCGAGCGCGCCGGCGGAGGGATCCTGGTCGACATCGACGGCAACCAGCTCATCGACTTCGGCTCGGGCATCGCCGTGACCACGGTCGGCAACTCGGCCCCTCGAGTGGTCGAGCGGGTGCAGGCACAGGTCGCCGACTTCACCCACACCTGCTTCATGATCACGCCGTACGCGGAGTACGTCGAGGTCGCCGAAGCCCTCAACGAGCTGACGCCGGGCGAGCACGAGAAGCGGTCCGCGCTGTTCAACTCCGGTGCGGAGGCCGTGGAGAACGCCGTCAAGATCGCCCGCTCGTACACCGGGCGGTCGGCGATCGTGGCGTTCGACCACGCGTATCACGGCCGCACGAACATGACGATGGCGCTGACGGCGAAGAACATGCCCTACAAGCACCACTTCGGACCGTTCGCGAGCGAGATCTACCGCGTGCCGATGGCGTACCCGTTCCGGTGGCCGACGGGGCGGGACAACTGTGCGGACGAGGCGTTCGCGACGTTCACCTCCGACGTGCATGCGCAGGTCGGCGAGGA
>JBJMIW010000437.1:0-33567 GCA_045806665.1 Actinoallomurus sp.
CAGACGAGGTCATGGTGGCCGGGGAGGCGGCAGATGGTGAGGCCGCGCTCTCGGTCGTCGCGCACGAGCGGCCCGACGTCGTCCCCTGGTCCCCGCTGACGATGCCCCTTCGCCGGCTGACGCGCGACTACACCCTCCGGATCGACACGCCGCACTCCCCCGGGCCGGGCAGACGTCCGAGGACGGCCACCGACGGCCGGCGGGCACGGACCCCTCCGCGTCCTGGCCGACGACCTGGCCGGGGCGCTCGACGGGCTGCACACCGGGACCGACATGACCGCCTGAGTTCCCTCCGCGCCGGTCCTGGCGAACGATCAGGCGGAACCTTCCAGCAGTTCTCGAAGGCTCCGGTAGCTCTGGGCGGCCCCCTGCCGGGCCTGGCGGCGGACGAGGGGTACGAGGGGGACGCCGACACCGTGGCCGCGGAAGTCGAGCGTGAAGGTGACCCGGGACCGCGCGCCGTCGTCGAGTGGCTCGATCGTCACTCCGGCGGCCGGCCGGATCGGGCCGTCGACGCCCTCGGCGGACCAGGCGCGCGGTGGCTCGATGCGGATGATCTCCTGGGTCATCGTGCGGTCGACACCGCCGATGCGGCGGGTCGTGGTGAACCGGGTCCCCACGGCGGGCGGCTCATCGCCCGTCATGCAGACGCTCACGACGTCGTCCTGCCATTCGGGGAACCGTGTGGGGTCGGTGACGTAGGCGAACACCTCCTCCGGTCGGCGAGCGACCTCGATGGTCGAGACCAGTGCTGACATGGGAGCCTCCTTGTTACGTCGGCCGGTACTGACCCGTCAGAGCCATGACGGACGACCGGACGGGAAGGTAACCATCTGGCGTCCCGGGCAACGCCGATACCCTCGCCGCGCGGCAGCGACAAGATCATCAACGTGTGCTCGGTCGGTGATCTAAAGCAACGCTCCCGCCGCCGTCAAGCGGATTCGCTCAGCTCACCGTTTCGGTCGCGGGCCTGGGAGCGGCACTCCTCCATGTGCTCGACGATATGGAGGATGGCCAGGTCCTGAGCCTTCAGGTGCGTCTGCAGGCGTTCACACGCGTGCCGCACCGCCTGGGCGTTCAGATAGGTCTGCGTGGCCCGCGCGTCAGCGGCTTTCCCGATCACGTTCTGTCCCACCATGACGATGAACATCAGCAGAAGCTGAGCCAGGCTGGACAGGAACAGCAAGAAGGAGAACGGATAGCGGTCAAAGTTGATCACCCCGGTCTGGGCCAGCGCCATCCAGCCGAACTGGATGACGCAAGCGATGTAGAAGGCCGTCATCGTGCCGACCTTGTTCGTGATCCAGGCGGCCAGCCGCCCGTTGAACCCGACGTACTCATCCGCCGTCTTCGGCGGTTCGTCCAGGCGCTCGGCCGCTTTGGCGAGAACGTCGTGTTCCTCCGCGGCCAGGTCAGAGCAGTTCGCCAGGTGGGTGTCCTGGGCGATCAAATGATTCTGGATCTGCCGGCAGTCGTGCAGGATCGCCTCGGCGTCCTCGTACGTCTGCAGCGCTCGCTTGTCCGACACGCGCCCGAGCACCTGCTGCCCGAGCAGGATGATGAAGATCAGCAGCAACTGCACCACGTTGCCGAGGAAGAGCAGGAACGGAAAGGGGTACCTGTCGAAGGACAGCGGCCCTGTCTGCGCCACCAGCATCCAGACCGCGCAGAACGCCGAGGAGATGTAGACGGTCCACATCGAGCCGATCTTGGCGGTGATCCAGGCGGCCATCCTGCCGTTGAACCCGATGTGCTCATCATCGGTCCGGACGGGCTCGCCGTGCCTGCGAGCGTGGGCACGGGGATGGCGATCGTCCGTGAAGAGGCTCATTCCGGCAGCGTCCTCCTGCGGGTGCGACAGTTCGACTTCGTACGGTCGGACGACCGCGATCGGTCAGGGTTCTGTCATACCCACGGTTGCACAAACCTACAACTATCCCCCCATCTCGCCCGGCCGCGGACATTGCTGGGCCAGGAGGTGAGCCGGCGGCCGACGGCGAGACCGAGGGCCCACGCCCGCTCGCCCGCTTCGGACGTCATGCGGTCCACCACCGACCCGGTCTGGACACGGACGATCGAGGTCGGCGACGTCACCACCGTGTCGCTGAAGAATATTCGGGCTACTGGGACGCCACCCAGTTTCCGTGGAAACCGGCCGGCACACGGACGGGGAGGTGGATCGCGGCGACCGTCTCCATGCTCTCCGCGTCGAGCAGCATGAGGTCGGTACGGTCGGTGGCCGGGTCGTAGACGAACCCCATCAGCACGCCGTCGTCCTCGGCGGCGTCCGGGGAGTTCGGCTCGAACACGAACTCGCCGGCCTGCCGGCCCTCGCCGAACGATCGGCGCATCGTCGTACCGCGCAGGATGTCATGCTTGAGCACCGTGTCGGACGCCGTGATGCCGCTGCGCAGCGCCAGCGCGTAGCCGTACCGGTGCCGTCGGCCGACGAGCCGTTCGTCCACCCGAGGGAACTCCTGGGCCTGGTCGTCCACCCGCTCCTCGCGGACCTTTCCGCCGCCGAGGTCGACGGTCCAGCGGGCGAGGGTCGGCACGCCCTCGGTGGGTCCGTGCAGGTCGTCGTCGAAGACCTTCGCATGGCGGACGACCTCGAGCACGATCGTGTCGCCATCGTCGTAGGCGTTCAGCGGATGGAAGACGTAGCACGGTTCCACCTCGAACCACCGGACGTCGTCGGCACCCCCGGACCGTGGCATGACGCCGATCCGTGCCGGGTAGTTCGGATTCCAGCGGTACGGCATCCGGCCGCCCGAGCCGCTGCGCCGGCCGGCCGCCGCGATGATCGGATCGGGAATCCGCACGCGCCCGATCAGCGCGGACATGACCAGCCGCGCGGGCGCGCGCAGGAACCGGGGCACCGAGACCTCCGCGGCCTGCCGCGCGTCGAAGGTGACGGGCAGGTCGTAGAACACGACGTGGGACTCGGTGAGCGAGAAGTCGTGCATCATCGGGCTGCCGGTGACGCGGATGTCGACGGTACGGCGTGCGTGTCCGGCGGTGTCGATGACCGAGTACCGCACCTGGTCCCCGCTGCCGAAGAAGTACGACACCGCGTGGAGTTCTCCGGACTCGGGGTCTCGCTTCGGATGAGCGGTGTAGCCGCCGGGCAGGGTGCCGTCGAAGTCACAGAACCCGACGGTGTCGAGTTCGTCGGTCAGTTCCTGGATGGCGAGCCCCGCCTCGACCAGCGCCAGCGTACGGCCGGCGTGACCGATCACGTTGGTGTTGGCACCCGTCCCGGCCAGCGGGGCACTGCTCTTGGCACTGCGGAACGACTCGCCCAGCGCGGCGGCGACCCGGGACGTACGGACCCAGCGGTTGCGATACCACTCGGCCCGTCCGTCGTGGATGCGGACGCCGTGCACCATCCCGTCCCCGGTGAACCAGTTGTACGTGTCGGGGTCGACCTCCGCCGCGGGGTTCGGCCCGTTACGCAGGTATCTGCCGTCCAGGTGCGCGGGGATGGTCCCGGTAACGGGCAGGTCGGTGACCGTGTACTCCCGCCTGACCGGCGCGAAACCGCCCTCAAGGAATTGATTGCTCATGATCCGCGGCTCTCGTCGATGGCCACTGAATAACGCTGTTAAGTTCAGGAATAACACCCGCGACCGAAGCGAACCCGCGCGACGGTGATCCGGTCGCGGACCTGCTCGCGCTCGGGCTGGCCTACCGTGACCACGCACTGGACAATCCCCAGCTGTACCGGCTGATGTTCGGAGTGAGCGCATCCCGTACCCGTCAGGGTGGCGCGGACATCGTCGTTTCGACCGTCGCGGAGGCCCTTCCGGAAGGGCAGGCCGCGTTCGCCCAGTTGGTCACCGCCGTGACGCGCGTCATCGAGGCGAGCGCCACCTGCGAGGAGGAGCCGGACTCGGCGGCGGCCCAGAGCTCCATCAGCCGGGTGGGCTCACCCTCACAGGCCACGAGCGGCACGTCGTCCGGGCAGCGGCCGCGGAGGTCGCGGACGACCGCCGGACCGGCCCCGTCGTCGCGACGCCACTCGTTGCCCACGCCGATGACGATCATGAGCGGACGACCGTCAGGTCGAGGAAGTGCGCCGCGCACGAGATGCACGGGTCGTAGCTGCGGATGGCCCGTTCGCATGCCTCGGTGAGTGCGGCGTCGTCGAGGTCGAGGCGGTCCTGCACGAGACGGCGCAGGTCCTCCTCGATGGCCGCCTGGTTCTGGGAGGTGGGCGGGACGATCCGGGCCGAGGTGAGCAGGCCGCCGGCGTCGAGGTCGTAGCGGTGGAACAGGACTCCGCGGGGAGCCTCGGTCGCGCCGTGGCCGCGGCCCGCCCGTGGCCGGAGCGGGACGTAGGGGCGTGGTGGGGGCCGGTAGGCGGCGATGATGCGCAGGGCCTCTTCGATCGCATGGACGACCTCGACGGCGCGGACGACGATGCTCTGGAACGGGTTGCGGCACTGCCGGCCGAGTCCGGCGGCGTCGGCGGCCTCGCGTGCCAGCGGCGACAGCCGGTCCCGGTTCAGCGCGAACCGCGCCAGCGGCCCGGTCAGATACCGGCCGCCGTGCACCAGCTTGGCCTGCAGGGCGGTGGAGTGCGGAACCTGCTCCTCGATCACCTGATCCTCGAAGTCCGCGACCTCGAACGCGGTACCCGCGGAGGTCCGGGGCGTGCCGCGCTCGAGCGGATAGTCCTCCCCGGTCAGCGCGAGGAACTCATGGTCGAACGTCAGATGCGGGAACTCGAAGCCGGCCACCCAGCGGACGGTGGCGAGCGCGTCCTCCAAGGCCCGGCGGAGCTGCGGCACCAGGCCGGACAGTTCGGCGGCGACCGGCACCCGGTGGAACCCACCGATCCGAACGTTGATCGGGTGGATCGCCCGGCCACCGAGCAGCTCGATGATCGCGTTACCGGCCTTCTTGATCCGGAGGCCGCGTTCCACCAACGGCCGGTTGTCTCGCGCCATCTCCACGGCGCTCGGATGGCCGAGGAAGTCCGGGGCGTGCAGCAGGTAGATGTGCAGGGCATGGCTCTCGATCCACTCACCGCAGTACAAGAGCCGACGCAGATCGTTCAGGGGTCCCTCGACCGCGACGCCGCAGGCGTCCTCCACGGCCCGGCACGCGCTCAGCTGGTAGGCGACGGGGCAGATCCCGCAGATCCGGGAGGTGATGTCCGGTGGTTCGGTATACGCGCGGCCGCGCAGCAACGCCTCGAAGAAACGCGGCGGCTCGTAGATGTTCAGCCGGATCTCCTCGACCCGGTCATCGGCGATCCGCACGTACAGCGCGCCCTCGCCGTCCACCCGGCTGAGCGCGCCGACATCCAGACTTCGCTGATGTCGATGGGTCATCGGACTGCTCCCGCGCAACGCGGTGCCGTTCACGTCGAGGAAAAGGCGGTCGAGCTGCACACTCCTCATCCCAGCGTCACCGCACGATCAGCCGCCCGGACAGGGCCGAAAGTCCCGGTTCCACTGCGGTCGACCGGCAGGCCGCCGACAACGTCATCGCGGCCCTCCCCGACATGCCGATGATGGTGCAGGAGAACCGCCGCTTCCTCCATCGCGCGATACGGTTCCTGGCCGGCGACGCCGGGATGAGGCAGTTCCTGGACATCGGCGCCGGCCTGCCCACGCAGGGCAACGTGCACTCGGTCGCGCAGACGGTCGCGCCCGACGCACGGGTCGTCTACGTCGACAACGACCCGATGGTCGTGACGCACCGCCGCGGGCACGCCCGTTTCGCATGGTTCGTTGGAAATCCGCGAACTACCCTGGCGCTCCCTTGGGGTTTCTGGCCCTGGAACGGGGCATTGCGTCGTTGACCCCCTCGCATGTCCGAAAACGGCACGGATTCGAGGAGGCAGCGATGACAGAGGCGACTCAGCGTTCCCGGCAACAGGATCAGCGCGAGGAACGCCAGGAACGCCAGGAACGCCCGCAACGGATCAGACGCGAGGAGCCCGATGAAGGAAGCGTCGGTGTCGTACTGGCGGGAGCGGGCGCGCGCGGCGCGTACGAGGCCGGAGTGCTGTCGGTATTGCTGCCGGAACTCGACAATCGAGGCTACCGGCCGTCCATCTTCGTCGGGACCAGTGCCGGTGCCATCAACGCCGCGCTTTTCGCCTCACTCGCCCATCTGGACGCGCATGAGGCCGCGGAGCGAGCGCTGTCGATGTGGCGATCCGTGCGTCGCGGCATGGTGTTCAAGCCGGTCCTGCCGATGCTGCCGACCGCGGCGATGCGCTACCTGCTCAGGCTGGGGAACATCCCCGTCCCGATGACCGGGGGTCTGCTGGACACCCGGCCGATGGGGAAGGCCCTGGCGGAGATGCTGAACTGGCGGGACCTCCACAAGAACCTGCGGTCCGGCGCGGTCCAGGCGGTCGCCGTGGCGACCACGGTGAGCCGCACCGGGCGCACGCAGATATTCGTCGAGAGCCCGCGCATTCGCACGCCGGAGAACGATCTGGTCCGCGCGGTGGACTACGTCGACGCTCATCTGATGCCCGAACACATCATGGCGTCGGCCGCCGTCCCGGTGCTGTTCCCTCCGGTGCGCATCAAGAGCGAGGAGACCGACGGCTGGTACATGGACGGCGGAGTCCGGCTCAACGCGCCGATCGGACCGGCGATCGACCTCGGCGTCGAACGGGTCGTCGTCATCGCCACCGACCCGGGCAAACGGCTCGACAAACCACTCGGCGACCATGCCGGAATGCCACCGACCGTGCAGGACACCTTCGCCCAACTCCTCAACGGCGCGCTGGTCGATTACATGATCGAAGACCTCAACACCCTCCGAGAGATCAACCAACTCGTACGGGCCGGCGCCACGGACGTCATGAACCGCGCCAGTGGCCGGAAGTACCGCGTCATCGACAGCCTCTTCGCGGGGCCGCGTCCGGGCGACGTCGACGAACTGGGGCAACTCGCGAACACCGTCCTGACGACGGGCATGGCCGGACTGCGCGCCCTCCAGCACCCCGAGCTGAGACTGCTCAGCATGCTCATCGGACCGACGGCGAGCCGCGGTGAGCTGATGAGCTACTTGTTCTTCGAGCCGGAGTTCATCGACGAGGCGATCGAGCTGGGCCGGCGGGACGCCCTGCGCATCCTCGAACCGGTCAAGGACAAGGACGGAGACATCTGGAATCTCTGCGACTAGATCACTCGATCAGCCGATGAGGACGGGCGCGAGCGCGTTGAGCTGCTCGGCGAAGCCGCCGGCGATCGGCTGGATCGCGACGTGGACCGCGCCCGCCTCCTGGTGGGCACGGATCCGCTCGACGATGGCGTCCGGGCCGCCCCACGGGACCACGGCCTCGATCAGCCGGTCGCTGCCGCCGCCCGCGAGGTCGGCGTCGGAGAAGCCGTGTTCGCGCAGGTTGTTCAGGTAGTTCGGCAGGGCGAGGAAGAACGCGGCGCACTCCCGCGCGGTGGCGCGGGCCCGTTCGGCGTCGGTGTCGAGCACCACGGGCAACTCGCACACGAGGATCGGATCCGGACCGAGGATCTCCCGGGCCCGTACGGTGTGCTCCGTCGTGATGAAGTACGTGAGCGCGCCCTGGGCGCGCGTCGCGGCCAGCTCCAGCATCCTGCGGCGGAGCGCCGCGAGCAGCCGGGGCGGCGCCTCGGGCAGGGGCGAACCGGTCATTTACTGAACCGTCAACTCCCGGCGACCGGGCTTTAAGGGCCTTCGGATCATGAAGATCGCAGGCGTTCCCGCCATGCGCCCTCGGATCAGGCGAACGCCTGGTTAACATCACTTGACGTTCCCGGCCGGGTCGGCTGCTCCGCCAGCGCGTCGTCCAGCACGGACAGCAGTCCGATCAGTGCGCGACGCTCGTCTCCGGACAGCGGTGCGAACAGATCCTCGCTCGCCTGCCGACGGGCCTGGCGCATCTCTTCCCGTACGGCCAATCCCGCGTCGGTGAGGTGCAGCCGGATGGCGCGCCGATTGGCCGGGTCGACCGCGCGGCGGACCAGGCCCGCCTGCTCCAAGGAGTCGATCACGGTGGTGACCGACCGGGGCACGACGCCGAGGCGATCGGCCAGCTCGGTCATCCGCAGCGGTTCGTCGCTACGAGTGATCATGCGCAGCGCCCGCTCCTGGGCGGGAGTGAGACCCAGCGGGGCGAGCCGGGCCAGCTGAGCCCGCCGCAGGCGCTTCGTCAGTCGCTGGAAGAGGTCTGCGAGCTGCGCCGACGACTCCTCTTGATCCATGCCGCAGAGCTTACCGGATGTGACTCATACTGAGTTATGCACATTGTGAGTGTTACTCTGTAATGGTCAAGAGCCACCGAGTCGTGGAGCGCCCTTGAACGTCCATGTCCACGAACGCGATCGGCCGTCCCCGACGGACGCGGGCCGGGACCCGCAGGCCGACGATCCGGCCGCCGTGCCCCCACCCCGGGTGCCGCTGCGGCGGGTCGTCCACCTCTTCGCGCCGTACCGCTGGAGCCTGGCCTTCGTCGGCCTGCTCGTCGCCGCGTCGTCGCTGGTGTCGCTGCTTAACCCGTTCCTGATCCGCGAGGTGATCGACGTCGCCCTGCCCAAGGGACGCGTGGGTCTGCTGACCGTGCTGGCCACCGGGATGATCGTCGTTTCGGTCGCCAACAGCTGCTTCAGCGTGTCGCAGACGTACGTGTCCGCGAAGGTCGGGCAGCGGGTGATGCACGACCTGCGCACCGCCGTCTACGCCCACCTGCAGCGCATGTCGCTGGCCTTCTTCACCCGCACGCGCACCGGCGAGGTCCAGTCCCGGATCGCCAACGACATCGGCGGCATGCAGGCGACGGTGACCACCACCGCCACCACGTTGGTCTCCAACCTGACGACCGTCGTCGCCACGGTCATCGCCATGGCCGCACTGGAGTGGCGGCTGACGCTGGTCTCGCTGATCATGATGCCGGTCTTCGTGTGGGTCAGCCGCCGCGTCGGCCAGGAACGCCGCCGCATCACCCGGATGCGGCAGAGCCAGCTCGCCACGCTGGCCTCGATGGTCCACGAGTCCCTGTCGGTGAGCGGGATCCTGCTCGGGCACACGATGGGCCGCTCCCGTACGCTGACCGACGCGTTCGCCGTCGAGTCGGCCACGCTGTCCGACCTGGAGGTCCGCGCGAACATGGCGGGCCGGTGGCGGCAGTCGACGATCCAGATCGTCATGTCCTCCATGCCCGCGGTCGTCTACTGGGCGACGGGCCTCACCGGCCGGGACGGCCACATGCTGATCTCCATCGGGACCCTGGTGGCCTTCACGACACTGCAGCAGAGCCTGTTCCGGCCCACCGTGCAACTCCTCCAGGTCGGAGTGGACCTGCAGTCCTCGCTCGAGCTGTTCGGCCGCATCTTCGAGTACCTCGACCTGCCGATCGACGTCGCCGAACCCGAACATCCCGTTCGCGTCGGCGAGATCCGCGGCGACGTACGGCTCCGCGAGGTCGGGTTCCGCTACGGGGGCGCCGCGGGCGAGACGCTGCGCGACGTCGACGTGACCATTCCCGCCGGAGACAGCCTGGCGATCGTCGGCGAGACGGGTTCGGGGAAGACGACCCTCAGCTACCTGATCCCGCGGCTGTACGACGTGACCTCCGGCAGCGTGACGATCGACGGGGTCGACGTGCGGGACCTGTCCTTCGACGACCTGGCCCGCGCGGTGGGCGTCGTCTCGCAGGAGACCTATCTCTTCCATGCCTCCGTCGCGGACAACCTACGGTTCGCCAAGCCGGACGCCACTGACGCCGAGCTCGTCGAGGCGGCGAGCGTCGCGCAGATCCACGAGCACATCGCCGCGCTGCCGGACGGCTACGACACCCTGGTCGGCGAGCGCGGATACCGGTTCTCCGGCGGGGAGAAACAGCGCCTGGCGATCGCGCGGGCCGTGCTGCGCGACCCGCCGATCCTCGTGCTGGACGAGGCGACCAGCGCGCTCGACACGCAGACCGAGCGGGCCGTGCAGGAGGCGATCGACGCGCTGTCCGCCGGGCGCACCACGATCACGATCGCGCACCGGCTGTCCACGATCCGTGGCGCCGACCAGATCCTGGTTCTCGACCGCGGTCGCATCGTCGAGCGGGGCTCGCACGAGGGGCTGCTCGCCCTCGGCGGCCACTACGCCGCCCTCGTGCGCTGCGACTTCCACCTGGCCGACGACCCCGAGGTCGGCGAGGAGGCCGAGGCCCGCTCCGCCTGAACCGCGGACGCAGGTCACCGGCCTTCTTCGGACGCGACGGCCGCCCGCGCCAGCAGGTCCCGTTGCCGGCGCCAGGCCGCGAGGGTCGTGGCCTGGTCGGGCTCCTCGGACCGGAAGGTAATGCCGCTGGTGACCGGCATACCGGCGTGGACGTCGGACTCCACGCTCGTCACGCTCAGCTCGAAGGATTGCGTTCCGGCCGGCTCCGGAGGCGTCAGGCGGGTCGGTGTCGCCTGTACGTAGATCACGGACCCGGGAGAGACTGCGCCGAACAGCACCGTGCCGCCGCGGCCGAGGTTGCGCGCGGTCCGGGTGCCGTGCCACAACGCCACCCGCAGCGTCCGCTCGTCCCGTGCGAGCAGCTCACCGGCGCTGAGCATGCAGATCCGCGGCGCCCCGTCCTCGTCGGTGGTGACGAGCAGGAAGGCGGGCTGGTCCGTGGCGGCGAGCGCCTCGTCGCCCAGCGCGTGGACGAGTTCGTCCGGGAGGTGGTCTCCGAGCAGGTCGGCCATGTCGATCGGCCTTTCAGGTTCATCGTACGGCCGTGACCGGCCCCCGGCCCCGACGAGGTGACGAACGGCGTCTGCCTGTGCGCCCTGCACCATAAGTTGTTCGACACGAAGGTTCTCGGAATGACCGCCGACGGCACGAAGGTCCAGCTCTGGGACTGCAATACGAGTGGCGCGCAGCAGTGGACCTACGACGCGGCGGGCAAGGCACTGACCAACCCCGGATCCGGGAAGTGCCTCGACGATCCGAACAGCACGACCACGGACGGCACCCGGCTGCAGATCTACACCTGCAACAGGAGCGCCGCCCAGCAGTCGACGCTGCCCGGCTGATGTGCTGAGCATGCTGCGGTCAGGGCCGTCTCCCGGAGGAGACCGGCCCTGAGTCTCGCAACCGCGTAGTACGCCGGTGGCTCAGCCGCGCCGCCATATCTGGTTGGCGTCGGCGCTGCACTCCCCGCGCCACTGGTCGTCAGGTCCCGGCATCTCTCGAAGGTTGTGCCGTTTCAGCCGACGTGGAAGCTGCTGAAGATGGGATCGAGGTAACGCTGGGAGTCCGGCCACTGGTCCGCGGGCATCCGGAAGTAGATCGCGAAGGCGTGGCCGTCGACGCGGAAGAACCTGTCCTTGACACGCCCGGTCCCGGTCGAGCGGTCGTAGGCGAAGTCCAGATCCGCCGCCGGGACGCCGAGATAGGTCACCGGAGTGATCGTGGCCTCCCGGTAGCCGCGGAAGCTCCCGGCGAGGTGATCGCCGATGCTCCGCGCCTGGGTCTGCGGATCGCCGTCCCAGGACGTCGTGCTGATCTGCAGCAGGTAGCGGGTGCTGGAGTCCTCGTAGAAGACGTTGTCCCCGTCGCTGCGCCGGGACCAAAAGGAGGGCACCGAGACCGCGAAGCCGCTCTCTGCCCGCGTCGCCCAGTCCTGCGGAAAGGACGCCGTGGGAGAGGCGGAGGTCGACCGGCCGGCCTCGGGTGGGGAGCCCGGCTTCTGACCGGACTCCTGTCCCGCGCCCTGTCGGGAAGTCTGGCCCGAATCCTGTCCGGAGTTCTGGCCTGCGGCCTGCGAGTCGGACCCCGAGCCGCTGGGCCGGGTCGCGGATGTCGACGCGGCGACCGGGATGTTGTCACCCGAGCGTCGGCCCAGCAGCCACACCGCGCCGAAGGCCGCGACCACGAGGGCTCCGGCGAGCGCGTTCGCCAGCACGATGAAGGCCGGTCGGCGGGACGCCACGGGCGCCGAAGGCAGCTCAGGCTGTCGCGCGGCGACCGGGATCGTCCAGGCGACGACGTCGGGCTGGGTGCCCTCAGCCGCTGCGGCGAGCAGACGCTCCGCCTCAGCCGCGGTCATCCGGTCCGCCGGGTCCCGGCGGAGCAGTCCGGCGAGGACAGGGGTGATGGGCCCGGCGTTCCGTGGCGGCGGGGCCTCCTCGGCCATGATCGCCGCGATCGTCGATACGGGCCCGGACCGTTCGAACGGCGATCGGCCCTCCACCGCGGCGTACAGCGTGGCGCCCAACGACCAGAGGTCGGCGGCGGGTCCGGCATGCGCCCCGCGGGCCCGTTCGGGAGCGATGTAGGCCGGCGATCCGATCAGCACGCCGGTGCCGGTGAGGGTCGCGTCGCCCTCGAGTGCAGCGATGCCGAAGTCCGTGATGACCGCGCGATCCCCGTCGGCCACCAGGACATTGCTCGGCTTGATATCGCGGTGCACGATGCCCGCGGCGTGTGCCGCCCGCAGCGCCGCGACCATCTGGCGCCCGAGCCCGGCGACCCGCTGGGGCGGCAAGGGCCCTTCGGCGTCGATCACACTTTGGAGGGACGGGGCGGCCACCAACTCCATGACGATCCACGGGCGGCCCTCGTACTCGATGACATCGTGCACGGTGACCACTCCCGGGTGGCTGAGCCGCGCCGCCGACCGCGCCTCCCGGATCGTCCGCGCGTGGCGCTCCCGGCGCTCGGAGTCGCCGAACTCCGGCGGGAGCAGCACTTCCTTGATCGCGACATCGCGGCGGAGAAGTTCGTCGTGTGCGCGCCATACGGTGCCCATCCCGCCCTGACCGAGCTTACTGAGCAGTTCGTACCGGTCGCCGACGCGCATACCGATCGTCCCTCCGTGTGGAGCAGTCCACCAGAGGTAGGACGAGTCAGGAATGCGGCGGGTTCACCGCTTAATGTGTATAAGTGGTCACGATTCGTTCGCCCGAACGACCCGATCCACGGATCCCGGACGCGATGCGCGCGGCGGTCCTCTTCGGTCCGGGCGATCTACGGGTCGTCGATCGCCCGGTGCCCGAGCCCGGGGCGGAGGAGGTGCTCGTCCGGGTGGCGATGTGCGGGACCTGCGGCACCGACCTGAAGATCCTCGACGGGCATTTCCCGCAGACTCCGCCGTACGGTGAATACATCCCGGGCCATGAGTGGACCGGCACCGTGGTGGCCACCGGTTCGACGGTGGACGAGTTGGCGCCCGGTGACCGGGTCTGCATCGAAGCGCACCACGGGTGCGGGCGGTGCGGTAACTGCCTGACCGGCAGGTACACCGCCTGCCTCAACTACGGCGATCCCGCCAAGGGGCATCGGGCCACCGGGATGACGGCGAACGGCGGCTTCGCCGAGTACGCCGTCCACCACGTCAGCGCGCTGTACCACCTGCCGCCCCACGTCACGGCCGAGGACGCCGTGCTCATCACCACGGCCGGCACCGGTCTGTACGGTCTGGACACCGCGGGCGCCTACATCGTCGGCCAGACCGTCGTGGTCTTCGGGCCGGGCCCGGTCGGCCTCATGACCGCGCAGGTGTGCAAGCGCATGGGCGCGGCGCAGGTGATCCTCGTCGGTACTCGCGAATCCCGCCTCAAGCTCGGCCGCGAACTGGGGGTCGACCACACCGTCAACGCCACCGAGGTGGATCCGGTCCAGGCGGTGCTCGACCGTACGGGTGGCGTGGGAGTGGATCTCGCGGTCGAGGCGTCCGGAGGCATCGACGTGCCTCAGCAGTGTAGTCGGGTGACGAAACGCGGCGGGAAGATCCTGTTTCTCGCGTTCTACTCCGAGCCCGTACGGCTGGATCTCAGCGCGGTGATCCGCAAGGACATCACCATGTACACCTCTCGCGGCGAGGGAGGTGACAACGTGCGTCGCGCCGTCGCGCTGGCGGCCGCAGGCATGATCCGGGCCAAGGAACTGGTCACCCATCGTTTCCGGTTGGAGGACATCACCGAGGCGTTCCGGGTCCTGCGGGAGCGGGACGGCGATCCGTTGAAAGTCGTCATCGTTCCCTGAGCACGGCGTCGGTCCGATCGGGGAATCAGGACCGACGGGGGCGACTGATGCACCAGCAGATCCTTGACCCGATCGGCGGCTCCGTGGCGCTGTCCGCCTCCGTCGCCGCCATTCCCTTGGTCCTCCTGCTGGTGTTGCTGGGCGTGTTCCGCCTGCGGTCCGACCTGGCGGCGGCCTGTAGTCTGCTCGCCGCCCTGCTGATCGCCGTGTTCGCCTTCCGGATGCCGGCGACGCACGCTTTGAGCGGTACGGCACAGGGCGCGGCATTCGGCCTCTTCCCGATTGTGTGGATCATGCTGAACGCGGTATGGGTGAACCGGCTGATCGACTCGTCCGGGCTCCTGCCGGTCGTCCGGCATGCGTTCACCAGCGTGTCGCCGGATCCCCGGATCCAGGCATTGGTGCTCGCGTTCTGCTTCGGTGCGTTGCTGGAGGCGATGGCAGGTTTCGGCGCGCCGGTGGCGGTGATCACCGCGATCCTCATCGCGCTGGGGCACGCCCCGGTCCGCGCGGCGACCGTGGCCATGTTCGCCGACGCCGGAGGGACCGCCTTCGGGTCGATGGGCAACCCGATCGTGTCCCTGGGCAGGGCGGCGAGCCTGCCGACTGCGGAACTGGCTCAGATGGTCGGGCGCCAGTCCGCGATCGTGGCGACGTTCCTGCCCCTCATCATCGTGCTCGTGCTGGACGGACGGCGCGGGTTGCGGGAGCTGTGGCCGATCGCCCTGGTCGCGGGGCTCGGCTTCGCGGCCGGCCAGTTCGTGACGTCGAACTACATCGCCTACCCGCTGTCGGACCTGGTCGGCGCGCTGGTGGCCACGGCGGCGACCGTGGTCCTGCTGCGGCTGTGGTCGCCCGCCGGGTCCGTACCGGCGTTCCAGGCGGCCGACCAGGGGAATGCCGGGCCCGCGGGGGAGACGCCCACAAGCCACTCGCCGGCCACCCGGCTGCGCGCGTTCGCGCCGTACCTGGTGCTGATCACGCTTCTCGCGCTCGTCTCGATCGACAACCCGGTGTCACGGTCGACGGCCGACGCCAGAGTGAGGTTCTCCTGGCCCGGCACGGAGGTGATCGACGTCAACGGCAAGCCGCCGAGCTTGGCGATCTTCGAGTTCAACTGGCTGAGCGCAACCGGAACGATCTTGCTGGTCGCCGGAGTCATCTCGATGGCAATCCTGCGGCTGCCGGTACGCGCCGCGCTGCGCGAGTATGGGCTCGCGGCGGTGCAAATCCGGCGCGCCGCGGTCACCGTCACCCTGGTGATGGCACTGGCCTACCTGATGAACTACTCGGGCCAGGCCGTGACCATCGGCACCTGGCTGGCCGGCACCGGCGGCGCGTTCGTCCTGCTGTCCCCGGTACTCGGCTGGCTCGGGGTGGCGGCGACCGGCTCCGACACCTCGGCGAACGCGCTCTTCGGCGCGGTGCAGGTGGCGGCGGCCGGCAGGATCGGAATCAGCCCTGTCCTGCTCGCGGCGGCCAACAGCGAGGCGGGCGTCCTGGGCAAGCTGATCAGCCCGCAGAACCTGGCCATGGCCGCGGCCGTGGCCGGGATGGCCGGCCGGGAGGGAATGCTGTTCCGCCGAACGTTCCCGTGGAGCGTCGGCGGCCTTGTCGGATTCGCCGTGCTGGTCTGGCTGATGGCGGTGGGCCCACTGTCCTGGGTGGTCGTGCGGTAAGCGGGCGCCACGGCCGGTCAGGCGTCTTCGGAGGGGTCCGAGGGGCGGGTCGCGATGGCGGGCCAGAGGGTGTCGACCACGCGCACGGGGAGCTTGTCGTCCTGTCCCCCGCGGACGAACGCGGCGTAGTAACTGCCGACGCACATGTCGGCGACGGCGTCCACGTCGAGGTCGGGCCGGAGCTCTCCACGCTCCTGGAGGGCACGGAGGGTGTCGAGCAGCAGGCGCCGCCGGGGCCACACGGCGTGGGTCCGCACCAACTCGAGGAACTCCGGGTTGTGCTCGGCCTCGGCCAGCACATGGCCGACGAGCATGATTCCCGTCCGGTCAGGCGGGCGGAGGTCGAGACGGCGTACGACCTCGGTGATCGCCTGCCGCGCCGTGACGCGGTCGAGGTCGACCGGCGGGGCCGCCGCCTGCTCGGCGCGGAAGGCGTGGTCCAGGGCGTCGACGACCAAGTCGTGCTTGCTCTCCCAGCGCCGGTACACCGTGGGGCGGGTGACGCCGGCGTCGGCGGCGACGTCGCCGATGGTCATCCGGGAGTAGCCGTCGACGGCGAGCCGGCGGTGGGCCGCGCGCAGGATCGCCTCCTCGATCAGCGGGTCGCGTGGGCGTCCCCGTTGCTTCTTCGGAGCGTCCGCCACCATCGAACCCCCTCCTGACCTGCGGCGATCATCACATCTTTACTTGACAGTACCGTAATAAAAAATACTTTGGGAAGAGAAGGAAGACAACTCCACGAGCCGCTTGACCGCTCGTCGCGGCCAAGGAGGGTGTGCCAAAGTGACCGAAAACATTCTGGACCTTCCGCTCGACGCACGGCCGGACCCCGATGAGTTCGTCCGCGCCGCGATGGAGTGGCATTTCAATCCCGAGACGGGCTCGGCCTACTGGCTCCGAAGGGCGAAGACGCTGGGCTTCGACCCGCGTACGGACGTCAAGGGCTTCGAGGACCTGGCCCGGTTCCCGAACATCATCAACGAACTGCGCGACGTCCGCGTGGAGGACCTCATCCCCCGCGGCTACGGACCGAACCCCGATGTGGTCGGCGTGTACGAGAGCGGCGGCACCACCGGTGCCCCGAAGCGCGTGGTCGTCCTGCGCGACTGGTGGGAACGGCACGTGGCGTGGATGAGCGCCGGTCTGGACGCCGCCGGGTTCCCGAGGGATGTCAACTGGCTCGCAGTCATGCCGAGCGGGCCGCACATCGCCGGCGCGCTGGGCCTCTACCAGGCAAGAGACCGTGGCGGCATCAGGTTCACGGTCGACCTCGATCCGCGCTGGGTCAAGAAGCTCATCGCCGCAGGCAAGGGTGCGGAGGCCGAACGCTACGCGGATCACCTCGTCGAGCAGGCCGCGTTCGTGCTGCGAACCCAGGACGTCGGCGTCCTGATGACGACTCCACCGCTGCTGAAGCGCATGGCGGGTGACGACGACATGGTCGACCTGATCAACGAGAAGGTCCAGGGGGTCGTCTGGGGCGGCGCGCACATGGACGCCGACACCCGCGACCTGTACCACACCGAGGTCTTCCCCGAGATCAAGATCCGCGGTACGTACGGAAGCACGATGATGCTCGGCGGCTCGAACGAGCGCCCGGAAACCACCGACGACCGGTACATCTCCGATCCGCCCGCGCCGTACGTCACCTTCAGGGTCGTCGACCCCGACACCGGCCGCACGGTCGGCTACGGCGAACGCGGCCAGGTCGTGGTGAACCACGTCAGCAAGAACATGCTGCTGCCCAACAACCTCGAACGCGACCTCGCCACCCGGGTGGAACCGCCGGAGGGCCAGGCCGGTGACTCGGTGGCCGACGTGGCACCCGTCACACGCTTCGAGAACGAGGCCGTTATCGAGGGGGTTTACTGAGATGGCCGAACCGATCCTCATCGACGCGCTCGGACCGCGCGGGACCTACCGGTCGCGCAACCAGCAGGCCGTCCCCGACGTGGCCGGCAACCCGCTGGTCGAGCTCAGCCTCGTACCCGAGCTGTTCGTCACCCGTGCGATGTCCGCGCTGCGCAAGGCCGACACCCTCCCCGTGGAGGAGCGCCAGGCCGCGCTCACCCGGGCCGGCGAGCTGTTCGCCACCGGAGTGGTCGACGGCATGTCCGCCGCCGACTACCAGTACACGGTGAGCCGGATGGCCGGCACGCCGCTGCGCATCGTCCGAGAGGCGACGCAGGCCATCGTCCGCAACGCCGCCGACTCGCACCGCAGCGCCCAGCACGCCCGGCCCGTGGGCGCGGTGAACGACTGGCGCGACCCGAGCGCCCGGAAGGGCACGGCGGTCTGGATCCGGCGCGGAGACGTCTTCGCGGTCCACGCGGCGGGCAACCATCCCGCCGTGCACAGCCTCTGGATGGAGGCCCTCGCCCTCGGCTACCGGGTCGCCGTGCGTCCTTCCCGGCGGGAGCCGCTCACCCCGTACCGGCTGATCTCCGCGCTCCGCGCGTCCGGGTTCGGCGACGACCAGATCGTCCTGTTGCCCACCGACTACGACGCCGCAGACGAGATCCTGCGCCAGGCCGACCGGAGCATGGTCTTCGGTGGGCAGGACGTGATCGACAAGTACGCCGCGGACCCAACGGTCCTGCCGAACGGGCCCGGCCGGTCGAAGATCCTGGTCACCGCCGACTGCGACTGGCGCGACCACCTCGACATGATCGTCGATTCGATCAGCCATCAGGGCGGGACGGCCTGCGTGAACACCACCGCGGTGTTCGTCGAGGGCGACCCGACGCCGGTCGCCGAGGCGATCGCCGCGCGGCTCGCGGCCATTCCGAGCCTGCCGCCGGAGGACGACAAGGCGGTGCTCACCGCCTACTCCCTGCCGGCCGCCAGGAAGATCGAGAGCTTCCTCCTCGAGAAGGCCGCGGGCACCAGGGCCCACCTCGGCGGCGAGGGAGTGATCGACGAGCTTCCCGACGGCAGCGCGGTGCTCCGGCCGGCCGTCCACCAGCTCGACGACCCCTTCGCCGAGCAGGCCAACGTCGAGCTCGGGTTCCCATGCGTGTGGGTGGCCCCCTGGACGCGGGAGGCCGGGCCCGCCGCGTTCCACGACACGTTGGTGCTAACGGCGGTGACCAAGGACGAGAAGCTGCTGGACGAGTTGCTCGCCGATCCCACGATCAAGAACCTCTACATCGGCGACCACCCGACGTACTGGATGGCACCGGGTGTCCCGCACGACGGCTACCTCGGTGAGTTCCTGATGCGCACCAAGGGGGTGATCCGGGACTGACCGCGGCCCGGCCGCGCCGGCGCCGGCCACCGCCGTCCTCGTCGCCGGAGTCGTTCTGCCGATGGTTCGGTCACCGGGCGCTCAGGCGTTCCCGCTGGGGAAGCACCGTGTACTTCGGGTCGGACGACGAGATCATGCCCGCCTCGAACACGCCGAAGCGGGTCAGCGCCGACCCGGCGAGGAGCGCCGCGCCGGCCGCGGCCGAGACCCACCGGTTGCGCCATCCCACGGCGGCCGCGAGGACTCCCGCGCCCGTCAGGGCCTCCGCCGCGCGTGTCAGCACCCCGGCCCGGCCAACGTGGTACGCCTCGGCGACGACGCCCATCCGGGCCCGCATGAAGCGGGCGATCAGAAGTTCGGCGGCGCCCCCCGTCACGCCCAGCCGGCGGGCGGGTGCCGCCTCCTCCAGAGGCGCGACCAGCAGGCCCAGTCCTCCCCCCGCCGCCGCGGCGGAGGACACGAACAGGTAGGGCAGCTCGCGGTGCCCCTCATGCCACCCGGGCACGGCGGTGTCCGCGAGGAGGACGCCGGTGTACGCGGCGACGCCCGGGCCGGCCACGGCGGCGGCCATCGCTCCGGCCGTGCCGATCCGTGGGAGCCGGTCGGTCACCGCGGACACGGCGGCGGCTCCGGCGGCCGGGGCGTACGCGCTGAGCAGCCAGGAGCCGGCGCTCATCGGCGAGGTCCACTTCAGCACCCGCAGCATGTTGACGAAGCGCCCGGGACGGCCGAGGTCGTGGACGAGGGCCACCAGGCCGACCGCGATCGCGCCGGCGGCGCCGATCCGGGTGCCGCGGGCCAGGCGAGGCCGCCCGGTCACCTCGGCGCCGGCGGCCAGCACCGAGGACGCGCCGGCCAGACCGCCGAGGAACAGGTACCCGGCGATGTCGAGCGCCTTCCAGACGGGCGGCTTGAGCACGGGCCTGCCGTAGTAGGAGGTGAACTCCGGCTCGGGCACCACCGGCCGTTCGCCGCGGCGGCGCCGACGACGACCGGCGGTGCCGATGAGCGCGTCGCGCGCGTGGTCCTCGCCGCTCAACGCGCGGCGCGCGCGCACCTCCTCATTGATCGCATCCCGTCCAGGCTCCTCCTCGCTCATCGCGGCCTCCCCACGAATGCCAGCAGACCGGCGCCGAGCAGGCCCGCGGCGGCGACCGCGGCGTGGCGCCACATGGCGGGCAGGTCGCGTGTCGTGGCGATCGGGTCGGGAGGCAGGCCGTACACCTCGGGATCGTCGAGGAGGAGGAAGAAGGCGCCCGCTCCCCCGATCCCGTTGTCGGTGTCCCCGAGGTAGAGGCGTGCGTCGTCGACGCCCGCCTCGTTGAGCGTGGCGACCCGGGCCGCGGCGCGTTCGCGCAGCTCGTCCACTGGCCCGTACTGAATCGAGTCGGTCGGGCAGGCCTTGGCGCACGCGGGTTCCAGGCCGTCGCCGATCCGGTCGTAGCACAGCGTGCACTTCCAGGCCCGCCCGTCGTCCTTGCGCTGGTCGAGCACGCCGAACGGGCAGGCCGGGATGCAGTAGCCGCAGCCGTTGCAGACGTCGGACTGGACGACGACGGTGCCGAACTCGGTACGGAACAGCGCGCCGGTGGGGCACACGTCGAGGCAGGCGGCGTGCGTGCAGTGCTTGCACACGTCACTGGACATCAGCCACCGCAGGTCACCGCCCTCCCCCGGCGTCATCGGAGTCATGGGCGCCACTTCGGGCGGGGTGCTCAGCGGCGGCACCGGGCCGGTGTGGTGCACTCCCGGCTCCTGCCGGGCCAGCGGCTTGCGCTGCTCGATGAAGGCGACGTGCCGCCAGGTGTCGGCGCCGAGCTTCTCGGTGTTGTCGTAGGACATCCCGGTGAAGTTGAGGCCGTCCTCCGGAAGGTCGTTCCACTCCTTGCACGCCACCTCGCACGCCTTGCAGCCGATGCACACCGAGGTGTCGGTGAAGAATCCCATGCGCTCTGCCATGTCAGGTCTCCATAGCGGGGTCAGATCTCCATGCCGGTCCGCTCGGTGATGCCCGCCCGCTGCCGGTAGTTGTCGAGGAGGTCCAGCATTGCGGGCCCGCGTGGCCGCCGTCCGGGCCGGATATCGCAGGCCATCGCCTTGACCTCCTGGATGTGGACGTTCGGGTCGAGGGAGAGGTGGGACAGCTCATTGGCGGAGTCGCCCCGGCTGTAGCCGTTGCGCCCCCAGTGGTACGGCAGCCCGATCTGGTGCAGCCGCCGCCCCGCCACGATCAACGGGGTCATCCGTTCGGTCACCAGGACACGGGCCTCGATCACGGCTCGCGCCGACACGATGGTGGCCCAGCCGAGGTGGGTCAGGCCGCGCTCGGCGGCCAGTTCCGGAGAGACCTCACAGAAGAACTCCGGCTGCAGCTCCGCCAGGTACGGCAGCCACCGGGACATCCCGCCGACCGTGTGGTGCTCGGTGAGCCGGTAGGTGGTGGTGACGTACGGGAAGACCTCCGCCCCCGACTGTCCGCCGCTCGGCTGGTAGCGATTGACCGGATGCTCGATGAGCTCCCGGGCCGGGTTGCGCCCGAACCGGTAGAGCGGATTGGTGTACGGCGACTCCTGCGGCTCGTAGTGCGTGGGCATCGGCCCGTCGACGGTGCCGGCCGGGGCGTACAGCCACGCCCTGCCGTCCGCCTGCATGATGAACGCGTCCGTGCCCGACAGCGCGTCCGGGCCCGTGGCGTCCGGCGGAGGCTCGTAGTCCGGGGCCCTGGTGGGCGGGAAGTCGGGCGTGTCCGGTCCCGTCCACCGCCCATGCTCCGGGTCCCACCGCAGGTAGGCCTTCCGGTCGCTCCAGGGCCGCCCGTCGGGGTCGGCGGACGCCCGGTTGTACAGGATCCGCCGATTCGCCGGCCAGGCCCAGCCCCATTCCAGCGCCACGTGGTCCTGCTCGTAGCCGGGCTTACGGCGGGCGGCCTGGTTGACGCCGTCGGCGTAGACGCCGCAGTAGATCCAGCAGCCGCAGGACGTGGAGCCGTCATCGCGGAGTTCGTCGTACGAGCTCAGGTGCCGGCCGTCGGGGCCGAAGCCGTTGATCTCGGCGAGCACGGCCTCCGTGGACGGCTCGCCTTGCGTGCCCTCGGTCGGATAGTCCCAGGTCAGCTGCTTGATCGGCAGGTCCATGGGGTCGTCGGAGTCCGCCAGCTTCGCGCGGATCAACCGGCCGAGGTGGTAGACGAACCACAGGTCGCTGCGCGCGTCGCCGGCGGGCTCGACCGCCTGGTCCCGCCACTGCAGCAGGCGGTCGGTGTTGGTGAAGCTGCCCGACTTCTCGGTGTGCGCCGCGGCGGGCAGGAAGAAGACCTCGGTGCCGAGTTCCTCCGTGCGCATCTCGCCGGTCTCGATCTCCGGACCGTTCTTCCAGAAGGTGGCGCTCTCGATGAGCGAGAAGTCACGCACGACGAGCCAGTCGAGAGCGGCCATGCCGAGCCGCTGGAACCTGGAGTTGGATGAGCCGGCCGCCGGGTTCTCACCCATCAGGAAGAACCCTTTGCAGACGCCTTCCATCTGCTTCAGGGTCGTGTGATAGGTGCTGTGGTTGCCGGTCAGCCGGGGCAGATAGTCGAAGCAGAAGTCGTTCTGGGCGGTGGCGTGCTCGCCCCACCAGGCCTTCAGCAGGCTGACCGTGTAGGCGGGCATCTTGCCCCAGTAGCCCTTGCTGGCCGACTCGTCCTCCAGGTACGCCGCGAGCCCGGCGTTCTGCCCCATGTGCGGCATGGGGATATAGGCGGGCAACAGGTCGAACAGCGCGGGGATGTCGGTCGAGCCCTGAATGTTCGCATGCCCCCGCAGGGCGAGGATGCCGCCGCCGGGGCGCCCGATGTTCCCCAAGAGCGACTGCAGGATCGAGGCGGCGCGGATGTTCTGCACGCCCGTCGTGTGCTGCGTCCAGCCGACCGCGTACGCGATGGCCGTCGTACGGTCGGGGCCGGAGTTGCCGGTGACGAGCTCACAGACCCGGCCGAACAACTCCTGGGGAACACCGCAGATCTGCTCGACGATCTCCGGCGTGTAGCGCGCGAAGTGCCGCTTGAGGATCTGGAAGACGCAGCGAGGGTGCTGCAGCGTCTCGTCGGCGCGGATCTCGCCGGACACCTCCGGGCCGCCGGAGCCGTGCGCCTCCACGCGCGCCATCTCGGTCATGAGCCGTAGCTCCTCATCGGCCTCACCCGGGGTCGTGGGCACGTCGGAGCCTGCGTACTGCCAGCTGCGGGGGTCGTACATCCGGTGCTCCGCGTCGAATCCCGAGAACAGGCCGTCGAGGTCCTCGGTGTCCTGGAACTCCTCCCGGACGATCGTCGCCGCGTTGGTGTAGGCGAGGACGTACTCACGGAAGTACTTCTCGTTCTCCAGGACGTAGCGGATCAGGCCGCCCAGGAAGGCGATGTCCGTGCCGGCGCGGATGGGCACGTGCAGGTCGGACAGCGCGCTGGTGCGGGTGAACCTCGGGTCGACGTGGATCACGACCGCCCCACGGGCCTTCGCCTCCATCACCCACTGGAACCCGACCGGGTGGCACTCGGCCATGTTCGAACCCTGGATGAGGATGCAGTCGGCGTTCTTGAAATCCCGCTGGAACGTCGTGGCGCCGCCTCGGCCGAAGCTGGTCCCCAGACCGGGGACGGTGGCGGAGTGTCAAATACGGGCCTGATTTTCGATCTGCACCGCTCCGAGCGCGGTCCAGAGCTTTTTGAGGAGGTAGTTCTCCTCGTTGTCCAGCGTGGCCCCGCCGAGGCTGGCGATGCCCAGCGTGTGCCGCACCATCCGGCCCTTGTGCTCCCACTGCCAGCCGTCACGGCGGGCGGAGATCACCCGGTCGGCGATCATTTCCATCGCCTCGTCCAGCGAGAGCGACTCCCAGTGCGTGCCGTACGGCCTGCGGTACAGGACGCGGCGCATCCGGGACGGCCCGGTCGTCAGCTGCAGGCTGGCCGACCCCTTCGGGCAGAGCCGGCCGCGCGAGATCGGGGATCGCGGATCGCCCTCGATCTGGATGACCTGCCCGTCCTTGGCGTACACCTTCTGAGCGCAGCCGACCGCGCAGTACGGGCAGACGGAGTTGACGACCGTGTCCGCGTCCCGGATCCGCGGCCGCAGCCGGGCGGTACGCCGGCTCTTCGCCGCGTCACCCCGCGGGTCGCCGCCTCTCAGCTGGCGGAGGACCGGCCATGACTCGACCAGTTCGCGGAAGGTCATGTCCCCCCGCCTCCCCGCGCCCGGTCCGGTTGATTCGCCACTTTGCCGGACGAAGCCCCACCCCAGAACGGATCGTTACCGTTGGCCGACGTCATAGCGCGACGAACGCGAGACCGCGCTGTTTAAGGGCGGGGATCACTGTACGGAGCGCCTGCATGGTCTCCGAACGGTCACCGCCGCCGTCGTGGCACAGGATGATGTCCCCGGCCCGGGCGCCGAGCATGGTCCTGGTAATGCTGCTCGTACCGGGGCGGGCCCAGTCGCGGGGGTCGACCTGCCAGTCGATGCAGACCATTCCGTGCGCCGCGGCGGTGTCCATGACCTGGGCCGACCAGTTGCCGCCGGGGGCTCGGAAGAATTTCGGGGCCATCCCCGCGGTCTGGGCGATGCGGTCGTGCGCACCGACGATCTCCTCATGCATGCGGGCCGTGGCGAGCCCCGGGAGGTTCAGCGGGTGAGTGACGGTGTGATCGCAGATCTGGTGCCCTGCCGCCACGATCCGCTCGACCAGCTTGGGGAACTGGGTGACCTGCTCGGCGATGAGGCAGAACGTCGCCGACACCTGATGTTCGGCCAGCAGATCGAGCGCCATCGGCGTCCACCGCGGGTCCGGTCCGTCGTCGATGGTCAGCGCGACCGCGTTCGGTGGAGCGGCCGGCGTCAGGTCGTGCAGGCTGTGCACCGGCCGGTGTATCGCCTGCAGCGGTCCGTGCGCGTAGCCGGGATCGCGCCGCGGCGAAGGGGGCCGCTGTCGTTGCGTCGGCCGCTTGGACGGCGCCTCCGGCTGCAGCATCCGGATCAGCTCGGGTACGCCTCCCGCCGCCAACCCGGCGCCGGCGGCGGCGACGGCCAGCAGCGCTTGCCGCCTGTTCGGTCTACGCATTCCTCCCCCGACCGTCGATCGCATGGCCTATGTACCCATGACGCCGACACCTCGCATACGCGATGTTGAGCACGAACCAAGCTTTTACAGCGCGCAACTGTACGATTGAGGGTGGTGACCTCGCGGAGGTCAGGTGCCCACCGGGCGACCTCGCGGTCATGCGAGGCCTCCGGCCGTGGTGAATCGTTCCCATACGCGCGTTGTGACCCGGAAGCGGCCCGGCGTGCCGGTCAGCGAGGAGCGGGCGATGGGCGAGCTCTCGATATGGCACTGGCTGATAGTGATCGCGGTGGTCCTCATCCTGTTCGGATCCGCGAAGCTTCCGCAGGCCGCACGGTCGCTGGGACGCTCGATGCGCATTTTCAAGTCCGAGACCCGCGGCTTGATGGGCGATGACGACGAACCGACGGCATCCGCGCGGGACCTGCGCGACGAGGCGGCCCGCCTCCGCACCGAGGCCGCGCGCCTGGAGGACCAGGCCGACCGGCCGCGGGACCCCAAGGACCCGGCCCGCGACGCGACGGAACGGGGAGAACGAAGTCGCTGAGGGCGGACGGCCCTCCACACCCGGTGGTCGGGACCCGTCCCGGCCTGCCCATCCTCCATCACTGATCAAGGCCGCGCCCGCCACCATGGTGGCCGGTCGGCCGAGTGCGCACAGACGGGGGCAGGTGATGCACGATGCAGACCTTGACCATGACCGAGTTCGCGCTGCGCCTTGCCGTCGGGCTCGGCTGTGGCGCCCTGATCGGCGTCGAACGGCAGTGGCGCGCCCGGATGGCGGGCCTGCGCACCAATGCCCTGGTCGCGGCGGGAGCCACGGTCTTCGTGCTGTACGCGGTCGCCGTAGGCGACAGGGGCAGTCCGACCCGGGTCGCCTCCTATGTCGTCTCCGGGATCGGATTCCTGGGCGGCGGCGTCATCCTGCGCGACGGGTTGAACGTACGCGGCTTGAACACCGCGGCCACCTTGTGGTGCTCGGCCGCCGTCGGGGTGATGGCCGCCTCCGGGCATCTGGCGTTCGCCGGCCTCGCCACCGGCACCGTGCTGGTCGTCCACCTCGCCGGCAGGCCGCTGGGGCGGCTCGTCGACCGTGGACCCAAGGCCGAGGAAGAGGGACTGCGTCCGTTCCGGCTGCATGTGATCTGTGAACCGGAGTCCGAGGCCCACATCCGGGCCCTGCTGGTCCAGTACACCAGCGGCGGTGACATCATCCTGGGCGGCCTGCACGCCGACCGGGCCGACACGACGGCCGGCGCCGTTCACCTGTCGGCGCTGTTGCTGTTCGACGGGGACGCACCGGCCTTGCTGGAACAGCTGGTCGCCCGGTTGTCGCTGGAACCCGGCCTCCAGGCCGTCGAGTGGCGGGACGCCGGCGACCAGGAGCTGCCGGCTGTCGCCAGGGTGCCCGCCGCGGCCGGGTAGCGCGGCCTCCTCATTCCGCTTCCCGCCGTGCGCGGGTTGCGCGTCTCTGCCGTCGATCTCGGCTGAGGGCGGTCCCGTTACCGATCCAGTCGTTGGCCCAGTCCGAGACCGGTCCGGACAGTCGGGGTTCGCCGTCGGTCATCCCGAGCGGTCGGCGGCCGCGGGAGTCGCGGGTCGGCGGGAGAACCGCAGGACGCCGTCGTCGATGCGGCCGTACCGCAACGTGAACAGATCGTGTGGGTAGCTCATGCGGAGGCGCCACGGAGCCCGCGAGCCGGACCTGGGGAACTCATCGATGGACCGCAGCACGTACCCGGGCTGGAAGTCGAAGAGGGGGCGTTCGGTGACCGTGGGGTCGTCATTGAGCGGGACGCACTGGTCGTAGCCGTGGGCGCCCAGGTGGCGCAGCAGCCGGACGACGTACCCGCTGACGAGATCGGCCTTGAGGGTCCACGACGCGTTGGTGTAGCCGAACGTGAAGGCGAAGTTCGGCACGCCGCTGAGCATGATGCTCTTGTAGGCCATCGTCTCCGCCGGTCTGACCTCGCGCCCGTCGACGACGAGTCGGACGCCGCCGAGCGGCAGCAGCCGCAGGCCGGTCGCCGTGACGACGATGTCCGCGTCGAGTTCGGAACCGGATTCCAGGCGCAGCCCCGTCTCGGTGAACTCCTTGATCCGGTCGGTCACCACGGACGCCCGTCCGTCCCGGATGGCCGCGAACAGGTCGCCGTCGGGGACGAAGCACATCCGCTGGTCCCACGGCTGGTAGCGGGGCTGGAAATGGGTGTCCACGTCGTAGCCCGGCGGCAGCCGCCGGAGCAACCCCTTACGGATCATCGACTTGATGGCGCGCGGACGGCGGCGACTCAGTTCGTAGATCAGCGTCGCTACCGCGACGTTCTTCCACCGCACGATCGGGTACGCGCGCCGGTCCCCGAACAGGCGGCGCAGGCTGTTCGCGAGGGCGTCCTCTCGCGGCAACGCCATGACGTAGGTCGGCGAGCGCTGGAGCATCGTCACGTGCGCGGCCTGGTCGGTCATCGCGGGCACCAGCGTCACGGCGGTCGCTCCGCTGCCGATCACGACCACCCGCTTGCCGCCGTAGTCGAGATCCTCCGGCCAGTGCTGCGGGTGTACGACAGTGCCGCCGAACCGCTCCAGCCCCGGAAAGGCCGGCATGTAGCCGGCGTCGTAGCGGTAGTAGCCGCTGCAGGAGTACAGGAAGCCGCAGGTGAACCGGACCGGCTCGCCGTCGTGCACGGCCTCGACCGTCCAGCGGGCGTCGCGGCTCGACCACTCCGCCCGCACCACCCGGTGCCCGAAGCGGATGTTCCGGTCGACGCCCGCCTCGGCGGCGGCGTCGCGGATGTACCGGAGGATCAAGGGTCCGTCCGCCATGGACATCGCCTGGGTCCAGGGCCGGAACCGGTAGCCGAGGGTGTACATGTCCGAGTCGGACCGGACGCCGGGATACCGGAACTGGTCCCAGGTCCCGCCGATCGCGTCGCGCGCCTCGAGGATCAGGTGCGTCCGCGCGGGGAGGGCCGACTGAAGGTGGCGTGCCGCGCCGACGCCGGACAGACCGGCGCCGACGATCAGGACGTCGACGTGCGCGGTGTCGGTCATCCTCCGGCTCCCCTCCCCCGGCCGCACGACCCGGACCGACGCTGTGAGCCTACGCCGCGGCCCGGCGAGATCCCACGCCCGATGTCGGCCACGCCCTCGGTCACGACGGCGCTCCGGTCGCCGCAACCATGACCGGCGACGCCGCCGGTACGCGAACGCAGGTCAGCGACCCGGGTCGGCGTCCTCGGGCCGGCCGACTGTGTCATCCAGCTGGTCCACGAGGATGAGCCCCTCGGCGAGGCCGGCGTACCGCAGACGCTCGCGCAGCGAGGTCTCCCCCAGGACGACCGTCAGTGTGCCGGACGGAATCTGCCGGACGCGGTGCTGAAGAGCGGACAGGGAGGCGATCCCCGCGGTGTCCCAGAAGGCGAGCCCGCGCAGGTCGAGGACCAGCTCCGGTCCACCGCCGTACGGGGCGTCCGGCACCAGGCCGGCGGCGGCGGCGAGGAGCTCGGCGCCCGCGTCGCGGTCCAGATCTCCCGTCGCGACGAGGACCACACGCCCCCGGTCCGCGCCGTCCCCGTCCTTGACGGGGCGAGGGGCGAGGCGGAACGGCGGACGCGGGCCCGGCTCGGGAAGCGCGAAGGTCAGGACGGCGCGGGTGCCGTCCTGACCGGAGCGGACGCTGAAGCCGTCGGCGGCGCAGCGGATCAGCCAGAGCCCGTGGCCATGGCGGTAGGGCCACCGGTCGGCGGGGTCACCGCCGGACGGCCCGGCTCCGCCCCGCCCGCCGTCCGACTCCGACTGCGGGCCGGGGCCGCCGAGGATGGAGCCGGCGCCATCCCCGACGAGGGCGGGCTCGTCCCGCGTGGCCGTGGGCGCGCCGTCATCGTCGACCTGGCAGCGAAGGCGTCCGGACAGGCGCCAGACACGCAGGCGTCCGGTCCCGGCACCGTGCCGGATGGCGTTGGTGGCGAGTTCGTGCACGCAGATGACGACGTCCTCGGCGCGGCCCTGCGGCATGCCCGCAGCGACCGTGTGCGCCTCCACGGCGGAACGCAGCGCGTACAGGGCCTCGCCGTCGAAGGACTGGTCCAGGATCGGCGGCAGGTCCGGCGGTTCGGTCGGCCGTGGGGCGGCGTCGAGGGCGCGCGGCTCGGAGCGGCGAGGACCGTAGGGCAGGTCACGCGTCATGACCGGCTCATATCGACGTTGGGCAGCTCGGCGGCGCCCAGGATCACGAACCGGGATTCGATCACCGGATCGCACAGCAGCACCATGCGGCGGGACCGGCCGATGCTCCGAGCGGCCTCCAGGATCATGCGGGTGGTCGAGACGTCGATGAAGGTCAGCTCGGCCATGTTGACGGTGATGTCGCCGTCCACCCGGATCGCCTCGGCCAGGGCGAGGGCGAGCGGCTCCTGGGCCTGCGCATCGATCTGACCGGCGATGCGGATCCCGGACGGCGCATACTGGCGGCAGATCCGCAACAGCTCGTCGTCATGGTAGCTGGCCGCCGCGACCGAGTGGGTGTGGAACGGCGCGACCGAGGCGAGAGTCACCGGGTCAAACCGCTCCCGGTCGTACTGGCACAACACCGACAGCGCGTCCGCGGTCCCCGCCGCCCCTCGGCCGCCGGCCCTTCGCTCCGCCCGCTCCCCCACCAAGGCGGCGATCTCCTGCTCGAACACGGGTAGCTGCTCGATGCCCGCGATCGGCCGCAGCGCCCACCCCATGTCCAGCGCGATCCGCAGGCCGTCGTACCCCTGTCGCTGAGCCATCGCCACCTGCTCCCGCAGCCAGCCCACCGCCCGCTCGACCTCGAACGCCTCGCCCGCCGTCAGAGATCCTTTGCAATCGACCACCGTGATCGGCCCGACTCCGTCCGCAGCCGTACCGTGCACGGGGACGGCGGCGGAGCCGAGCCCGCGCCTCTGGAGCTCGGCCGCCGCCTCGTGCGGACTGTCGCTGAGCCACACGACGCGGGATCCTCCGGTCAGTCCGTCGCGGACGAACGCGGCCGTGAGATCGGCCAGTTCTTCGGCCTCCCCGAAGGTCAGGCAGGCGTGATCATCGACCGTGAGGTCCGTGATCTGAGCCGCTGCCTCCACGCCCACCGCGCCACCTCTTCCACCACGCATCGACCGCCGCGACCCACTGACGCGCGGGGGCATCGTACGAATGTAGTGCCTTCGCGGGAGGCCACCCACCGGCGGCCGACGAAGCCCGTCCGGACCTGTGGCTACCTGAAGTGAGGATGTGGCCGTACGACCGTGCCGTCACCATGGTGTGTGTGCTTCGTGGCCAGGCCGGTGCGGCATGCGCACCGGCTCAAGGCTCTCCGGCGCCGGTGGCCGCCCGACGGCCGCCTCCGACGCCTCGCATGAATGACACCGCGCGCTCCCTCGTCCGGCTCACCGGACCCGAGGGGAGGTGAATTCAATGTCGGATCATGACCGGCACGGACTCCGGATCGGAGTCCTCGGTTCTTACGGGGGTCTCAACCTCGGCGACGAGGCGATCCTCGCCTGCGTGTTGGACAGCCTTCGGCAGATACGGCCGACGGCGGAGAGGATCGTCTTCAGCCGGCACCCCGAACACACACGTGACCGTTTCGGGATTCCGGCGGTGGCCTACACCGGGGTCTCCCAGGGACACCTCGTCGAGGCGGAGGCCGGGCTGGACCTGCTCGTCCTCGGTGGCGGCGGGGTTCTGCACAACGGCCAGGCCGCGTCGGTCATGCGGCCCGTACGCCTGGCGCACCAGTTGGGGATCCCCACCTTCGGCTACGCGATCGGGGCCGGGCCGCTGACCGGCCACGAGGAGGTCGACGTCGTACGCGACGTCATCGACCAGATGACCGACCTCACCGTAAGAGACCAAGAATCGATCCTCGTCCTCGAGGGGGTCGGGATCACCCGGCAGATCTCGGCGACCGCCGACGCGGCGGTGCTGCTGGAGCCGGAGGAGTTCACCGAGGAGATGCTCATCCGGGAGGGGATCGACGTCCAGACCCGCTTGGTCGGGATCTCCGTCCGCGAACCGGGTGGCGCCGCCGACAACCTCGGCGACAGCAGCTATCACGGGCTCATAGCTGAGATAGCGGACTTCATGACGTGCCGCTACAACGCCCAGGCCGTGTTCGTGCCGATGGAGCGGGGCGACATCGCCCACGCTCACGCGGTGCTGTCGGCGATGACCGAGCCGGAGAACGCGCGGATCCTCAACCGCACCTACACCCCGGGCCAGATCGCCGGGCTGATGCGGCACCTGGAATTCGCGGTCGGCATGCGGCTGCACTTCCTGATCTTCGCAGCCTGCGCCGGCGTACCGGTGCTGCCCCTGCCGTACGCCGGAAAGGTCTTCGACTTCGCCCAGACCGTCGGCGCACCGGCGCTGACCGGCATCGCGAAAGGGCAGGCCGGCCCGTTGCTGGCTCAGCTCGATCGGCTCTGGGACGAACGACATGCCTGCACCGACCGGCTGCGGCAACGCTTCCAGGTGCTGCGCGAGCGCGCCCGGGAGAACCAGGAACGGTGCCGCCTACTCATCGATCGACTGGATCCGGTTCGCTGATGGCGACAGACCGTTTCTCGCACAACGCGCTCGATCACGGGCTGGTCGGTGACGGAACCGCCAACGACCAGCCCGCCATGCAGACCCTGGTCGACAAGCTCGGGGACGCCTATGCGGAAGATCGCCAGGCACGCACCATCTTCTGCCCGGCGGGGGTGTACTCGATCCGCGACCGCGGCACCGTCTGGCGGAGCGGGGTCTCCCTGATCGGCGCCGGTCCGGCGGCCACCCGCTTCGCCCTCTCGAACCCCGGTGACCCCACCGCCGCCGTCCCGCTGGCGTACTTCACCGCGTTGGAGCACGGAGCCGGGCGCGACAACCACATCGCCGACTGCACCTTCGCGGATTTCGAGATCGATGGCAGCGGCATGATCATGCAGGAGTACAACGTGCTGGCCAAGGGGCTCGGCCTGCAGTACGTCCTCCGTGGCAGGTTCCGTGACCTCTATATTCACGACACGCCCGCAACCGGGTTCGGCTGCGACTTCCTCCAGGACACCTTTGTCCACGACCTGCTGGTCGTGCACTGCGGGCGGCTCGAGAACGGCGAGTGGCTGGGTGGAGCCGGCATCGGCATCGGCACTGGAGGCTGGGGCCTCGTCGAGCGGTGCACCGTTTCCACCTGCACGACCCTGCGCAATGGCACCAACGGCATCTTCTTCGAGCTCCAGAATCGGATGTGGCCCCCGACCCGTGGTATCCGGATCATCGGCTGTCACTCGGAAGGCAACCGGTTCGGCATCTCGGACTGGGGTACCGACGGACTCACCGTCTCCGGATGCACAATGATCGGAAACCACCAGGCCGGCTACGATGTCTCGGCGCTGGGCACGTCCTCCGTCGCCGGATGCGGGGGGATCATCACCGGCTGCATCATCGAGAACAACGTCTGGGACGGCGTCGCGATCGGCAATACTCCGGGCCCCTACACCTTGGCCGGCAACCGCATCAGCCATAACGGCCGTTACGGGTACTGGCAGCACAACCTGGCCGCCGGCCCCCAGGAAGCGGCCCACAACATGATCATCGATGCCAACGAGTTCTGGGAGAACGGCCTGGACGGCATCTTCATCGGCTCCGCCATCGCAGACCCCGCCATCTCAGGGAACAGGCTGCGCGGCAACGGCCGGCAGTGCGAACGGGCGACCCACGGCGAAGGCGACACCGTCTTCTACACGGCGAGCTCGTTGATCGACACTGCGGCCGGCTGGCGATCGGACGGGCACATCGGCAAATGGCTCACGGCCGACGGGCAGCAGGCCATCGTCCTGCGGAACACCGATACCGAACTCGCCCTCGCCCCCGCCCGTCCCGGTGCCGCGACGGCGTGGCCCGAGGGCACCCCGAAGCCCGGTACGCCCTACCGACTCCCCGGCGCCCCTGAGATCAGGGCCGGCATCACGCTGGCCGCCAGCGTCAAGAGCCCCACGATCCATGACAACCGGGTCTGGGACGGGGAGTCTCGCAAGACCCAGACCCACGGGCTGGTCATCGCCGAGGGCGGCACCTGTTGCTTCGCCTGGGTGCACGACAACGACCTGACGGGAAACGCCGTCGCACCGACCCACTTCGTGACCGAGCCGTCCACGGGTTGCTGGTACCACAATCACGGGATCGATGAATGCCCCGGCGGGCCCGGCTGACCCGATCGGCCGCCGTGATCGCCGCAGATCCATGGATCAGCGCGGCGTCGGTTCGGCGCGCGATGCCGCCATCGAGGGCACGTCGGCGCGCGTGAGCGTCGCGGCGCCGGTGGGACCCTGGATCAACCGGCGGTAGACGAGTTCGTATGCCCCCGCCATCGTCGACACGTCGAAGTGGCGTACGACGTGCTCCCGGCACGCCCGGGGATCGAGGCGGCCCGCCGCGTCGATCGAGCCAGGCAGGTCGGCCGGATCGTCGCTGATGATCCCGGTCACCCCGTCCGCCACCACCTCGGGCACCGAACCACGCCGGAGCGCGACGACCGGGGTTCCGCAGGCCATCGCCTCGATCATCACCATGCCG
>JBJMIW010000438.1:0-41650 GCA_045806665.1 Actinoallomurus sp.
ACGTCTTCAGGGAGGGCGGGTCCCTGCCCGAGGGCGAGCCGTACGTCGCCGACGACCTCGCACCAAGGGACGCGGCGGCGATCTTCTACACCAGCGGCACGACCGGCTTCCCCAAGGGCGCGATCACCACGCATGAGAACTTCCTGTCCAACTGCGAGAGCGGTCGCCGCGTGAAGGGGCTGCCGGTCGGCGAGCCGACGAGGAACCTCGTGTCGGTGCCGCTGTTCCACGTGACCGGCTGCAACAGTCAGCTGCTCGTCACCTGCCATCAGCGCGGGACGACGGTGATCATGCCGAAGTTCGAGGTCGGCGCGTTCCTCAGGGCGATCGAGTACGAGCGCATCGATGTCCTGACGAGCGTTCCGGCGATCTACTGGCTGGCCGTCAACGACGCGGCGTTCCCCGGGACGGACGTCTCGACGGTGCGCTTCCTGTCGTACGGCGGGGCGCCGATCGCCCTGGACCTGGTCCGCCGGATCAAGGAGGCCTTCCCCGCCGCCCGGGTCGGGAACGGCTTCGGGCTCAGTGAGACGGCGAGCCTGACGACGTACCTGCCGCACGAGTACGCCGCCGCGCATGCCGACTCGGTGGGATTCGCCATGCCAGTGTGCGACCTGCGGCTCGACCTGCTCGACGGCGAGCGGGACACCGGCGAACTGCTCGTACGCGGGCCGAACGTCGTCGCCGGCTACCGGAACAAGCCGGAGGCCACCGCGGCCACGTTCGTGGACGGCTGGCTGCACACGGGCGACGTCGCCCGCATCGACGACGAGGGCCTCGTCTACATCGTCGACCGGGCGAAGGACATGATCAACCGGGGCGGGGAGAACGTCTACAGCGTCGAGGTGGAGAACGCCCTGGCCGGAGCGCCGGGCGTGTTCGACGCGGCGGTGGTCGGCGTGCCCGACGACGTGATGGGGGAGAAGGTCGGCGCGGTCATCGTCCCCATGCCGGGCACCGACCTCGACGTTCACGCGGTCCTGGCCCACCTCCGCGAGCGGCTCGCCGACTTCAAGGTGCCCCAGTACATCGCCGTACGCTCCGCGCCGCTCCCGCGCAACCCCGGCGGCAAGCTGCTCAAACGCCAGGTTCGCGACGAGACCGAGTGGGGGCGCCCGCTGCGCTGAGTGCGGCGGCCGGGTGAGTGACCGCTGCGCTGAGCGCGAGGCCGAAGTCGGGGACTCCCTGCGCGACTGAGCGTGAGACCGAGTGGGGGAGTCCGCTACGCCGACTGGCATGCCGGGTGCGGCCCTGGAATCCTGCTGCCGTGGCAGGTGTGACAGGGGGACTCCAGGGGCCGTGGTACCGCATTCAGGCGATCCTGTCGCCCGCCCACGCCTCGTCGGCGGAGTGGGACTTCGTGACCGTGCTGCCCGCCGTGCTGTCCGCGGCGCAGAGCCGGCGGCCCTTCGTGGTCGGCTGGATGTCCCGGGGCGGCGGCGCGCCCCTGCAGCTGATCACGAACGCGGGGCCGCTGCATCTCACGCACGACCGGCAGCAGGGCCTGCTGTTCCCGCACGGCGCGCGCGGCGTCCCGATCGGTGACGAGTGGCTGGACGACGCCCACGCGATGACGTGGACCCGCTGCCCGGCGCGGCTCGCGCCCCCGTTGGCCTCCTCGCGTGCGGACGCCGGGCCGAGCCTTTTCGAGTCGACGCTGGTCACGCTGATGGACCGGCCGTTCGGCTGGCTCGTCATCGCCGAACAGTGCGGTGAGCAGGTGCTCCGCGACCAGGTCACCGACCTGCAGTACGAGCTGCAGATGCGGCGTCGGGGCGACGACGAGCTCGCCGTCGAACGCCTCGAGCGGCGGCTGGCCGAGCTCGACGCCTTCCAGGAGGCCGGGCTGTGGAACGTCCGGGTCCTGGCCGGGGCCGAGTCGGCGCAGGCCGTCGAACAGATCGCGCCGGTGCTCGTCGGGTCGGTCGAGATGAGCCACCACCCCTACCGCCTTCGCTCAGGTGAGCGCTCCGTACGCTTCCACGAGGCCGTGCACGTCGACACGCAGGACCAGGATCTGCGGTCGCCGTTCGTCGCGACGGCGGGCGCGCTGGCGGCGCTGGCCGGGCTCCCCCGCCGCGAGGTGCCGGGCCTGCGGATGCTCGACGCCGGCTACTTCGACGTGACCTCCGAGGTGGGCGGCGACACGGCGGCGGACGGGGCCGGGGTGGCGCTCGGCGCGATCCTCGACGGCCAGGACCGCCGGGTCGGGACGTTCACGGTGCCGCTGCAGACCATCAACCGCCACGTCTTCGTCACCGGGTCGACCGGGTCGGGCAAGTCACAGACCGTCCGGCACCTGCTCGAACAGCTCACTCGCAGCGGCATCCCCTGGCTGGCCATCGAACCGGCCAAGTCGGAGTACGCCGCGATGTCCGGCCGCATCGGCGCGCCGGTCACCGTCATCAACCCGTCCGACCCGGCCGCCGTGCCCCTCTCGGTGAACCCGCTCGCGCCCGAACCCGGATACCCGGTCCAGGCGCACATCGACATGGTCCGGGCGCTGTTCCAGGCGGCGTTCGACGCCGAGGAGCCCTTCCCGCAGATCATGTCGCAGGCGCTGCAGCGGGTGTACGAGACGAACGGCTGGGACGTCGTCACCGGCCGGGGCCGCCCGGGCTCGCCGATCGAACCGGCCATCCCCACCCTCGAACAGCTGCAGAGCGCCGCCCTCGAGGTGATCAGCGACGTCGGCTACGGCAAGGAGCTGATGGCCGACGTGAAGGGCTTCGTCGACGTACGGCTCCGGTCGCTGCGCATCGGCTCGGCGGGCCGGTTCTTCCAGGGCGGCCACCCCGCCGACATCGAGGGGCTGCTGAGCCGCAACATCGTCCTCGCGATTGAGGATGTGGCCAACGACGAGGACAAAGCCTTCTTGATGGGCACGTTGATCATCCGGATCGTCGAGCACCTGCGGCTGCGCGCCCGCCGCGGGCGGACCCCGAGCGGCCTCGGGCACGTCATCGTCATCGAGGAGGCGCACCGGCTGCTGCGCAACCGCGGCGAGAACAGCGCGGGCGCGCACGCCGTCGAGCTCTTCGCGGGGATGCTCGCCGAGATCCGCGCGTACGGCGAGGGCATCGTCGTGGCCGAGCAGATCCCCACCAAGCTCGTCCCTGACGTCGTCAAGAACACCGCGCTCAAGGTCGTCCACCGGCTGCCCGCCCACGACGACCGGCACCTCGTCGGTGCCGCCATGAACCTCGACGACCACCAGTCCCGCGAGGTCGTGTCGTTGCCGCCGGGCGTTGCCGCCGCCTTCGCCGACGGCATGGACCGGCCCGTACGGATCCGCGTCCCGCTCGGGCAGGACCGCGAGCGCGTGCTGCCCGGTCCGGTCCCGCCGATCGCCGGCCGCCGGTCGGCCGCATGCGGGTGCGTGTGCCGCGACGGCCGGGCCTGTTCACTGTACGAACTGCGCGAGGCCGATCTGCTGGCATCGGCGAGCGCGTGGGCGTGGCTGCGGGTCTGGGCGGACACGCTCGTCCTGGCGCATGTGGCCGACCGCCCGACCCCGGATGCGCCGGCCGACCTCCGCCTCCAATGGGCGGCACAGCCCGCGCGCCTGCGCGAGTGCATGCTCGCCACGGTGCTGGACCGGGCCGTCGGCCGCCGTTCGGAGGCGCTGCGCACCGCGTACGCCCCGGAGAAGCTCACCGCGACCGTCGCCGCGGTGGCCGATCGGCTGCTCGGCGGCGAGCCCGGCCTGGCGGGCGTCCGGCCCGGCGCCGAGTGGGTCATCCCGCAACTGCGCTGGCTGCACGAGATGGACCGGCTGTTCCCACCCGGCCAGGGCATGCCGGACAAGTACGCGCCCGCCCCGCCGCTGGACTACGAGCTCCCGGGGCTGCGGCAGCCCGCGGAGCCGCTGTTCGGGCACCGCGTACGCGCGCTGCGCCGGCACCCCCTCTCGATGGCCCTGGATGCCAACCGGCCGATCGCCCGGACGGCGATCCTCGGGGGCGACGACCACGCCGAGTTCGACCGCGACCTCGCGGTCGTGGCGGTCGGCGTGGACGTCGACGAACGCCTCCGGCACGTCGCCGAGACGATGCGGGCGGCGGCCTGGCTGCCCCACCTGCTTTCCTGGCCCGAACACCTCATCGACGGCTCCGCCGACTCCGAGGGCGCCCCGCCCTTCCCAACCCCCTGACGCCGACTCGGAGCGTGCGCCGCGGTTGCCGCCCCGATGACGCCGACTGCGAGGGCGCGCCGCCGTGCCCGACCCCGTGACGCCGACCCTGAGGGTGCGCTGGGGTTGCCGACGGTGTGACGCCGACGTGGAGGGCGCGCCGCGGTTGTCGCGAGTGGGCGTCTACGTCGACGAACCGAACGCTCGGTGAAGGGCGTCGGTTTGAGGCGGCAAACCGGAACAAAGGGCGCGAATCCTCTGGCTTTGCCGAGCTTCTCGCTCGGAGCCGATGAGCACAGGGACGACTGTCAGTGGGCGCCCGGATACTTCCGGTCATGCGGAAATGGGCCCTCGCCGGAGCGGTGACGCTGGCGGTGATCTGCGGCGCACACGTAACCGGCACCACGGGGGACGCCGGGCGTAGAGGGAAGAGCGGCGCGGACGGCGGCGTGGCGACGCGGGAGGGCGGGCGAGCGTCGGCGAGCGATGGGGACGGTCGTGCGGCGCGGGAGGGCGGGCGGACGCCGGTGGGAGCGGTGGCGGCGGAGCCGGCCGGGCCGCCGCCTGAGGCACGGTCCGCCCTCGTGCTCCGCGTCGTCGACGGGGACACCCTGCTGCTGCGGATCGATGGTCGGAGCCGGCGTGTCCGGCTCATCGGAGTGGACGCCCCGGAGACCTGGGGGCGCCGCGACTGCTTCGGCGGCCAGGCGTCCCGTGCGTTGCGCCGGCTGACCCCCGTCGGCTCCCCGGTGCGCGTCGCGGGTGATCGCGAAGCGTACGACCGCTTCGGCCGGCGGCTCCTCCACCTGTGGACGAGCCGCGGCCGTCTCGTCGCCGCCGAACTCGTTCGGACCGGGCTCGCCCGCACGCTGGTCATCCCGCCCAACACCCGCTACGCCCCGGCGCTGGAGGCGGCGGAGGCCCAGGCCCGTCGCGTAGGGGCCGGGCTGTGGGGAGCCTGCCGGTGATTCCCGGGCGCGTCGGCGGGCTGTGCACAAGCTGTGGAAAACTCTCGGTTTCGCCTGCGTACGGATGCTCCCCTCGGTGATCCGCACGCGAGAGGTGGTGGCCGGGTGTGGCCTGTCGCTGCTGTTGTCACTGTGCCGCTATGGACCTGATCGTTCCGGCGGCCTAGCGTCCGGCGCATGTTCTGCTGTCGGCCCGGCCGTCGTGAGTTGCTGCGCCTGAGCGCGATCCTCTCCGGGTTCACCCTCATCCCGATGATCGGCGAAACGCGGGCGTACGCGTCCGACGTCCGGCCGGTCAACCTGGAACTCGTCACTCTCACCGAGACCAGCGCCATTTTCACCTGGTACACCGGCGTGGCCGGGACCGATGACGGGCTCGGGCGGATGCGGGCCGCCTCGGCCGACGGGGAGATCGCGATCGGTACGCGGCCGGGACGGCTCACCCGCGTCGTCGGCGGCGGCGCGGACACGGCGTACCACTACGTCGAGGTCACCGGCCTGGAGCCCGGCAGGACCTACTACTACCAGGCACGGTCGCGGGGCAGGACCGCGTCGCCGACCCCGGTCGCCGGCGCCGCCGGCACCCCCCTGGCAGACGGAACCTTCGCCTTCACGACGCCGCAGCCGCCACCGGGCCGGTTCCTGTTCGCCATCGCGCTCTGCAACGATCTGCACCTGGGCGAGACCGTGGCGGGCCTGATCGGCGGGCTGCCGATCAAGGGGATCTCCCAGGCTCCCGGGCGGCCGCCCTACCCCAAGATCATGGCGGAGGCGCTGGTGCGGGACGCGCGGCAGCGCGGCGCGACGTACCTGCTGGCGGCCGGCGACGTGTCCTCGGAGGCGGTGCCCGGTGACCTCGGCGAGGCGAAGCGGATCCTCGACGGTTTCGGGACCTACCGGCGCGACTATCTCGTCGCGCGCGGCAACCACGACCGCGCCCATGACGGTCCGGCGTACGACACCTGCCGGGTCGGCGAGTGGCAGGGGCATGACTGCTTCCGCGACGTGTTCTCTGACGGGCCGACGTACTTCACCCACGACCTGAACGGCATGCGCGTCATCGGGCTTGACACCTACGACAAGCCAGGGAACGGCGGCGACGCGGGCGGTCTGTCCCGTGAGCAGTTCGCCTGGTTCGAGGCCGAACTGAAGGCGCACAAGGACCAGCCCACGATCGTGTTCGGGCACCACCCGCTGCTGTCCCTCGACGATCCGCTGGCCGTGGCCGGCGGCACGTCGCTGGAGGTCGGACAGGCGGCCTCGATGATGGCGGCGTACGACCGGACGCCCGGCGTGTTCCTGCACCACGCGGGCCACACGCACCGGAACAAGCGCACGGTGCTGCCCGGCAGCCGGCACGTGACGCAGCAGGAGGTGGGCGCGGTCAAGGAGTATCCCGGCGGGTTCAGCCTGCTGCGCGTGCACAGCGGCGGCTACGCGCTGAACTTCTACAAGACGCGTAGCGACCTCGCCAGGGAATGGAGCGAGCGCAGCCGGCAGGAGATCAACGGACTGTGGCCGCAGTTCTCGTTCGGTCCGTCCGTCTCGGACCGCAACAGCGTCGCCGCCCACGACCTGTCCGGGGTCCGCCCGGCCCGGTGAGCGGTCGGCGCCACCCGCTCACGTGTCGACGATCAGCCGAGCGGCCCGGTTACGGTCCATGGCGCCGTTGGCAGCGTCGACGGCGCGCCGCAGCCGCCGGCCGCCCGGTTCCGGTCAGTAGACGAGGGCCTGGGCGCCTTCGGTCATGACCTCTTCGACGAAGGTGGGTGCGCCGGCGATGCGGATGCCGGGCAGCACTTCGTCGTCGGTGATGTCCCGGCGCGCCGCGCACTGCGTACAGACCGTGACCCGGCCGCCCGACAGCACGATGCCGAGCAGGTCCTCCAACGCGGCCGCGTGCGGCAGCTCGAACTCCTTGGCCCGGCCCGGCAGCGCGAACCACGACGATTCGCCGGTCAGCCAAACGGATACGGGGACGCCGCTGGCGACGGCGGCCGCGGCGACCGTGAACGCCTGATTGCAGCGCTCCGGCGCCTCGGCGCCCGCCGTCACCTTGATGACGAGTGATCGTGCCATATCCGGCACACTAGTCCTCCGGGCTGGAAACCGGCACGGTCCGCGAGATGATCAGTGGCCACAGCCCGCTCTTCGCAAGGACCAGGTCCCCCAATTCGGTGCAACGTCGCCCTGCCGTCGGCGCGGTGTCGTCGCCTGGGCCGGGCCCACTACGCTGGCCGAACATGGAACCTGAGCTGCATCCCGACCTCGCGCCGTTGGCGTTCCTTCTCGGAGATTGGGAGGGGGCGGGGGTCGGCGGCTATCCGACGATCGAGAGCTTCCGCTTCGGACAGGAGATCTCCTTCAGCCACATCGGCAAGCCGTACCTGATCTACACGAGCCGTACATGGCGGTTGGACGAAGAAGGGCACCTCGCGGCTCCCCTCGCGCGGGAGAGCGGTTACTGGCGTGCGCACCCCGGCGGGAAGATCGAGCTCGTGCTCGCGCACCCGACGGGCATCGCCGAGATCTACATCGGGCAGGCGGCGTTCAACCGCGTGGAGCTGGTCACGGACGTCGTGGCGCGTACCGGGACCGCGAAGGAGTACACCGCCGGCAAGCGGCTGTACGGATTGATCGGCGAGGACCTCGGCTACGCGTACGACATGGCGGCCGAAGGGCAGGGCCTGCAGTCACACCTGTCGGCCCAGTTGAAGCGCGTGTCCTGAGCGAGGAGGAGGGCGGCCTCCCGGAGCCGTGCTCCGCGGGAGGCCCCGACCCTAAGGGGGCGAGCCCGCAGAAAGTCGCAGCCTGCCAGAAGCAGCCGGAGAAAAGGACAACCCCCGGGCTGCTCCTGCTGGTGCAGGGGTCGACAGGACTGGGTCGACCGGCCCGGGGGTCGGGTGTCTGCCTGGTATTCGCCGGCCGTGTCCTCGACCGGTCGCCTCACCCGCGTCGGGGCGGGGCTGAGGCGGGACGGCGGCTAGCGGACAGCCACCTCGCGAGTCCTCGTACTATGCATACTTTCGGACCACCTCCCTTCACGCTTAGCCCGCACGTTAGATCAGCGGTCGCGGAGATGGCAAGTCGATATTCACGCCGTTTCGGCGAGCCGGTCGTCACGAGGCCCGGCGGGATGCCCGGCGGGGACATAAACTCGGCGTCGTGGCGGAACCATGGCACGAGGAGCTGCGGGCGCGGGGCTATCGCGTGACTCCGCAGCGCCAGCTCGTGCTGGAGGCGGTCACCGCGCTGCGTCATTCCACCCCCGAGGAGATCTGCACCGAGGTGCAGCGGACCGCGCGCGGCGTCAACATCTCGACGATCTACCGGACCCTGGAGCTCCTCGAGCAGCTCGGGCTGGTCAAGCACACCCATCTGGGGCACAAGCCGCCGACCTACCATCTCGCCACCGAGGCGGACCACGTCCACCTCGTCTGCCGGGGGTGTGGCGAGGTGTCCGACGTCACGCCGGCCATCGCCAAGGGACTGGTGGACGTCCTGGAGCAGGACTACGGGTTCGAGACGGACGTCCAGCACCTCACGGTCTACGGCCGCTGCCGTAACTGCCGGACGACGTAGGCTTGCGGTCATGGAAAGCCCGCTGCTGAGCACGCCCGGAGCCGTACCGGCCGATCCGCCGGACGAAGGGGTCGCCGCGCACTACGGCGAGCCGTTCGCCGAGCAGCGCGCCCTCGTGTCCGGGGCGGCGGTCGTCGACCGGAGCGACCGCGGCGTCGTACGGGTCGCCGGCGCCGATCGCCTGCGTTTCCTGCACAGCCTCACGAGCCAGCACCTGCAGGAGCTGCCGCCGCACACGCCGACGGAGGCGCTGCTGCTCAGCCCGCACGGGCACGTCGAGCACCACCTGACCCTCGTGGACGACGGCGAGGCGGTCTGGGCGCACGTCGAGCCGGGCACCGCACCGGAGCTCGCGCGCTTCCTCGACTCGATGCGGTTCATGATGCGCGTCGAGGTCACCGACGAGTCCGAGTCGTACGCCGTCGTCACGCTGGCCGGCGCCGAGCCGCCCGCGGACGCGCTGGTGACGACCGACGGCCTGATCGTGCCCCGCAAGGAGCTGGACCGCGACTGGCACGCGCGGCCGGCCGGCCTGTGGGCGTACGAGGCGCTGCGGATCGCCGCGCACCGGCCCCGTCCGGGGCTGGACACCGACCACCGGACGATCCCGCACGAGGTCGGCTGGATCGACGTGGCCGTCCACCTCGACAAGGGCTGCTACCGCGGCCAGGAGACGGTCGCGCGGGTCCACAACCTCGGCCGCCCGCCGCGGCGGCTGGTCTTCCTGCACCTCGACGGGAGCGTCGACCGGCTTCCGGCGCACGGCGAGCCGATCGAGGCCGGCGGCCGCACGGTCGGGTTCGTCGGCTCGGCGGCCCGCCACTACGAGCTGGGCCCGATCGCGCTCGGTCTGGTCAAGCGCAACGTCCCGGTCGACGAGCCCTTGCTGGCCGGTGGGGTCGCGGCCGCGCAGGAGGTCATCGTCCCTCCGGACACCGGAGCCAACGCCAAGATCGATTTCCGACGCCGATAAGTCCGTAAATCGGGAAGAACCGGATCATGATGGGCGGCGCGCATGGCAGGGTTTTCTCCGTCGGAAGAGACCTCCACGAGGAAAGAGCACATGGGGCGACGACGGCGGCGAGTACGCGAGCCCGGCTACGTCTGGTGGATCGGGATCGGCGCGCTCTTGGTTGCGGCCGTGCTGCTTACGTCGTGGCGGCTGGCGCTCATCACGCTTTTGGCCTGGTGCCTGTATGAGTTCTCGGTCGTGCCGACGGTCTGCCGGGTGATGACCCGGCAGGGGTTCGCCTGCCACGAGCCGGTCCGCGGGCGCCTGTTCACGTGTTCTCCCGCGCACCAGCAGGTCAAGAACGACGCCCTCTGGGCCGCGGTCCGGTTGCCCAACCCGTTCCGGCGGGAGTCCGCCGCCGACCCCAACCGGGACACCGGGGTGGTCGTCTACTCTCCGAACGTTCGCGCCAAGCTGGCGGAGAACGACCGGAACATGCTGGCGCTCGCCGCCGCCGGCACTATCGTCACGGTGGTGGCCGCCATCCTCGGCCTGAGCTCCTAGACCTCGAGGATGAGGGTGATCGGGCCGTCGTTGATGAGGGCGACCTTCATGTCGGCGCCGAAGACCCCTGTCTCCACGTGGGCGCCGAGGCGGCGCAGTTCCGCGACGACCTCCTCGACGAGGGGCTCGGCCACGGGGCCGGGGGCGGCCGCGATCCAGGACGGCCGGCGGCCCTTGCGCGTGTCGCCGTAGAGGGTGAACTGGCTGATCACGAGGAGCGGCGCGCCCAGGTCGGAGCAGGACGCCTCCGTCGCGCCGTCGAACACCCGCAGCCCCCAGAGCTTGGCGGCCAGTTTCCGCGCCTGTTCCGGGGTGTCGCCGTGGGTCACGCCGACGAGGGCCAACAGCCCCGGTCCGTCGATCGCGCCGACGACGCGACCCTCGACGGTCACGCTGGCCTCACTCACACGCTGAACGACCGCTCGCACGCCACCGCATTCTGCCGTACGCGGTCCCGCCGACCCGGAAGGGGAGGCTTTACCGAAGATCTTCTCGCCAAATCGGCCCTCTACTTGAAATCATGCTGTCCATGGCCAGAACGCTGATAACTGTCGCACCGACCGGGGCGGAGGTCGACAAGGCCGACGTTCCGGCGCTGCCCGTCACGCTCGACGAGCTCGTCCAGACGGCGAAGGAGTGCGAGGCCGCCGGCGCCGCCGTCGTCCACGTCCACATCCGGGACGCCGAGGGCCGGCCGACACTCGACCTCGCGCGGCTGCGCGACACGGTCGCCGCGCTGCGGGCGAGCACGAACCTCATCGTGCAGCTGTCCACCGGCGGCTCGGTCACCGACCCGTACGAGCACCGGCTGCGGGTCCTCGACGCCGAGCCGGACGCCTGCTCGCTCACCTGTGGCACCGTGAACTTCGGCGACGACGTCTTCATGAACCCGTGGCCGTTCATGGTCGAGCTCTACCAGCGCACGCAGGAGCGTCAGGTCGTGCCGGAGTTCGAGCTGTTCGACCTCGGCCACGTCGCGTCCCTGCACCGGCTGCTGGACAAGTACGGCCCGCCGTACGGCGGCCGCGTGCACTGTGACCTGGTGATGGGCGTGCCGGGCGGCATGCCGGGCGACGTGCGGACGCTGGTCGCCGCCGTCGAGGCGCTGCCCGCGGGAGCCACCTGGTCGGCGACGGGGGTGGGCCGGACGACCCTGCCGGTGATGTACGCCGCGCTGGCGGCCGGGGGTCATCTGCGGGTGGGCATGGAGGATACGCTGACCTACGCCAAGGGGCAGCCGGTGACGGCGAACGTCCAGCTCGCCGAGCGTGCGGCGACCTTGGCGCGGATCGCCCAGCGCGACCCCATGTCGCCCGGCGAGGCGCGGTCGTTCCTGGGCGTGAAGCCACGCCGCAGCTGACCGTCGATCCCCCGAAGAGGGAGCATGCACCCCGTCCTCGTCGAAGTGGAACGTTCTGGATTCGTGGAGTCCCGGCATCGGGGATCGGTGGCCGCGCTCGCCGTCGACGGCTCCCCGGCGGTACGCATCGGGTCCCCGGACGATCCGGTCTTCCCCCGGTCGGCGAACAAGCCGATGCAGGCGGTGGCGATGGCGCGGAACGGCCTCCACCTTGAGGGGGAGCTCCTCGCGCTGTCGTCGGCCAGCCACTCCGGTGAGGATTTCCACGTCGAGGGCGCCCGCAAGATCCTCGCCGACGCGGGGCTCCCGCCGGACGCCCTCCGGTGCCCGCCGCAGTGGCCGCTCGACCTGGAGGTCGCCGCCCGGTCCGAGAGGTCGCGGCTGCGGATGAACTGCTCCGGCAAGCACGCCGCCATGCTCGCCACCTGTGTCGTCAACGGCTGGCCCACGGAGTCGTACCTGGAGTTCGACCACCCGTTGCAGCTGGCCGTGCGCGCGACGGTCGAGGAGCTCACCGGCGAGCGGATCGCGGCGACGGGCGTCGACGGCTGTGGCGCGCCGCTGTTCGCCGTCTCGCTGACGGGCGTGGCACGGGCCCTGCGCGCGATCGTGACCGCCGAACCGGGCACCCCCGAGCGGCGTCTCGCAGACGCGATGCGCGCCCACCCGGAGTGGACCTCGGGCACCCGCCGCGACGAGCGCCGGCTGATGGCCGCCGTGCCGGGCCTGCTGGTCAAGTGCGGAGCCGAGGGGGTCGACGCGTTCGCGCTCGCGGACGGGCGGGCGGGCGCCATCAAGATCGACGATGGGGCGATGCGGGCGCGGACCCCGGTGACCGTGGCGACGCTGCGCGCCCTGGGGGCGGGCGTCCCCGACGAGCTGGCCACCGTGCCGCTGCACGGCGGCGACGCGGTCGTCGGCGAGATCCGCGTGGTCGGCTTCTAGGACAGACTGCGGAACTGCCGGGAGGCGGAGATCGCGCCTGAGGTCGCGAGCGTGAAGCTGCGAATCGACTCGGCGAAGTTCGACAGGTCCCACTCGGCCGGTCCCTCGTACCAGTAGAGGTTGTCCGAGGGGCCGCTGTTGCCCGCACCCACGTCGGCCACCGTCTGCGCCCAGCGCTGAACGACGTCGAACACCACCGCGTACGGCAGGTAGTGCGAGAAGACGGCCACCCGGTGACCGGCGGGCGCGTCCGGGACCTCGCCGCGAAACAGATGCGCCCGGAAGCCGAGCGTGTGCGCGAGCACGGTGGCGCCGCGGGTCGTCTTGGCCGGCATGTACTGGCCGCCGACGGCCAGCGCCGCGCCCGCGATGATCACGGCCAGGCCGATCAGCGCGAGGTTCGTGTAGACGGCCAGCAGGATCGTGCCGACCACGCCGAGCCCGGCCAGCACCATGCCGATGGTGGTCCAGCGGGTGCGCTCGGAGTCGGGCCGGCGGGCGAACCAGCCCTGCCGGACCACGTCCTCGTACAGGGCGGTGCGTACCGCCGTGAGCTGATCGGCGAAGGTGCCGCCGAGCTCGGAGAGCCGGACGACGTCGCGGCCGGTGAACAGGGCGTCGAAGAGGATCCGCTCGTACGGCAGCAGGTCGTCCGCCGGGCGTCGCAGGCGGCGCAGCTGCCAGTCGATGCGGCCGTACGTCTCGCGGGGGAGTTCCTCGATGAGGAGGTAGCCGCGCACCGCCAGGTCGATGATGGTCGCGGTGACGTCCACGACGTCGGCCTGTTCGTCGATGAGTGTGCCGATCTGGCCGGGCCGCACGCCGCCGGGCGGGGCGAAGCCGGCGGAGTCGAGGGGGGCGTGGTCCCCCTCGGCGGCCTTCTTGTTGACGATGCGCGCGTCCCTGCCCCGGGTGACGTAGAGCAGGGCGACCCCGCCGAGCAGCAGGACGAGCAGGCCGATGAGCGTGCCGCCGGTCAGCCCGTTGACGGTGAACGCGGTCGCCACGGTGTGCCGTTGTTCGATGATCGGCTTGCCGCCGGTCGTGCCGGGCGGGTACCCGATCGTGACCGTGACGTACTCGCCGGACTGCAGGCCCTCCTGCCGGAAGTCCGCCTGCGTATGGGTGTGGTTCGTGAAGAACTGCGTGCAGCCGACGGTGCTCTCGAGCTCGCCGGCGAAGCAGTTGAGGTTCTGCACGACGGCGCTGGACTCGACGGTCACCCGGGTCTGTGAGACCGGGGCGTGCCAGCCGCCGGCGGCGATCCAGTTCAGCTGTTCGCCGCCGCGCAGCGTCGTGAGCGCGCCCTTGACCGTGTAGGAGAGCCGGGCCGTCTGCCGGCCCGCGCCGCCGGCACCGGCGACCTGGAGGACCGCGTGATCACCCTGGTTCTTCAGCGTGCCGCCCTGGACGGCGCCGACGTCGTACCGCCGGTCCTGTCGATCGTCGAGGTGCCTGCGGCGGATGAGGGTCCGCGCGGGCGCGGCGCCCTCGTAGGTGACCGTCTCCTTCACCTGCAGGGTCCCGTCCGGCGTGACCGTGATCGCGACGGTGTCCTTGAGGACCTGACCGGAGGCGGCCGACGCGGGGGCCGCGCCGGTGAGGAGCCCCGCGGCGACGAGGGGCGCGATCACAAGCCGCGTGCGAACCAGCATGGCCGCACAGCGTACCGGTCAACCGCCGTCCCGACGTGACGTGCGGCACTGACGATCTTGTGCGTGCGGGCCCGGGGCGTCCCTCGACAAGTAATCGCGGTTTTCGGTGGTATGGGATGATTCTCAGCGCGGTCGCCCTCCCCGCGCGGAGCCGGCGCGCCGGTCCCAGGGGAGGAACGGACAGCAGTGGTAGGTCCCTATCGGCGGCGCCCGCCGGACGGCCCGGAGCCGCACGGCCCGCCGTCCCGGCAGTGGGCCCGGTCGGCACGGGATCTCGGTTACGCGCCGCCGCGGCGTCCGCGCCGGCGGCAGAGTACGGCCGGGACCATCGTCGGTGCGCTCGGCGGCGTGGCCGGACTCTGCGCGGTCGCGATCGTCGCCTACTCGCTGGCCGGCCCGGACCGCCCGGCCGCGGGCACCGGTACGGCCGAAGGCACCCGGCACCCCGGCAGCAGGCAGGCCGCCGTCGCCGGCCCGCTGTACGGCAGCGGAGCGCTTGACCCGATGGGCTGCGTCCTCCCGAAGATCCGGGAGCACGACGAGGAGTCGATGCGGGGCTTCATCGACCGGCTCTCGGACTGCCTGGACGACGCATGGCGGCGGCAGTTCGCCAAGGTCGCCCTGCCGGCGTTCGCCGCACCGCACCGGGTCTTCTGGACCGTGCCCGGAAGCAGCCCGTGCGGGTCGTACCCGGCCCCCGGCGCCGCGGCGTTCTACTGCCCGGCCAACGACGCCATGTACGTCGGCCTCGGCGACGTCGTGGAGACGGCGGCCGAGGAACCGGTGTCGCACTACGGGGTGTACGCCCGGGTGATCGCGCACGAGTACGGCCACCACGTTCAGGAGGACGCGGGAATCCTCGAGTACGGCCACCGTCTGATGGCCGCGGCGGCCGCCGCCGCCCGCAACGAGGTGAGCCGCCGGATCGAACTGCAGGCGCAGTGCTTCGCCGGGGCGTTCCTGTCGGCGGAGCGCGACAGCCTGCCGATGACGCCTGCGCAGTACCGCGCCGTGCTGGACGACGCACGGGCGCGCGGCGACGAGGACCAGCCCGCCGGCCGGCGCGACCACGGCTCGGGAGCGCACTACGCGGGCTGGGTGGCCCGTGGCTACACGCAGCGCGTCCTGTCGGCGTGCAACACGTGGACGACTTCCCCCTCGGACGTTTCGTGACAGGAGGAGAGTGATGGCTGGACCCGGCTCGTGGGGGCCCCCGCCCCAGGGCTACGGCCAGGGACACGGTGCTCCCCAGGGCTACGGACGGCCGCCCGGCTACGGGCCGCCGGGTCCGCCTCCCGGCCCGCCCCAGGTCCCGCGGCCCCGGCCGCCGTACGGCCCCGGATATGGCGGCCCCCCCTACGCCGCGCCCGGATACGGGTACCGGCCGCCGCCCCGGCGCAAGAGCGGCGGAGGCGTGCGCGCCATCGGCGTGCTCGGCCTGCTCGCGGTCGTCGGGGTCGGCGGGGCGATGGCGATGAAGGTGGTCGGCAGGCCGGCGTACACGCCCGTCCGGCCACCGATCAGCGCGCCTGCCTCCCGGGTCCAGAACGCCGCCACCAGCCCCCTGTACAAGGTGGGCCGGCTGCCGTCGGCCGACTGCCAGGGCCGGCAGATCACCCAGGGCGATCCCCGGTCGTTCCAGTTGTTCCTCGACGGGACGACCGACTGCCTCGACAAGGAGTGGGGACAGGGCTTCGCCCGTGCGGGCATGCGGTTCACCGCCCCGCAACGGGTGTTCTGGTCGACGCGCGGACAGAGCCCGTGCGGGACGTACCCGTCGCCGGGCGTCGCCGCGTTCTACTGCCCGGCCAACGCCTCGATCTACATCGGTGTGACCGACGCCCAGAAGGCGGCCGGCGGGCTATCCGTGCGCTACAACGTGGCGTACGCCCGGGAGGTCGCGCACGAGTACGGCCACGCGATCCAGGACATGTCCGGCATCCTGGACTACGGTCAGCGGGCGCGGACGGAGGCGGGGAGCACCCTCGAGCGGAACGCCGTGACCAAGCGCAGCGAGCTGCAGGCCCAGTGCCTGTCCGGCGTGTTCATGAGCTCGGTGCGCGGGACGTTCCCCGTCACGCCCCAGCAGTGGGCGACCGCGCTGAAGGACTCGTACGAGCGCGGTGACGACGGCCGTCCCCTCGACCAGCGGGACCACGGCACGGACGCGCACTACCGCGGCTGGCTGCAGACCGGCTACACGCGCGGCACGACGGCGGCCTGCAACACCTGGGCCGCATCGCCCGGCTCGGTGAACTGACCCGACCGTACGCGTTCGAGGCCGGGCTCCCGGGCCGTCACGTGAGGCCTGGGAGCCCGGCCTCGCGATGTGACTCGTCTCACCCGGAACTGCTTGCAGCTGTGCTTGCAATAGCAAGCGCGGCGACGCACAGTAGAGACATGGCGACTTCCAAAGTCGGCTCCATCGGGGAGTACATCCGAGAGCAGCGCAAGCGGGCCGAGGTCTCGCTGCGCCAGTTGGCCGAGGTCACGGGCGTGTCCAACCCGTACCTGAGCCAGATCGAGCGTGGGCTGCGCAAGCCGAGCGCGGAGATCCTGCAGCAGATCGCCAAGGGGCTGCGCATCTCCGCCGAAGCCCTGTACGTGCAAGCAGGGATCCTCGACGAGCGAGTGACCGACACGGACGTCCAGGCCGCCATCCGGGCGGACGTGGCCCTGTCGGAGCGCCAGAAGCAGGTGCTGCTCGACATCTACGAGTCGTTCCGCCGGGAAGGGGCGTCCGGCGGGGAGGCCGCCACCGAAGCCACCTCATCGACTGAAGGGTGAACCCAGACATGGCGAACATCACCGAGAAACTGCGCGATTCAAAGGCGTTCTACATCGCCGCCGGCGCGGGCGACTTCGCGGTGGAGAAGATCCGCGAGATGCCGGACAGGCTGAACCGGGACCTGGGCGGCGCCGCGCTGGCGTACGTCACCCAGGTGGGCGGCCGCGCCGCCGAGGTCGTCGACGAGTTGGCCGAGCGGGGCAAGAAGATCGTGGGCCGCGTGGAGCGGCAGCAGGCCACGCAGCAGCTCGAGGAGCGTGCGAAGTCCACCGCCCGCAAGGCCAAGTCGACCACTGGCACCGCCAAGGAGACCGCCGACTCGGCCAAGGACACCGCCAAGGCGGCCGGCAAGGCTGTCACCGACGCTTCCAAGAAGGTCGGCGACTGAGCAGGGCGCGCCTATCGGGGGCCCGGACGGATCCGTCCGGGCCCCCACCGTTTCCGGCGTTCGCCATCGGCAGGACCCCCGCCGAACGCATACGCTTGGGCCGTATTGATGACAGCGGACGCGGCGCTCGTACGACGCCGCCCCGGTTCAGGGGGTTGATCGTGCTCGCACCTGCCCAGAGTTTCGTCGGCATCGTGTTCTGGATCGTGGCCATCGCCGCCTTCGTCGTCGAGGTCTGGGCGTTCGTCGACGCCGTGGTCCGGCCGGCGGGGGCCTACACGGCCGCCGGAAAACTCTCCAAGCAGCTCTGGCTGATCATCCTCGGTGTCGCGCTGCTGTTCGGCCTGGCCGGTGCGGTCGGGTTCGTCTCGATCATCCAGATGCTGCCGGTCATCGGCTTCATCGCCGCAGCGGTCTACCTCGCCGACGTCCGGCCCGCCGTACGGCAGTACGGCCGGGGCGGCTCCTCGTCAGGTCCGTACGGCCCCTGGTGAGCGCCGACCGTCGCCTCACGGCTTGGCGAGTTGGAGCCTCCGCAGGTCGGTGGTGAGACACTCGGCGATGTGACGGGCACCCGCCGCGGTGGGATGGGTCCCGTCGGACAGGATGTACTGGGGGGCGTTGCCGGTGCCCTTGCCGCGGTCTCCGGTGATCCACTGTTCGCTCAGCGGGTCCACGAACGGGACCTTCGAGTCCGCGGCGACCTTCGCCATGGCGTCCCGGATGGCCATGATCTCCTTGGGCGGGTCGCCGCCGCCCCACAGCGGACCGATCAGCAGCAACCGCGCGGTGCTCCAGCGCTGGTGGACGGTGCTCAGGAGCTGCCGGGCCGCCTCGCCGACGGACTGCGCCGGATACCGGCGGTCGTTGTGGCCGCCCGAGACGATGACCAGGTCGGGCGCCGGGCGCCAGCCGAGCTGGTCGGTGAACAACTGGGCGAAGTTCTTGCCGACCTGTCCCTTCGCGACGAACCCGGTGCGCCGGTAGCCGCCGATGATGACCTGCCAGCCCAGGAGCCGGGCGGTCTCGGCGGCGTACGTCTGCTCCGGCGCCTGCCCGAGCTTGCCCGTCGTGTAGCTGTCGCCCAGGAACATGACGACGGGGGCTCGCGCCGCCTGCCGCTTCGGCGCGCGGGACGGACCGTCCGCGTGCGCCCGGCGCTCCGTGCTACCGCAGCCCGCGAGCGCGAGCAGGGCGACGGCGGCTGCGACGGGGCCAAGGGCGCGTCGTCTCATCCCGCTCCTCACTAGGCTGATCATCATGACGACACACCGGACGCAGCGGCTGGAGCTGACCGACCAGACGCTGCGCGAGTGGGAAGCGGTCGTGCTCGATTCGGGACCCGGGGGGATCGTCCTCGACCGCTCGGCATTTTATCCGGGCGGAGGCGGTCAACCGCCGGATCACGGAGTCCTGCTGTGGCAGGGCGTGCAGACGCGGATCGTCGGCGCACGTAAGGGCGACGATCTCTATCTGCTGCCCGACGAGAACGACCCGCTGCCACCGGTGGGTACGGCCGTGCGCGGGGCGATCGAGGACGAGCGCCGCACCGGCCTCATGCGGACCCACTCCGGCCTGCACGTCCTGTGCGGCGTCGTCTTCCGTGACTACGGCTGCCTCGTCACGGGCGGCAACATGGAGCCCGGCGTCGCGAGGATGGACTTCAACCTCCCCGAGGTCCCGCCCGGTTTCAAGGAGGCGGTCGAGGCCGCCTGCAACGCGGAGATCGCGGCGGACCGCCGCATCGATGTCAAAACGCTGCCGCGCGCGGAGGCGTTCGCGATCCCCGACATCATCCGGACGGCCACCAACCTGGTGCCGCCGGAGGTGGAGGACGTCCGCATCGTCGACATCGTCGGGCTGGACACCCAGGCCGACGGCGGCACGCACGTCGCCTCGACCCGTCAGATCGGCCGGCTCCAGGTCGCCAAGATCGAGAACAAGGGCCGCGGCTTCCGCCGCGTCCGCATCAAGATCGTCGACTGAGGATCCGCTGATCCGTGACGGATCGGCAGGCGTCATGCCCGATCGGTGGCGAGCTGGCGGACCTGTCGCGGCGACAACGGCGCACTGAACACGCGTACGTCGTCGATGGCGCCCTGCCAGCCGTCGATTGCCGCGCCCAAGATGGGCGACTACTGGTACCGCTACAAGAAGATCTACTAAGCCCTGCTCGCTTCACAACCGGTGGCCTCGGCGGCGAAGTGCGCCGAGGCCACCGGCCGTCTCAGCGTCCGCTCGGCGGCCCCGCGTCGCGGTGAGAGCCCGTCACATCGCCTGCCGGCTCAACCCTTCGACGACGAGAGGGTGCGGCTGCCGGATCGGTGCCCGTGAGGTCGACGTGAGCAGGGTCAGCCCGAGGTCGGTGATCTCGTGACAGACGGAGTAGCCCTCGCGCCGTGTCGTGATGAGACCGGCCTCCCGGAGCACCTTCGTGTGGTGGCTCACCGAGGCCGGGGAGATGCCGGCGGTCCGGGCGATGTCCGTCGTGCTGCAGCCGGTCATGCTCGTCTTCAGCACCGTCGTACGCGTCCGGCCGAGCAGTCCTTCCAGGGGCTCGGTCCCGTCCGACTCGCCGGTCTCCGGCTTCCCCAGCCACGTACGTCGGCTGACGGGAAAGACCAGCAGCGGCGGCAGTTCGGGGGCCCGCAGTGTGATCGGGTGGTGCCGGCAGAAGAACGACGGCACGAGCACAAGGCCGCGTCCGTCCAGGTGGACGTCCTGATCGACATAGTGATCGACCAACAGGACCGGGTGGTCCCAGCGCGCGTACGGGTGCAGCGTCCCCAACAGGCGTTCGACGCCGTGGTCGGCGAGCGTCTGGGCGAGTTGCGACCGCTCCACCTCGATGTCGCGCGAGATCTGCCCCCAGTACGGCGCGAGCGCGAGGCGGAAGAACTTCTGCACATCGTGGGCCACTCGCTGGAGGGCCTCCCCGGCGTCGAGCGACCGTGCGATGAACGGTTTCCGGCCCTGCTTCGCGAACTCGGCGACGTCGCGGGTGATCTCGTCCGGGGTGGTGGCCAGGATGCGGTCGATCCCCGCGCCCAGGTCGTCCGTTCCGCGCGTCGGCGTGAGGAAGTCGGCGGAGTAGCCACGGGGCGGAGCGATCTCCAACAGCGGGCGGAGCGATGCGGGGATGAGCGGACGGGTGCGTCGCCGCCATCCGTCCAAGGCGATCTCCTCGTTGCGTTCCTGAAGTGCGTGCAGACCCAGCAGGATCTCCCACAGCACGTCCGCGGATGGCGCGACGGTGGTGCGGGCGAGGTCCTCGGATTGAAAATGGATCCGCAGCATGGCAGCCCCCTCGATGTTCGACCCCTGTGCGCTCGGCGCAATCTAGATCTATAGAGGCGGTGAGTTGCCGGGCAAGGCTGCGGCTGTTCGACCCTGTTCGAATCCGTTCGACCCGCGTCCCATGCGTCACGGAGCCATTGCGACCTGCGAAAAAGCTCTGTATGGGGCGGGTTGGGAACTGCTCGCTCAACTACCGCGCGCTCGGTGTCCGACGGGGCGGGTGAGGGCGGGGACGGAACCGAGGCCGTGCTCGACGATGGCCAGGGCGCGGTCGACCGCCTTGCGGGTCGCCTCCGGGGCGTATCCGTGGGCGCGGCAGTGGGTGATGACGGCCTTCATGCCGCCGACGAGCGCACCGGCCGTCACGACCGCGTCGATCTCGTCGATGTCGGGGCACAAGTCGGTGAGCCGTTCGACGACGTACTGCTCGGTGTCGTACATCCGTTTCAGGGCGCGCGCCTGCAGGGACGGGCGCTCGAGGACGAGCTGGACCTGGATGGCGCCGTACTCCCCGTGGATGGCAGCGATCGCCTCGATCATCTCCAGCACGATGCGACGCATGGACTCCAGCGGGGTCTCGTCGGAGGGCCGGTGATCGAGGCCGTCGCGGACCTCGGCCAGGCGGTCGTCGATCTCCGCGAAGACGACGTCCTCCTTCGACGGGAAGTAGCTGAAGAACGTGCGCGGGGAGACGTCGGCGGCGTCGGCGATGTCCGCGATCGTCGTCTCCTCGTAGCCGCGCTCGGCGAACAGGCGGAGGGCCGCCTCTGCGATCGCGCGGCGGGTCTGGCGCTTCTTGCGCTCTCGGAGGCCCATGTGATCCATTTCACCAATATATACACTGTATGCGAACTTGCAGCCATTGCAATCTTTTACGTCGCGTGCTCTTCTGTCACCATGACGGGGATTCTGGAGAGGCTGGGGCGGTTCTGTGCCCGGCACGCGCGGTGGGTGATGCTCGTCTGGCTCGCCGCCGCGGTCGGCGTGGGCGTGCTCGGGGTGGCCAAGGGCGGCACGTTCGTCCAGCAGGACCGCCTCCCCGGCACCGAGACCCAGCGCTCGATCGACCTGCTCCGCAAGAACTTCCCCGACCTCACCGGCCCGACGGCCACGATCGTGTTCCATCCGCAGCAGGGCGTGTCGCTGTCCGACTGGCGGGTCGCGCTGCAGGTCGGCAAGGCCATCCAACAGGTCGGCGCGCTGCCCCGCGTGGCGATTGCGGAGAACCCCTACGGCGGCACCGGAGGCGCCAAGGGCAAGGACGCCGTGGTCGCGGTCGCGCACTTCAAGGGCACCGCCCGCGACCTGTCCATCGACGACCTGCACGCGCTGCAAGAGGCCACCGAGCCGGCGCGGCAGGCAGGGGTCGACGTCGACTTCGGCGGCCTCGCGATGACGATCCTCAACCAGCCGACGGCGGGTCCCAAGGAGGGCGTCGGCGTCGTGCTCGCCCTCGGGGTGCTGCTGTTCGCCTTCGGCTCGTTCCTCGCCGCCGGGGTGCCGATCATCGTGTCCCTCTGCGCCATGGTCGTGGCGTACTCGCTCATCCACTTCGGCGCGTCCATCTGGCAGGTCCACCCGACGGCGCCGATGGTCGCGGCCATGCTCGGCCTCGGCGCGGGGATCGACTACGCGCTGTTCGTCGTCACGCGCCACCGGCAGCAGCTCGCCGAGGGCATGACCGTCGAGCAGTCGGTGGGCCGGGCCCTCGCGACCTCGGGGCACGCGGTGGTGTTCGCCGGCGGCACGGTCCTGTTCGCCATCTGCGGGCTGTGGTTCTCCGGGATCACCTTCATCGGCATCATCGGCCTGGCCACGGCGATCGCCGTGGCCTTCATGATGGCCGCAGCGCTCACCCTGCTGCCGGCCGTGCTCGCCGCCCTCGGCACGAGCATCGACCGGTACCGGCTGCCCCGGATCCGGCCCGACCGCTCGACGTACCGCTGGGAGCGCTGGGGGAGGCACGTCGACCGGCACGCCTGGCCGTACGCGATCGTGGCGACGCTCGTGCTGCTCTTCCTCGCGCTGCCGGTGCTCAGCCTGCGCCTGAGCATCATGGCCGACAGCACGATGCCGCACTCCAACAGCGCGCGCCGGGCGTACGACGTGACGGCGAAGGAGTTCGGCCCCGGCTGGTACAGCCCCTTCGTGGTCGTCGCCACGGTGCCTAGCCCGGGCCGGCCGCCGCAGGCCGCCGAGAGCACCAAGACCGCCAAGGGCTGGACGGCGCTGCGGCAGGAGCCGGGCGGGCGGCTGGCGGTCAGCCCGAACGACAAGCCCACACCGAACCCGGAGGCGCGCCGCCTGGGAGAGGATCTGCGGCGCAGGCTCCAAGGGGTGCCCGGCGTGGCCGCGGCCGAGGCGCCGCTGGTCACCGGCGACAGCGTGACCGTCAAGGTCGTGCCGACCACGCCGCCGCAGGCGGCCGGGACCGCCGACCTCGTACGGCGGCTGAGGCAGTCGGTGATCCCGCCGACCGTCGCGCGCTACCCCGGCGCCCGCGCCTACCTCGGCGGCGAGTCACCCGCGATCATCGACATGGCGACGATCGTGCGGCAGCGGATGCCGTACGTCGTGACCGTCGTCGTGGTGGTCGCGCTGGTGCTGCTCGTCACCGCGTTCCGGTCGGTCGTCGTGCCCATCAAGGCGGCGCTGATGAACCTGCTGTCCATCGGCGCGGCGTACGGCGTGGTCGTCGCGGTCTTCCAGTGGGGCTGGGGCGTCAACCTGATCGGCCTCGACCAGCCGGTGCCGATCGTGGCGTTCGTGCCGCTGTTCATGTTCGCGCTGCTCTTCGGGCTGTCCATGGACTATGAGGTGTTCCTGCTGTCCCGCATCCGCGAGGAGTACCTCCGCAGCGGCGATCCGCACGAGAGCGTCGTCACCGGCATCGCCTCCACGGCCCGGCTGATCACCTCGGCCGCGCTCATCATGATCTGCGTGTTCCTGAGCTTCCTCCCGCAACCGGACACGACGGTCAAGATGATGGGCCTCGGCCTGGCCGCCGCGGTCGCTGTCGACGCCACCATCGTCCGCCTCATGCTCGTACCGGCCCTGATGAGCCTCCTCGGCCACGCGAACTGGTGGTTTCCCGGCCGCCACCGCCCGGCCCCGCCCCAGCGGCACTCCGAGCACCGCACCCTCGAACACGTCTGAGTCCGGACCGTAGCCGGTGTGGACCCGCGTTGTCCGTACGGCCGAAGCGGCACGGCGTCAGGAGACGATCGGGTTGTCCGGGGAGTCGAGCCATACGTACTGACCTTCGCGCGTGACGGTGACTCCGTACCGGCCGCAGCCGGGCCTACCCGCTTCGATCCATCTCTCCTCGGCCTCCTGCATGAGGCGTGGCGGTACCCGCTGGTCCCGCAACGGCATGAACGGAGAGGGCCCGACGAAACGGCCCTCCGCGATTCCGCCTGGCCGTACGATCAGCCGGCACAGAGGCCAGTCCGGGTGGAAGGTGGGCGCCCAGGGAACGAGGATCATCCCACCCGGCCGAACCTGTTCGACCCAGGCGACGGGGACGGTGTGCGCGGATGCGGTCGCGACGATCCTGTCGTAAGGCCCTCCTGGGGGATGACCGTGTTCGCCGTCTCCAACGATCACCTGCACGGGATATCCCGCCGTCTCCAACGCCTTGCGGGCGTGATCCGCGGCCACCTGGTCGATCTCGACCGAGATGACGTTCTCGGCGCCGAGCAGGTGTGCCAGAACCGCGGCGTTGTAGCCGGTGCCCGTCCCGATTTCGAGGACCCGCATGCCCGGCCGGAGCTCCAGCGCGTCGATCACACGGGCCATGATGTACGGGGCACTGCTGGAACTGGTCGCCTCGATCCCTCGGCCCGTCGCCGCATCGCACAGTTCGCTGGGGATGGCGGGATCGAAGGCGGTCCGTGTGACGATCGCATCGTCGCCCGCCACCTGCTCCTGCCAGCGCTCTGGGTCGTCGGAGCGCCGTAGGGGCACGAGCCAGCCCTGCTCGTCGCGTACGAAGATCTGGTCGGGGATGAACGGCTCCCTGGGGACGGCCGCGAGTGCCTCACGGGCGTTCATTGCTTACCCCTTCCGTTGCAGAGTGCGCAGGGCGCCCAAAATCTGTCTCCGTCGTTCGTCTTCCAGGAGCCTCCTTTCCCGTTGCAGGCCGAGCAGTCTTCGTCCTTCTTGTGTTTGCCCGTGAGCACCGTTTCTTCCAATTCGGCACGGGTCAGCGTGACGCCGGGTGCGGCGATGAGAGCGTGGACGGTCTTGTCGACCCGGGTGTAACTGATCCAGCGCGCCGCGGCGTACGTGTCGACGATCCCCAGGCCCCAGCCGTTCGCCGGCGTGGGATTCGGCTCGAAGGGGCGTGGATCGGGGTCGGTGACGTACACGTGTACGTACCGTGCTGTGACGAGAAGACCGAGTCGTACGGGTAGATGGTGGGACTGCCACCGCCGGACCTCGCTGGCGGCGCGCCGGGCGTTCGTTACGAGTTCCGAGACGACCAGCACGATGTCGTCCGCGTGCCCGGGGTCGGTGACGTGCTCTTCGATGACCTGAGCCGTGAAGCGCCTGGCCTTCGCCACCGACGTGCGGGTCACGCTCAGCGCGATCCATGACGGCCGGACGCTTGCCGGAGCGGACGGCAGAGCGACCAGCGGGTCGGCGACCGGGGTCTCGTCGGCATCGATGCGCGGCAGGCCCGCCGTCATCTCAGGTCCGTCGAACGTCATGATCGTCACCCATCGCTCGTATCTCGCGACTTCCCGTGTTCACCGGACAGCATGCGCCTTGCCTGGCTAGGTTGACCAGGCGAGTTCACGAGATTCAACGGGAGAAGTCACAATGCGCTACCGCAGCGGGTTCGATCCGGACGGGAACCTGTGGGACTTAATCGCCTTCGACCTCAGGAGACAGCGCCAAGAGCGCGACATATCCCTTGCCGTGGTCGGCGAGATCATCGGACGGGACCGATCCTTGGTCTCCTACGTTGAATGCGGCAAGACGAAGCTCCAGGAGAAGCACGCCGTCAAGATCGATGACGCCTGGCGCACCGGCGGTCTCTACAGCCGCCTGGTCAAATTCGCCAAGCTCGGACACGACGTCAGCTGGTTCGCGACCCACCTGGAGCTCGAGGCCGGGGCCGGCGAGCTGCGCATCTGGGAGCTCGGCTGGATGCCAGGCCTCTTCCAGACGGAGAGCTACGCCCGTGCGGTCTTCGAAGCGTGCGGGGCCGAGAGAGCGGAAGAGGGCGTCAAAGCTCGGCTTGAAAGGCAGCAATGCCTGCATCGCACCCCGCCACCTCGCGTATGGGCGATCATCGACGAGCGCGTGATAATGCAACCGGTCGGCTCCACCGAAATCATGCGCGACCAACTCGCCCACCTGATCGAGCTGGCTCGACTCCCGCATCTCAGCGTGCGAGTGGTGCCCCAGTCCGTCGGTGCTCACGTCGGCCGGGATGGCACCTTCAAGATCATGACTATCGGCGGCACCGATTCGGTCTATACATTCGCACCCGGCGGCGGACGGCTCATACAGGACGTAACCGAGACAAATTCGTACCGGGTATGGTTCGATTTGATCGGTGACGTTGCGTTGCCGAAGAACGCTTCGTTGGACCTACTCGTCGAAACGATGGGGCGATTCTCATGACGACCTGGCGGAAGTCCAGCTACAGCGGGGGTTCAACTATTGAGACCGACTGCGTCGAGGTGGCAGCGCTCGACTCGGCGGCGGACCGGCACCGGTCTGCCGGGTAAGTCTCATGGCGTTCTGGCGGAAGTCCAGCCGCAGTGAGAGCACCACCACCCAGTCCGACTGCGTCGAGGTAGCTGGGATCAGTCCCGCCCCGGGCGAACCTGTTCGGTCACCCCGCCGGCCTGCCGGCCTGGGATGAGCCGACCGCGGACGGAATGCTCGGTAAACGCCTGCACGAAGGCGGCAAATCGCCGTAGAACGCGCCCGTTCACCAGCCTTTACCGAGCACTTCGTCCACCGCGGTTGATCTTCAGTGGGGGAGGTGTTCCCTCGCTGGCTTCCTGGCCTGCGCGGCCGGAAGATGCCGGTCCTGGCCGCCGTCATCCCGGCCGCTCGGGGCGGCTCAGGCCGGGATGGTGTAGAGGATCAGGGGGAGGACGGCGACGAGGGTCGCGGCGGCGAGCATGGCGCCGCGGAGGGGGCGGGGCAGCGGGGCCGGGGAAATCAGCCGGCGGACCCGCACCACGATCGGGCTGGTCTCGTCGCCGGCGATGGCGAGCGTGCCGGCCGGGCTGGGGGCCGGGCGGGCGGCGGCGAAGCGGAGCAGCGCGGTGGCGAGTTCCTTCGCCGGGCGGTGGCGGCGGGCGCGGTCGTCGGCGGCCATCTCGACCAGCAGTTCCACCGCGTCGAGGGTGCGGCCGACGATGCGGGCCTGCGGGAAGACGCGGCGCAGCGACGTGAAGGGCAGCAGGACGAGGTCGTGGCGCTCGCGTACGTGCGCGCGCTCGTGGTCGAGCACGGCCGCCAGCTCGTACGGCCCGAGGATCTCCAGCGTGCCGGCGCTGACGACGACCTTGGACGAGCGGACGCCGGGGACGCAGTAGGCGGCCGCGGCCGGATGGTCGAGGACGAGCGTGCCGGGCACCTCCGGGTCGCCGTGGGCCACGAGGGCGAGCAGGGCGCGGTGCCGCCGCCGCGCGCGGACGACGCCGACGATGGCCACCAGCAGCATGGCGATGAGCAGGAGCATGAAGGTCAGGCCGCCGGCGACCGAGGCGACGCGGATCGGCGACAGGGTCTGCGGGTCCGCGAAGAACCGGGCGATACCGAGGATGACTCCCTGACCGTACGGCGCGACGCCGAAGCCGAGCAGGGTGCCGATGGAGGCCAGGCCCCAGGCCAGGCCGAGGGCCTGCCAGAGGAGGATCGCGGTACGCGGCGTCCGCCACGTCCATTGGGCGCGCGTGAGCCGGTGGGCGCCGAGTGCGCTACCGGCCGCCACGAGGGCGAGTAGGGCCGTGCCGGTCATCCCCGGTTATGTCCCTTCAACCTCGTCGAGCACGCGGCGCAGCAGGTCCGCCTCGTCGCCGGAGACGGAGCGCGCGAAGTGCGCCAGTGCGGCGTCGCGGTCGCCCGTCATGTTGAGCGCGCCCAGCATGAGTTCGGCGACGTATGCCTCTTTCGTTTCCACCGGACGGTAGCGCCAGGCGCGGCCTTCCCTCTCGCGAACCAGAAAACCTTTTTTGGCCAGCCTGTCCAGAACGGTCATGACCGTGGTGTGCGCGAGGTCGCGCTCGTCGGCCAGCGCGCGGCCTACCTCACGAGCGGTCGCGCCGTTGTCCCGGTCCCACAGGACCTCCATGACCGTGCGTTCAAGCTCTCCAAGACCCTTCACGGGATGCATCCTATCTCCTGTAGTACTACAAGCCGTAGTACTACACTAGGTAGTATGAGCCTTGAATCGTCCGCTGCGGAGATCCTCGCGGCGCGAACTCAGATGGCCTTCACCCTCGGCTTTCACATCATCCTGGCCGCGATCGGCATCGGCCTGCCCGCCTTGACCCTGCTCGCGGAGTGGCGCGGGCACCGCACCGGCGACCCGGTGTACCGGGAACTCGCGCGCCGGTGGGCGAAGGTGACCGGCGTGCTCTTCGCCGTCGGCGCGGTCTCCGGCACCGTGCTGTCCTTCGAGATGGGCACGCTGTGGCCGCAGTTCATGGCCAAGTTCGGCCAGGTGTTCGGCGCGGCCTTCGCCATGGAGGGCATCGCCTTCTTCATTGAGGCGATCTTCATCGGCATCTACCTGTACGGCTGGGACCGCCTGTCCTCCCGCGCCCACCTGCTGACCGGTATCCCGATCGTGGTGGGCGGGATCGCGTCGGCCTTCTTCGTCGTCACCGTGAACTCCTGGATGAACCAGCCGCGCGGCTTCCGCCTCGATGCCCACGGCGACGTCACCGACGTGCGGCCGCTCGCGGCCATGTTCAACCCCGCGACCCCGCCCGAGGCGGTGCACCTGATCCTCGCGTCGTTCATGGTGTGCGGGTTCACCGTCGCCTCGGTGTACGCGGTGGCGCTCCTGCGCGGCAAACGCGACGCCTACCACCGCCGGGCGTTCGCCATCCCGTTCACGTTCGCCGCGGTCACCGCGCCGATCCAGGTCATCGTCGGCGACTGGGCCACGCGGTTCGTCTCCACGAACCAGCCGGTCAAGTTCGCGGCCATGGAGGGCATCGAGCGGACGCGGAACGGCGTGCCGTTCCGGTTCGGCTTCCTGGAGATCCCGAACGGGCTGTCGCTCCTGCTGAAGTTCGACCCGAACGCGCGCCTGCGAGGCCTGGACTCCTGGCCCGCCGACCTCGAACCTCCGAAGAACGTCCCGCATTACGCCTTCGACATCATGGTGGCCATCGGCACGCTGCTCGTCCTGCTCGGCGCCTGGGCGCTGCTGTCCTGGTGGCGCCGACGGGACCTGCCGCGCAGCCGCTGGTTCCTCCGCGCGGCGGCCCTCGCCGGGATCGGCGCGGTGATCGCGATGGAGGCCGGGTGGACGACCACCGAGGTCGGCCGCCAGCCCTGGATCGTGTACGGAGTGATGCGCGTGGACCAGGCCGTGAACCCCGGCTCCGGCCTCACCGCCGGCCTGTACATCGTGATCGCCGTGTACGCCTTGCTGGCCGCGGTGACCATCGCCGTGCTGCGCCGCATCGCCCGCGCCCCGGAGACCGCCGTCGGAACGGCCACCGGAGGAACGACGCCCCCCGACGCGGAGACGGGGACGGACACCGCCGACGGCCACGAGGAGGCCCTGCGATGAGTGTCTGGGCCGACCTGTCCGTCGCGTTGATCCTCGCCGGTCTCACGGCGTACCTGCTGTTCGGCGGGGCCGACTTCGGCGCCGGCCTGTGGCACCTCCTCGGCCGCGAGCGCAGGCTGATCGAGCACGCGATGGGGCCGGTGTGGGAGGCCAACCACGTCTGGCTGATCTTCGTCATGGTGCTGACGTGGACGGCGTTCCCGCCGGTCTTCGCCGACATCGCGGGGGCGTACTGGGTGCCGTTGTCGATCGCGGCGCTGGGCATCGTCGCGCGCGGGTCGGCGCTGGCGTTCCGCAAGGTGGTGCCGGAGAAGTACGCGGTGACCTTCGCCCTGTCGTCCCTCGCCACCCCGTTCTGCCTCGGCGCGGTCGCCGCGGCGGTGGCGCTCGGGCGGCGCAGCTGGCTGAGCCTCCCGGCGATCTACATCGGGGTGCTGACCGTCGGGCTGTGCGCGTACCTCGCCGCCGTCTACCTGACCTGGGACGCGCACCGCGCGGGCGACGCGACCCGGTTCCGGGCGTACGCGCTGCGCGCCGGGTGCACCGTCGGCCTGCTGGCGGTCCCCGGCGCCGCGCTCACCGGAGTGCACTCGCCGCTCATCGGCGTCTCGGCCGCGGCGGGAATCGCCTCGCTCATCCTGCTGTGGCGGCGTCACTACCTCGCCGTCCGGGTGACGGCCGGGCTCGCGACCGCGGCGGTGCTGTGGGGCGCGGCCGCCAAGGCCGACCTGCCGCTCGCCTCCGCCGCCGCCCCGGACGCGGTCCTCCGCCTGGTTCTCACGGTCGTCGCCATCGGCGGGCTGCTGCTCGTACCGTCTCTGACCTGGCTGTACGTCCTGTTCCAGCGCCAGGAGTCCGGCCGGACCGGCGGCGCCGGCGCCTGACGGGGCGTCGGGGCGGCCCTCGTCGTTTGTCGGTGTCTTCTGAGGCGAGACGGTTTCTCGCCTCAGAAGACACCCTCGGAAACGACGGTCCCCCCGGCGCGACCGCTATGCCGGCACAGCAGCTTTTCCGTGCTTCGGCACGGAAAAACGATTGCCGGGTCCGGGACCGCGTGGGTACGGTCCGGGCCATGGACCTTCACGAGCGGCGAGCTATGGGCGCCGAGCCGGGGGACGGGTAGTCCAGGCCCGGCTCGGCGTGTGCGTGCCACCGTCCCGCCGACCTCGTGAGGCTCGTCCATGCGTTCCACGCAGATCCGTTCCGTCTTCCTCGACTTCTTCACCGCGCGCGGGCACCGGCAGGTGCCCTCGAGCTCCCTGGTCTCGCCCGACCCCGAGCTGCTGCTCACCAACGCGGGGATGAACCAGTTCAAGCCGTACTACCTCGGCCGGAGCGTTCCGGACTTCCGGCGTGCGACCACGCTGCAGAAGTGCGTGCGCACCGGTGATCTGGACAACGTCGGCCGTACGGCCCGGCACGTCACGTTCTTCGAGATGCTCGGCAACTTCTCCTTCGGCGACTACTTCAAGGAGGAGACGATCGCCTGGGCGTGGGAGCTGGTCACCGAGGGGTTCGGCCTGCCGCCCGACCGGCTCTGGATCACCGTCTACGAGCACGACGACGACGCCGAGCGCCTCTGGCGGCGGATCGGAGTGCCCGGCGCGCGGATCCAGCGGCTGGGCCCGGCGGACAACTACTGGTCGATGGGCATGGCGGGACCGTGCGGGCCGAGCTCGGAGATCCACTACGACCGCGGTCCGGCGTACGGTCCCGACGGCGGCCCGGCGACCGGCGGCGATCGCTACCTCGAGCTGTGGAACCTCGTGTTCATGCAGGACGTACAGGACGAGGACCTCCGCGTGGTAGGAGAGCTGCCCGCGAAGAGCATCGACACGGGCCTGGGCGTCGACCGGCTCGCGCTCGTGCTGCAGGACGTCCCCGACGTCTTCCACACCGACCTGCTCCTTCCGGTCCTGGAGACCGTCCGGGAGCTGGCGGGCGGGGGTAGTGACACGTCGCTCAAGATCGTCGCGGACCATGCGCGGTCGGCGGCTTTCCTCATCGCGGACGGCGTCCTGCCCTCGGGCGACGGGCGCGGGTACGTCCTGCGGCGGCTGCTGCGCCGGGCGATCCGGCAGGCACGGCTGCTGGGCATCGAGGACGCGATCCTGCCCACGGTCACCGGTGCGGTGGTGGACCTGCACGGTGCGACCTGGCCCGAACTGGAGACGGCGCGCCCGCTGATCGAGAAGGTGGTGACCGCCGAGGAGGAGGGCTTCGCGCGGACGCTCCGGCAGGGATCCCGGATCCTCGACACGGCGATCCGGGGGCGGCGCCTGTCGCCGAAGGTGGCGTTCGACCTGCACGACACGTACGGCTTCCCGTTCGACCTGACGGTGGACGCGGCGCGCGCGGCGGGTCTCACCGTGGACGAGGACGCGTTCTCCGCGCTGCTGGAGGAGCGCCGGCGGCGCAGCCGGTCCGGCCGAACGGAAGCGGGCCGGGGGCCGGTGGTCGCCGGGGCGACCGAGTTCGTCGGGTACGAGGCGACGCGCGCGGACGTGCGGCTGCGGACGATCCTGCGCGACGGAGCGGAGGTTCCTGCGGCGGTCGAGGGCGAGGAGATCGAGGTGTTCCTCGACCGAAGCCCGTTCTACGCGGAGGCGGGGGGCCAGGTCGGCGACACGGGCGTCCTCCGTACGGCGTCCGGCGCGGTCCTCGCCGTGACCGACACGCGGCCCGGCCACGTCCATGTCGTACGGGTCACCTCGGGCGAGGTCGTGCCGGGGGAGGCGGAGGCGATCGTGGACGCCGAGCGGCGAGCGGCGGTCGCGCGGTCCCACACCGCGACACACGTGGTGCACGCGATGCTGCGCCGGGTGCTCGGCGAACATGCGACGCAGCGCGGATCGCTCGTCGACGCGGGGCGGCTGCGGTTCGACTTCACGCACTTCGAGCCGGTCTCCCCCGAACGGCTGCGCGAGGTGCAGACCCTGGTCGACGAGCACCTGCTCGGCGATCCGGAGGTCCGCGTCTGGCACGCGGACCGGGCGCGTGCGGAGGCGGCCGGGGCGGTGGCGCTGTTCGGCGAGACCTACGGCGAGCGGGTGCGGATCGTCGACATCGGTGACTTCTCGCGTGAGCTGTGCGGCGGCACCCACGTCGGGCACGGGTCGCAGGCGGGGCCTGTCCATCTGCTCGGGGAATCCTCGATCGGCTCGGGTGTGCGCCGGATCGAGGCGCTGACCGGCGCGGACGCGCTGCGACACCAGGACCGGGAGCGGGCGCTGCTCACCGAGCTCGCCGATCTCCTGCGGGTCCGCCCGGACCAGGCGCCCGAACGCCTGCGGCATCGCCTGGCCGAGTTGGCGGAGGCGCGGCGGGTACTGGAGCGGCACCGGCGGGAGGAGCTGACGGCGGAGGCCGTACGCCTTGCCGGGCTCGCCAAGCGTGTCGGCCAGGGCTGGCTGGTCGTGCAGCGGGTCTCCGGCGTCGGCGCGGACGAACTGCGGGCGCTGGCGGCGGACGTGCTCGAGCGCCGGGCCGGCGTCGTCGTGCTCGGCGCCGAGATCCACGGGCGTGCGGTGCTGGTCGCGGCGGTCAGCCCGGACCTCGGCGCGCCGGCGCGTACGGTCCTGGCCTCGGCGGCGACCGCGATCGATGGCGGGGCGGGCGGCGAGGGGACGGTCGCGAACGCGGGCGGCCGGCGCGCGGGGCGGCTCGACGAGGCGCTGCGCCTCGCCGCGAAATCCGCCCGGGAACTGCTCGGCGGCGGATGACCGGTCAGGCGTGGCCGGGCCCCATGGCCTGCGGGGCGCGCATCCGGAGGGCCGGCAGGTGCTCCTGGACCAGGAGTCCGCTGGCGGTCAGCACCCAGAGGGCCGCCAGGATGCCGGGAACGTACGTCTCCAGCCATCCGCCGGGCACCAGGGCGCCGCCGGTGATCCCCAGGGTGAAGGCGGCGAGCAGCCGGACGACCGCGACGATCGCGGCGAACCACGCCATCCACACCGGGAAGACGTGCGTGCGGGCGATCGCCACGGCGATGGCCGCGAAGGTCAGGGCGGTGGCGATCCCCGCCACCGTCCCCATGACCGTCATCGTGGCGTACGGCGCGGGCGCGAACAGCAGCAGCGCGCGGTACTCCGTCATGGTGTAGGTCATGCCGGCGAACACCGAGATGGCGATGAACGCGATGGTGGAGACGAGGATGAACCCCGCGAGGACGACCGTGGGAGCGTCGCTCTCCTCGTCCGCGCGCCGGAACGCGGTGGACAGCGCCGCGCCGAACCACAGGAACAGCGCGATCCCGATGGCGTACAGCACCGTGCCCCACATGATGTGCGCGCGATGAGTCGCCAGGTACATGGAGACGACTCCGGCGGGGTCGGTGAGCTGCGGCATGCGGCCCATGACGATCCGGCCGACGACCGCGAAGAGCACCGCGCCGATGCCGGCCAGCCCGCCCCATCGCATCTCGTGACGTTCGGCCATGAGAATCATCTCCTCGGTGGAAGCGACCAGTACTCCAACGGTCGTCCGCCCGAAATGCCGTTTCTATCGGCAAATGCCGTTATTAGCGCAAAGACGGCATCAAGGAGATCTCGTCCGGGGCGACGGCGGACCAGGGCAGGGTGATCTCCCCGAGCCGCCAGCGGGCGCGGCCGCCGAACGGCGGGGCGGTCAGCACCGGATGGTCGCGCGCCAGGAGCTCGACCGCGGTGACCCAGCGCCGGCGCGGCCCGAAGACCGACTGCGGCGCGGCGGCCGCCCACGCGCGGTCGAAGGCGGCCAGCAGCTCATGCACGCCTTCGCCCGGAACGTTGTGGTGGATCAGCGTCTTGGGGAGCCGTTCGGCCAGCTCGGACGGCTGCGACAGCGACGGCAGATGGGCCGCGAACGTGATCATCCGGGGCACGGCCACGGCCGCACGCATCGTCCTGCGGCGCCGGTTCCCGGCTCCGCGCCGGGCGGCGGGGACCTGGCCGGTGGCCGGCCACGCCGGCGCCCTCCCGGTGGCGTCGCGTCCCAGCGTCACCCAGGCGGCCCGGCGGCCGGTCTCCCCACAGGTGCCCTCGACGAGGACGCCGTCGGGGGCCAGGCCGGCGCACAGCCGGTCCCATGCCGCCCACGCCTCGCCCTCCCCGTACTGGCGCAGCACGTTGAACGCCCGGACCAGCGTGGGCGGCCGGTCGACGGGCAGCTCGAACCCGCCGAGGCGGAACGACAGGCCCTCGCGTTCGTGCGGCTTCGCCGCCGCGACCCGGGCCGGATCGATCTCGATGCCCATGACCTCGACCCGGGGATGCACCGCGCGCAGCCGCCCGAACAGCTCGGCCGTCGTGACCGGCGAGGCCCCGAACCCCAGGTCCACGACGAGGGGCCGGTCCGTGCGCCGCAGCAGCGGGCCGTGCACCGAGACGATCCACCGGTCGGCGCGGCGCAGCCGGTTGGGCGCGGTCGTACCGCGGGTGATGACGCCTTCGGGCCGTGGGGGACGGGACACGCACCAAGTGTGCGGCCACCGGGGACCGCCACGACACACCGGCCCTCACGGGATCAGACGCGGTGCACCTTGTGCGCGGCGGCCTGGGCGCGCGGTTTGACGTCGATCCGGTCGATGTTGACGTGCGACGGGCGGGTGACGGCCCAGGCGATGCAGTCGGCGACGTCGTCGGCGGTCAGCGGCTCGGCCACGCCTTCGTACGTCTTCGCCGCCTTCTCCTCGTCGCCCTTGAACCGGACGAGGGAGAACTCATCCGTCTTGACCATCCCCGGGGCCACCTCGGTGACGCGGACCGGCTGGTCGTACAGCTCGAGGCGGAGCGTGTCGTTGACCGCGGCGGCCCCGTGCTTGGCGGCCGTGTATCCCGCGCCGCCCTCGTACACGACGTGGCCCGCCAGCGAGGTGACGTTCACGATGTGGCCGTCGCCGCTGTCGATCAACTTGGGCAGCAGCGCCTTGGTCACGCGCATCAGCCCGAGGACGTTCGTCTCGAACATCCACTGCCAGTCGCCGGCGTCCGTCTCGGCGACCGGGTCCAGGCCCGCCGCCCCGCCGGCGTTGTTGACCAGGACGTGGCACTGCCGCAGGGACGCCGCGAGGGCGTCGACCGACTCCTGGGACGTCACGTCGAGGGCGGTCACGGCGACGCCGTTCCGCCGCCCCGCCGGGTCGGCGGCCTCGATCTCCGCCTTGAGCTTCTCCAGGCGGTCGACGCGGCGCGCGGCGAGGACGACGTCGAACCCCTCGGCCGCGAGCCGCCGCGCGGTCGCCGCCCCGATTCCGCTGCTGGCTCCGGTGACTACTGCTGTTCTCCGCACGATTGCCATCTTCTCAGGCGCATGCCGCCCGCGGCCGAGGGGAGACCGGGCGGGGGAATGTGGTGGTGTGGTCGGTAGGTTGCTCTATCGGAGGTGGTGTCCGTGTCGGGTCTCGGCCGGGTCGCGACGATCAGTGTTCACACGTCGCCCTTGGAGCAACCAGGCACCGGGGACGCCGGCGGGATGAACGTCTACATCGTCGAGGTCGCCAAGCGCATGGCCGAGCGCGGCGTCGAGGTCGACGTGTTCACCCGGGCGACCACGCGGACCCTGCCCCCGGTCGTCGAGCTGGCGCCGGGCGTGTCGGTCCGGCACGTCGTCGCCGGGCCGTTCGAAGAGCTCGACAAGTCCGAGCTGCCCGGCCATTTGTGCGCGTTCACCTCCGACCTGCTGCGCATGGAGGCGGCGCACGAGCCGGGGCACTACGACCTGATCCACTCGCACTACTGGCTGTCCGGCCAGGCGGGCTGGGCGGCGCGGCAGCGCTGGGGTGCCCCGCTCGTCCACTCCATGCACACCCTCGCCAAGGTCAAGAACCTCTCGCTCGCCGCAGGCGACTCACCCGAACCCCTCGGCCGGGTGCTCGGTGAGCAGCAGGTCGTCGACTCCGCCGACCGGCTCGTGGCCAACACCGCCGAAGAGGCCCGGCAGCTGATCTCGCTGTACGGCGCCGACCCCGAGCAGGTCGCCACCGTGGCCCCCGGCGCGGACCTGTCCCTCTTCACCCCGCAGGACGGGGCGCGGCGCCGGCTGGGGCTCCCGGAGAACGCGGCCATGCTGCTGTTCGTCGGACGCATCCAGCCGCTCAAGGCGCCCGACGTCCTCGTCCGCGCCGCCGCCCGCATGATCGAGGACGACCCGGCGCTGCGCGACCGGCTGATCGTGGCGATCGTCGGCGGGCCGAGCGGGTCCGGACGTACCCGCCCGGAGGAGCTGCGGCGCCTCGCGCACCGGCTCGGCGTGCAGGACGTCGTACGGTTCGAGCCGCCCTGTCCGCAGGACGAGCTGGCCGACTGGTACCGCGCCGCGGACGTCACCGTCGTCCCCTCCTTCAACGAGTCGTTCGGCCTGGTCGCCGTCGAGTCACAGGCGTGCGGCACCCCGGTGGTCGCCGCGGCGGTGGGCGGGTTGCGCATCGCCGTACGGGACGGCCAGTCCGGGTTGCTGATCGACGGGCACGACCCGGCCGACTACGCTCGCGTGCTGCGCGGCTTGATCGGCGCGCCCGGTCGGCTGCGCGCGATGTCGGACGCCGCCGTGCGCCATGCACGGGCGTTCGGCTGGGACGAGACGGCCGACCGCCTCCTGGAGGTCTACGCCAAGGCGATCGAGGCCCGCACGATGGCGGTCTCGGCCTGACAAGGAGGGGGACGGGATGAGTGACGACGAGGCCCTGAAGGCGATCCTGGACGAGCAGGGGCTGGAGTACGAGCGGCCGCGTCCCGGGGCGTACCTGGTGAAGCTGCCCGGCCGCCACAAGCTGGCCACCATGACCTGGCTGATCGCGGGCGATCACAGCCTGCACGTCGAGGCGTTCTTCTGCCGGCAGCCGGACGGGAACCACGCGGAGTTCTACGGCTGGCTCCTGCGCAAGAACGGCGGGATGTACGGCGTGGCGTTCACCCTGGACCCCGTCGGCGACGTCTACCTCGTCGGCCGCCTGCCGCTGTCCGCGGTGACGCCCGAGGAGATCGACCGCATTCTCGGCTGCGTGCTGACCTACTCTGACGACAATTTCGACCGTGCGTTGGAACTCGGGTTCGCCGAGTCGATCCGGCGCGAGTGGGAGTGGCGCGTGAGCCGCGGGGAGAGCGTCGCCAACCTCCGGCCATTCGCCCGGATCCTGCCCGAGGCCGCCGCCGACGGCGACGCCACGGGCCCCGCACTGGGCGCTTCCTGACCCGCATCAAGTAGCTAAACTACCGGTATTGCGGCGGACCGGTACGGAGGGGCGTGGCGTGACAGAACGGGATTGGGCCCCCACCAGCGTCGATCTCAGCACGCCCAACGCCGCACGGATGTACGACTACTTCCTCGGTGGCAAGGACAACCTGGCGCCCGACCGTGCCGCAGCCAAGATGGTCCTGGAGATAGCGCCGGGGATCCGGGTGGCAGCCCAGCAGAACCGCGCCTTCCTCGGCCGTGCCGTGCGCTACCTCGCCGAGGCGGGCGTCCGGCAGTTCCTCGACATCGGCACGGGGCTGCCGACCCAGAAGAACGTCCACGAGGTCGCTCCCGACGCCTCCGTCGTCTACGTCGACAACGACCCGGTCGTGCTCGCGCACGGCCGTGCGATCCTCGCCAGATCCAAGAACGTCCACATCGTCCAGGCGGACCTGCGCCGGCCCGAGGAGATCCTCGACAACCCCGAGGTCCGCGAGCGCCTCGACTTCGACCGGCCCATCGCGATCCTCCTCGTGGCGATCGTGCACTTCCTCCAGGACTCCGACGACCCGGAGAAGATCCTCGCCAGGGTCCGGGACGTCCTCCCGTCGGGCGGGTACCTCGTGCTCAGCCACGTCTGCGGAGACGCGCTCCCGGACAGCGTCGCGCCGGTCACCGAGATCTACCGGCGCTCCTCCACCCCGATCGTCACCCGCAGCCCCGAGCGGATCCGCGGTCTGTTCGGCGACCTGGACCTCGTCGACCCCGGCCTCGTCAACGTCTCGGCGTGGCGTCCCGACACGGTCCAGGCCAAGCGGATCACCGAGCGGTACCCGCAGGCGTACTTCCTGGCCGGCGTGGCCCGCAAAGCCTGAGGTCGCGGCGACGTACTACGCTCGCTTGCCATGGCGACATTGGTACTTCTCCGGCATGGCGAGAGCGTCTGGAACGCCGAAGGCCTGTTCACGGGCTGGGTGGACGTCGATCTGTCCGAGAAGGGGGAAGAAGAAGCGGTCACCGGCGGCGACCTGCTGCTCGACGCCGACATCAACCTTGACGTGGTGCACACCTCGGTGCTCAAGCGGGCGATCCGCACGGCGAACATCGCGCTCGACGCCGCCGAGCAGCTGTGGATCCCCGTACGACGGTCCTGGCGGCTCAACGAGCGGCACTACGGCGCCCTGCAGGGCAAGAACAAGGCGCAGACGCGCGAGGAGTACGGCGACGAGCAGTTCATGACCTGGCGCCGGTCGTACGACACGCCGCCGCCCCCGATCGCCGACGACGACCCGCTGTCCCAGATCAACGACCCGCGCTACGCCCTTCTGCCCTCGGAGCTCATCCCGCGCACCGAGTGCCTGGCCGACGTCGTCGACCGCCTGCTCCCGTACTGGTACGACGCGATCGTCCCGGACCTCGCGGCCGGCCGTACGGTCCTGGTCGCCGCGCACGGCAACTCGCTGCGCGCCCTCGTCAAGCACCTCGACGGCATCTCCGACGAGGACATCGCGGGGCTGAACATCCCCACCGGGATCCCCCTGCTGTACGAGCTGGACGAGGACTTCGAGCCGCTGAAGAAGGGCGGGGAGTACCTCGACCCGGACGCCGCCAAGGACGCCATCGAGGCCGTCGCGAACCAGGGCAAGAAGTAGCCCCTCTCCCGGACACGAAAGATCCCGGCAGCGCCTCGCTGCCGGGACCCTTTTCGTCCGACCCTCGGGCCACCTACTCGGAGATGTCCGCCGCGTGCTCCCCGGTGACCAGGTAGACGACGTTCTCCGCGACGTGCACGGCGTGGTCGGCGAACCGCTCGAAGTAGCGGCCGGCCAGGGAGATGTCCACCGCCGGCTCGACGCCGTGCCGCCACTTGGGCGACAGCAGCGAGTCGAACAGCTTCCGGTGCAGCCGGTCCATCTGGTCGTCGTCGCCGTCGAGTTCGAGGCCCATCTCGACGTCGTGCGAGGCGATCACGCTGCCCGCCTTGGCGATCATGCGCTCGGCGATCTGGCCCATCTCCAGGACGGTGGCCTGCAGCTCCGGCGGAATGGCCGACTCGGGGTGCCGCCGCCGGGCGGTCTTGGCAAGGTGGACGGCGAGGTCGCCCATGCGCTCGATGTCGCCGCTCATCCGGAGCGCGGCGATCAGCATCCGCAGGTCGCCGGCGACCGGCTGCTGCCGCGCCATGAGATCGAAGACGGTCTGCTCGATCTCGGTGTTTATCTTGTTGACCTGCTCGTCACAGCTGATGACCTCTTCGGCGAGCCGCAGGTCGGCGTCGAGCAGGGCCGTGGAGGCACGCGTCATCGCCGACCTCACCAGCCGGGTCATCTCTACGAGCTTGTCGGAGAGCCCGTCGAGCTCCTCGTGGTAGGCGTCTCGCATAAAGATCCTTAATTCAGGCGTGGACATCCAGTCAGCAGCATCGTGGGATGCCATGAACGGTCGCGTAGGTGCAGGTTAACTTCTGACGAACGTCCTTGCGGCCGCGCTGGTCGGCGGGCGGACCTAGGCAGAGTCCCGCTTACGATCCAAGATGTGAATGTGGAGGTTGTCGCCGGCTTGGCGAGCGTCGTCGGGCTCCTCACCGGCCTGGTCGCGGGGCTGGCCGTACGCGCGAGCGAGCGCGCCGAGCGGCCGGTCGATGCCCCGACGCCGCTTTCGGGCCTGCCCAGCGGCGTGGCCTCCGTGCTCAGCGTCCTCCCGTCCTCGGCGGTGGTCATCGACGGTGACGACCGCGTGCTGCGGGCCAGCTCGGCCGCCCGGGCGTTCGGCCTCGTCAGCGGCGATCGACTGCTCGTCGACGAGCTCATCGCCATGGCGCGGCTCGTGCGCCGCGATGGCGAGATCCGCGAAGAGGAGATCGAGGTCGTCCACGGGCGCCGGGAGGGCCGCTGGTTCGCCGTCCGGGTCGCGCCTCTGGGACCGCACGGCCTCGTGCTCGTCCTCGCCGAGGACCTGACCGAGTTCCGCCGCGTCGAGGCGGTGCGCCGCGACTTCGTGGCGAACGTCAGCCATGAGCTGAAGACGCCCGTCGGCGCCCTGTCCCTGCTGTCGGAGACCGTCGAGGACGCCGCCGACGACCCCGAGGCCGTACGCCGCTTCGCCCAGCGCATGCAGCACGAGTCCGCGCGCCTCACCAACGTCATCCAGGACCTGATCACGCTGACCCGGTTGCAGGGCGGTGAGGCCGTCCAGCGGCCGCGGATGGTGACGCTCGACGACGCCATCCACGAGGCCGTCGACCGGTGCCGCCTCAAGGCGGAGCCCAAGGAGATCACCCTCGCCATCGGCGGCCGCGACGACCTGCGGGTCCAGGGTGACGAGGAGCTTCTGATCACCGCGGTCCGCAACCTGATCGACAACGCCATCGCCTACAGCCCCGAACGCACGCGCGTCGTCGTGTGCACCCGGCTGGCCGACGAGCAGCACGTCGAGATCAGCGTGACCGATCAGGGCATCGGCATCCCCGAGGCGGACCTGGAGCGCATTTTCGAGCGCTTCTACCGCGTCGACCCCGCGAGGTCCCGGCAGACCGGTGGCACCGGCCTCGGGCTCGCGATCGTCAAGCACGTCACGACCCGGCATCGGGGCGATGTGAACGTCTGGAGCAAGGAGGGATCCGGCTCGACCTTCACCATCCGCCTTCCGCTGCACTGCACCTCCGCATCCGCGCAGGAAACACCTGAGCAAGACACCGTACGGGAGGCCCCCTAGTGACCCGAGTGCTCGTCGTGGAAGACGAGGAGTCGTTCAGCGACGCGCTGTCGTACATGTTGCGCAAGGAGGGCTTCGAAGTCGCCGTCGCGGCGACCGGACCGGACGCCCTGGACTCCTTTGACCGTTCCGGCGCCGACCTCGTGCTGCTCGACCTGATGCTGCCCGGGCTCCCCGGGACCGAGGTGTGCAGGGAACTGCGCACCAGGTCGAACGTCCCGGTGATCATGCTGACGGCCAAGGACAGCGAGGTCGACAAGGTCGTCGGGCTGGAGCTCGGCGCGGACGACTACGTCACCAAACCGTTCTCATCGCGGGAGCTGGTCGCCCGGATCCGCGCGGTGCTCCGGCGCCGTGGCGACGGGGAGGAGCTGGCCC
>JBJMIW010000439.1:0-10595 GCA_045806665.1 Actinoallomurus sp.
AACACCAACCCCGAGGGCTACGACGGCGACCTGCGCGGGGCCGTCCGCGGGGCCGACGTCTTCATCGGCGTCTCGGCACCCGGAATCCTGACCGGCGATGACATCGCCACCATGAACGACGACGCGGTCGTCTTCGCGCTGGCCAACCCGGACCCGGAGGTCGATCCGGCCGCCGCGCGCGAGCACGCCGCCGTGGTGGCCACCGGCCGCAGCGACTACCCCAATCAGATCAACAACGTGCTGGCCTTCCCCGGCGTCTTCCGCGGACTACTGGACGCGCAGAGCCGTACGGTCACGCTGGACATGCTCCTGGCGGCCGCGCGCGCCCTGGCCGGCGTGGTCACCGACGAGGAACTGGGCCCGAACTACATCGTGCCGAGCGTCTTCCACCCGGACGTCTCCGGCGCCGTCGCCGCCGCCGTCCAGAAGGCGGCGCGCTGAAGAGCGTCTGATGGCGCTCGCTCGCTCCGCGAGCGAGCGCCGGGCGTGCCTCGACTACTCGCCGAACATCTTGTCGCGGCGGCGCGGCCACTGGCGGCCGTACCAGAAGATGACGATGCCGGTGAGCATGGCGGCGATGCCGGTGGCGACCCGCGCGAAGATCATCCCGCTGTCGGGGCCGGTGTGCGGCAGCGTCTGGCCCGGCGACTTCCGCACACAGTTCGCGTGGCGGTCGACGCTCTGGACCGGGAGGTTGCGCCAGGTCACGGCGACGGTCGTGGTGCGGTCCTCCTTGACGTTGACCGTGGACCTGCGGGTCGCACCCGCGGGGATGCGGTCCGCCACCGAGATCGACCCGTCGGTGAGAATCGCGTAGTCCTCGGCCTGCGCGCTGCTGTTGACGACAGAGACCTGCACCGTCCGGCCGGGGCACCGGACCTTGCTGATCTGGACCTTGAGCGGCGAGGAGGAGCTGACGGAGGGCAGCGGCTCCGCCGTCGAGCTCCGCGTGGAGGTGCGCGTGGGGGACGCCTTGTGCGTGGGCCGGGAGCTCTTCGTCGGGCGCGGGCTCGCGGTCGCGGAGACGCTGGGGGAGGGGGTGCTGCCGGCCGCCCGGGAGGACGACGAGGACTCCGAGAACATGGGGAACACGATGAGCGCCCCCACGATGAAGAAGACGGCCGCGATCGCGACCCTCGACAGCGGCATCGCATCCTCCGGGGGGCTGATGATCTACGCCGGTATTCTGCCGATTACCCAGCCTCCTCGCGCGCGTAACCGACCGACCGGACCGTCCTGTGTTCCCTCCACCCCAGAGCAAAGCATGATGAAGGCATGGACGATGGCATTTCCACCGGCCGGCTGCTCGTAGCGACGCCGCAGCTGGCCGACCCGAACTTCCGGCGCAGTGTGGTCCTGATCGTGGAACACGAGCCGGAGGGCGGCACGCTCGGAGTCGTGCTCAACCGCCCCACCCAGGTACCGGTCGACCAGATCCTGTCGCCCTGGTCGGAGCTGGTGACCGGCCCGTCGGTCGTGTTCCAGGGCGGCCCGGTGGCGCTCGACAGCGCGCTGGCCCTGGCGCAGGTGCCGGGCACCGACGAGCCGCTCGGCTGGCGGGCGCTGGACGGCAGCCCGGCGGTGGCCAGAGTCGGCCTCGTCGACCTGGACGTCCCGCCGGAGATCCTCGCGCCGGAGGTGGCGCGGCTGCGGGTCTTCGCCGGATACGCCGGCTGGGGGACCGGCCAGCTTCAGTCGGAGATCGACGAGGGCGCGTGGTACGTCCTGACGGCGGAGTCGGGGGACGTGTTCGCCGAGGACCCGGACGTGCTGTGGCCGGCCGTTCTGCGCCGCCAAGGCGGGGAACTCGCCTTCGTCGCGACGTATCCCGAGGATCCGTCACTAAACTGAGCACGTGAGTACGAAGATCCTTCCTGAGAGCGACACCAGGCCTGATCTCTCCCACGGCGATGGTGATCACGAGCGGTTCGCGCACTACGTGCAGAAGGACAAGATCATGGAGAGCGCCGTCAGCGGCACTCCCGTGATCGCCCTGTGCGGCAAGGTGTGGGTGCCCAACCGCGATCCGAAGAAGTACCCGGTCTGTCCGGAGTGCAAGGAGATCTACGAGTCGATGGCCGGCGGCGGCGACGAGGACTGATCGTCAAATCGGCGTGAAGGACCCGCGCGTCGGGCTCTGACCGGCGCCGCGGCGGCCTAGCCTCTCCGTCTCGGGGGGTCATGATGAGACGGAGAGGTCTGACCGGGCTCTTCGGAGTCGTTCTCGCGTCGTGCGCCACCGTGCCGGGCAGCGCGCGGGTCCAGCCCGAGCCTGGGACGACGGCGGCATGCGTGCGTCGAGCCTCGGCGGCCCGGTCGGCGCGTCCCGCGGACGGCGACGCCCTCACCCCCGACCAGGTACGCGCGATGCTGGGCGACTTCACCGGCACGCTCCAGGCGCGGTACGGCGCGTCCGACGAGCGCGCCCTCGCCGCCTCGCACCGGATCCCCGACCGGATCGTCGTGCCGCTGCGCTTCCACGTCCTGACCGACGGCCGGAACGGCCGGCTCTCCCGCGCCGCCGTGGACCGGCAGGTCGCCGTCCTCAACGCCGCGTACGGCGGCCGGGCGGCCGGTGCCGGGGGCACCCCGCGTTCGGCTTCCAAGGTGGCGCAGGGCGCCGACACGGGCGTGTCCTTCCGGGTCGACGCCGTCGACGTGACGACCAACGTCCAGTGGTTCCAGCGGCCCCATGACCACCGCACGGAGATCGAGGCGGCCCTGGCCCGGGGCGGGCTCGGCACGCTGAACCTGTACACGGCCGCGGTCGGCTTCGAGATGCTGGGGTTCTCGACGTTCCCGCAATGGGCGCGCGACCGCCCGGGCGCCGGCGGCGTGGTGGTCGACTACCGCAGCCTCCCCGGCGGCCCGTTCCCGCACTTCAACCGCGGGCTCACCGCGGTCCATGAGATCGGGCACTGGCTCGGGCTGTTCCACACGTTCGAGAACGGCTGCCAGCCACCGGGCGACGGCATCGACGACACGCCGTACGAGGCGGTGCCCACGCTCGGCTGCCCGGCGTCCAAGAACACCTGCCCGCAGCCCGGCACCGACCCCGTGCACAACTTCATGGACTACGGCTACGACGGCTGCATGCGAGAGTTCACCCCTGATCAGGGCCTGCGGATCCGGTCCATGTGGGTCGCCTACCGCCTCGCCCCGCCCGCCGCCGGCCAGGCTCGATAGCGGTGGCGTGCCGCCGGGCCCGACCCGGCCACCTGGCCGAACAGCGGTGACAGCGGCTCCAGGTGTCCCCGACACCGGGGGAGGGCGGGCCCGTCCTGTCGGCCGGTCGGGGTAGCCTTCTTTCACCGTGAGCACGTTCGCCGCATCAGACACCCCACCCGCGCTGCCCAATCGGGCACCCTGGGGCACCGCGACCGCGTTGCGTGCCTGGCAGCAGGGGGCCCTGGAGGAATACTTCCGCACCGGCCCGCGCGACTTCCTCGCCGTCGCCACGCCCGGCGCCGGTAAGACGACGTTCGCGCTCCGGCTCGCGGCCGAGTTGCTGAGCCGGAAGATCATCGCCCGCATCACCGTCGTCTGCCCGACCGAGCACCTGAAGCGGCAGTGGGCCGATGCCGCCGCACGCGTCGGCATCAAGATCGACCCGGAGTTCAAGAACTCCCAGGGCCGTACGGCCAAGGACTTCGTCGGTGTCGCGGTGACGTACGCCCAGGTAGCCGCGCATCCCGCGCTGCACCGCAACCGCACCGAGACGCTGAAGACGCTCGTCATCCTCGACGAGGTCCACCACGCGGGCGACGGCCGGTCCTGGGGCGACGCGATCCGGGAGGCGTTCGACCCGGCCGCCCGGCGGCTCTCGCTCAGCGGCACGCCGTTCCGCACGGACATCAACCCCATCCCGTTCGTGACGTACGAGGAGGGGCCGGACGGCATCCGGCGCAGCCGCGCCGACTACATCTACGGCTACGGCCCGGCGCTGGCCGACGGTGTCGTCCGCCCGGTGATCTTCCTGGCGTACGCCGGGGACATGCGCTGGCGCACCCGCGCGGGAGACGAGATCACCGCCAGCCTCAGCGACCCGCTGACCCAGGACCAGACCGCTCAGGCCTGGCGCGCCGCGCTCGACCCGAAGGGCGACTGGATCAAGCAGGTCATCGCCGCCGCGGACCGGCGGCTGACCGAGGTGCGCCGGGGCGTCCCCGACGCGGGCGGCCTGGTGATCGCCTCGGACCACGAGGCGGCGCGGGCGTACGCGAAGATGATCCGGGAGCTCACCGACACCAAGGCGACGGTCGTGCTGTCCGACGACCCGGCGGCGAGCAAGAAGATCAAGCAGTTCGGCGCGTCGGAGGACCGCTGGATGGTCGCGGTCCGGATGGTCTCCGAAGGCGTCGACATCCCGCGGCTCTGCGTCGGCGTCTACGCGACCTCGACCTCGACGCCGCTGTTCTTCGCCCAGGCGATCGGACGCTTCGTCCGTGCCCGCAGGCGGGGCGAGACGGCGTCGGTGTTCCTGCCGTCCGTGCCGACGCTCATGGGACACGCGGCCGAGATGGAGACCGAGCGCGACCACGTCCTCGACCGGCCGGTCCGTGAGGACGGCCTCGACGACGACCTGATCGCCGAGGCGAACCGGCAGCGTGACAACCCCGACGTCGGCGAGGAGCTGCCCTTCGAGACGGTCGAGGCGTCCGCGACGTTCGACCGTGTCGTGTTCGACGGCGGTGAGTTCGGCATGGCCGCCGCGCCCGGCTCACAAGAGGAGGAGGACTTCCTCGGCATCCCCGGCCTCCTCGAGCCGGACCAGGTCTCCAAGCTGCTCAAACAGCGGCAGGCCGAGCAGCTGGCCGCGCAGCGCAAGGGCAGGGCGGAGGGCGAGGCGGCCACCCCGGAAGACCACACCGCCGCCGAGGACCTCCACGCGCTCCGCAAGGAGCTCAACAACCTCGTCGGCGCGTGGCACCACCGCACCGGCCAGCCGCACGGGGTGATCCACGCCGAGCTGCGCCGGGCCTGCGGCGGGCCGCCCAGCGCGCAGGCCAGCAGCGAGGACGTCCGCCGGCGCATCGCCAAGATCCGTGAGTGGGCCACCCGGCCGATGCCCCGCGTGCGCGACTGACCGTTCCTAAAGACTGAGCATGGGTTGGGCATGCTCGGTCGGGCGCTCCGAACGGTGTTGGGCGTCCTGGTTCCCTGCGTTCGCTGCGGGTCCGGGCGGCGCGGATCGTGTCCGTGGTCCGGGACTGCGAGGGCGGGGTTCCTCACGCCCCAGGGCCACCGGTGCGGCCTGGACGGTCCGATGCCCCGCGCGATCGTGGGCCGCTCGCGGGCACGGCGGCGGTGTCGAGCACCGGCGACGTCTACAAGTACGCGACCACGACCGCCGCACTGCACGGCGCGAAGGGCCGCCACGACGTCTACCTGGTGTTCCACGGTGACCTGCGGGTCACCACCTTCTCGCTGAATTGACGCGGCCGCCTACAAGCAGGGGCGCCCCGTCCATGCCCCAAGACGCCAGGGCGGGGCGCCCCGATACATCCTGGAGGGGACCGTCCCGCCCGCCGAGTAGGCCGCACCCGTCAGGCGTGCGCCCGACCTCACCGGACAGTGCGACCGGGGAGTGCCGGCAAGTCGATCAACGCTGATACGTCACTCGGGTGCGATGGACGTTCCGCCCCATTCCTCCGGGGCAACATCCGTGAGCGTCTCCGAGAACGTCCACTGGTGGCCTGCGAGGTCCTCGGCGGTGTACTGCCGCTCGCCGAACTCGAAGTCGGTCGGTTCCATGACGATGCGTGCGCCGTGCTCCCGGGCCCGCTCATAGTGGGCGCCAACGTCCTCCATGCGCACCGTCACCGAGTGTGTGACCTCGCCAGGACGGGGTGGGCGGCGATCATGTCGTACGTCCCCGACGATCACAGCACCATCACCGAAACTGAGCTGTGCGCGATGGTTCTCGCCGATCCGAACCCGCTCGGCGAACCCGAAGGCTGCACCGAGCCAGGTGACCGCCTCCCGCACATCGGGATAGATCAGAATCCGCCTCGCCGTAGAGCCCGGAATCAGCCGAAGCGCCGGCCGAGCAGCCGCGCCGGATCGAACTCGAGCGGGAACGGGTCGGTCAGCTTCACGACCTGTCCGGCATCAACGTGCGCCACACTGACGTAAGCGCCGTCCCGTAGGCTCAGCACCTCGACGTACGGGGGATTCGCTCCGATCAACTCGATCCGGAGAAAAGTGGGGATTCCGGCCGCCGCATAGATCCGCGGCTTGTCCTGGTAGTCCCTCCGCCGGTTCCCCTGACTGACGATCTCCGCCACCAGGTGGGTCTGCTCGGGCAGCAGCACCGCTGACCCCGCGCGGAGAGTCTCAGAGTCGCCCACCACTACGTCCGGAATCGGCACCTCGGTCGCCGTACGGACTCCGACTGCCTCCACAGCCTCCATGTCGTCCGGGGCCGCATCATCTAGGCTCCGCACCAATTGCTTGGCGCAGACCTGATGGTTCGTCAACGGCGAGGGACTCACCACGAAACTCCCGTCGATGAGCTCTATCCGCTGCCCGATGGTCTCGGGCAGGTTCAGCCAGTCCTCGACGGTGTAGTGGTCATGCGGCGAATCTGCTGGAAGCGGCATGGCCATGCCGTTCTCACCTCCACGCATGCTTCAGTGTGACACAGCCGGCCGCTCACCCACAGCGACGACTCGATCACGTCGGGGATGCATCGGATGCTAGCGAGAGGTAAGCAGCAGTGGCTGGTGTTTCGAAGAAGGGTCAGCTTTGTCCGTCGACGGGTGACGGCGGGCGAATAGCGCGGACCCTACGGGCCGCGAACACGACCCAGGCGACCGTGCCCAGGGCGAGCACGGCGTTCATGACGTAGTCGCCGGCCCTCTTCGGACCCGACTCAGGTCGCTGCTCAGCACCGAGTGGTACATCCGCCGGGGCCTCGTCGCGCCGCCGGGCGACGACTCGTTCTGTTGGGCGCACGGAAGGCTCGGAGAACCACCGCGGGTCGACGACCTTCGTGCCGGTAGGTCCGGTTCTGTACCCCAGGCCCGGAGACCATTACCGAGTCTTCCGCACGCCGTGCCAGAACGCTCAGAAGGGGTAGCGGGCGATGTCGCCCTGCATGGTCACCCACTGGGTCTCGGTGAACGCCTCAATGTTGGCCGCCGCGCCGCCGAAGCGGGAGCCGGTGCCCGACGCGCCGACACCGCCGAACGGGGCGACGGCCTCGTCGTCCACCGTCTGGTCGTTGATGTGCACGATGCCGCTCGGGATGCGATCCGCCAGGTCGACGGCCTTCATGACGTCGCGGGTGAGGATGCCGAGCGACAGGCCGTACTCGGTGCCGGCGGCCAGCTCGACCGCCTCGTCCGCCGAGCCGAACGCCGTCACGGGGGCGACGGGGCCGAAGACCTCGTTCGCGTACGCCGGGGTCTGCGGGGTGACGTCGGCGAGGACGGTCGGGCGGTAGAACAGCCCGTCGTACGTGCCGCCGGCGGCAAGCCGCGCGCCCGCGTCGACGCTCGCGGTGACCAGCGCGTGGATGTGGTCGCGCTGGCGCTCGTCGATGATGGGGCCGAGGGCGACCTGGTCGGTGGCGGGGTTCCCGACGGGCAGGCCGTCGGCCTTGGCGGCGAGCCGTTCGACGAACTCGTCGGCGACCCGCTCGTGCACCAGGTGCCGGCCGGTCGTCATGCAGATCTGGCCTTGGTGCATGAAGGAGCCGAACGCCGCCGCGGACACCGCCAGGTCGAGGTCGGCGTCGTCGAGGACGATGAGGGCCGAGTTGCCGCCGAGTTCCAGGTGGGCGCGCTTGAGGAGCCGTCCGGCCGCCGCTCCCACCGCGCGGCCGGCGGCGGTGGAGCCGGTGAAGGAGATGACGCGGACGTGTGGGTCGGCGACCAGGGCCTCTCCGGCCTCGGCCCCGCCGGGCAGCATCTGCAGGACCCCGGCGGGCAGCCCGGCCTCTTCGAAGACGCGGGCGACGACCACGCCGCCGGCCACCGCCGTACGGGGGTCGGGCTTGAAGACGACCGCGTTGCCGAGGGCGAGAGCCGGTGCGACCGATCGGATGCCGAGGATGAGCGGGAAGTTGAAGGGCGCGATGACCCCGACGACGCCGGCGGGCACCCGGCGAGCCAGGCTCAGTCGCTTCTTGGCGGTCGGCAGGATGTCGCCGAGGGTGTGGGAGGCGAGCGCGGACGCCTCGTAGCACTCCTGCGCGGCGATGTGGGTCTCCAGGGCCGCCTTGGGCGGAATGGCGCCGGTCTCGCGGACGATCCACTGTTCGATCTCGGCGGCCTGCTGCTCGAACAGCAGACCGGCTCGGCGGAGCACCGCCGCGCGCTCCTCGAATGAGGTGGCGGCCCAGTCGCGCTGGGCCTTGGCCGCCTCGGCGGCCGCCCGGTGGATGTCCTCGCTGACGGCAATGCCGGTGCGTCCGAGTTCGGCTCCGGTGGCGGGTTCGACGACGGGGGCGTCGCCCCCGGACGGCTTGTACCAGCTTCCGCCGTACACGAAGCCCGTCCAGGTGTTTTCGTCCAGCAAGGCCATCTCTAGCGCCTTTCGTACCGTTCGAGGGGGCTCGTCAGCCTACGCCGATGATCAAGGTCGCTGAAGCCCCTTCGCTCCTCCAACCTGGAGATTCTCACCGCGCTCTCATGGTCGGCTCAGGGACCACCAACGTCCGCCGCCCACCGTGCTCCCATGAAATCGATGACCTCCGGACCACCCCGGCAGGCCGACCCCGAGCCCAGCCGCCGGGGCGGCGACGTGTCCCGCCGGATGTTCCGCGGGCACGCCGGCGACCCGGCGTGGGCACGCCCCGCGCTGCTCGGCCTGCTCGCCGTGACGGCGCTGCTGTACGTATGGGGGCTGGGCGCCTCCGGCTGGGCGAACTCTTTCTACTCGGCGGGCAGATCGCCTGGCTGCTGCCGGCCGCGCTGGTCCTGCTGGTCGCCGGGCTGTGGCTGACCCGTGGCCGGGAGCACCGGAACACCTTCGCAGGGTTCGCGCTTTGGGGCGGCTGGCTGCTGGCCACCGGTCTGGTGTTCAGCTTCATGCAGGGCATCTTCCACGGCTACTACACGATCGCGCTGGCGCCGGCGGTGGCGGCGCTGACCGGGATGGGCGCGGCGGTGCTGTGGCAGGAACGGTGCCGGCCGGCCGCGTCCGTCACGCTGGCCGCGACCGTCGCGCTCACCGCCTGGTGGTCGTACGTCCTGCTCGGCCGCACTCCGGACTTCCTGCCGTGGCTGCGGATGCTCGTCCTGATCGGCGGCCTGCTCGCCGCCGCGCCGCTGGCCTCGGCCTGCCGCAGCCCGCGCCGGCTGATCGGCACGGCGCTGGCCGTCGCGGCGCTGACGTCGATCGCCGGACCCGCCGCGTACGCCGTTGAGACGGCCGGCACACCGCACACGGGAGCGATACCGACGGCGGGGCCGTCGTCCGGGCCGGGCGGGATGCCGAGGTTCGGCGGCCACCGGGCCGGTGCCATGCGAGGTCGCTTCGGCGGACCGATGGGCGGCGGCTTCCCCGGCGGGCCGCGGACCGGCAACGGGGGGATGCCGCAGCCGCCCGGAGGCGGCCTGTGGCGCCCGGGTGCGGGCGGCGGGCCCGGCGGTCCCGGCGGGCTGCTGAACGCCACGACTCCGAGCGCCGCCCTGACCGCCGCGCTGAAGCAGAATTCCCGCTCGTACACCTGGGTCGCCGCGACGGTCGGGTCGAACAACGCCGCCGGGTACCAACTGGCGACCGGCGAGCCGGTGATGGCCCTCGGCGGCTTCAACGGCACCGACCCGGCACCGAGCCTGCAGCGGTTCCAGGAGCACGTCCGCGCGGGGCGGATCCACTACTTCATCGGCGGGTCGATGATGAGGATGGCGCGGGGTGCGAGTTCGGGCGGCAGTGACGTGGCGCAGCAGATCGCGGCCTGGGTGCAGCAGAACTTCACCGCGAAGACGGTCGGCGGCGCGACGGTGTACGACCTGTCGCCCCAGGCGACGGGCACGGCGTGACGAGGCGGAATATCTGGGAACGACATTCGTTGTCGTGATCGGTGCGGAACGACCGCACGGTCTCAGAGGGGAGACACCGTGGCGAGGAACCAGCTCCGGACGGTGGTCAAGCTCCGGTCCACGGCGGGCACCGGCTACACGTACGTGACCCGCAAGAACCGCCGCAACGACCCCTATCGGCTCACGCTCAGCAAGTACGACCCGATCGCCCGGCGCCACGTCGCGTTCCGCGAAGAGCGCTGAGCCCGGCGACCGGGTGACGGCGCGCGTCAGCGCGGGGCGGTGACGTCCGAGACCCGCAGGCTCGTGGCCAGGTCGGCGTACTGCTGCAGGCCGACCTGGCCGAGGCCGCCGGTGCTCTCGTCCTCGTTCCAGACCGCGATCGCGAGGGTGTTGCGGCCGTCGGTCCGCAGGTACCCGGCGGGATCGGGCCGCATCAGGCCACGGGCGGCGACCACGGTTTTGATCAGAAGGAGGCGGTATCGGGGAAGCACGAGCGCCGCGGAGTCCGTACACTCAGACGCGATCGAAGCGAGCGCCCATAGCTCAGCTGGATAGAGCATCGGACTTCTAATCCGACGGTCGGGGGTTCGAATCCCTCTG
>JBJMIW010000440.1:0-9873 GCA_045806665.1 Actinoallomurus sp.
CAACCGATGACCAATACAACCGCTGACGCTGAGGTCACTCCGGTCGAGGTCACGCTGCTCACCCAGGCCGACTGCGCGCTGTGCGAGCACGCCAAGCAGGTCCTGGCCCGGGTGGCGGCCGACCATCCGCTCCGGGTCACCGAGATCGGCCTGGCCACCGAGGAAGGACGCCGCCTCGCCGGCGAGGCCGGGGTCGTCTTCGCCCCAGGCGTATTGCTGGACGGACAGCCGTTCGCCTACGGGCGGCTCTCGGAACGCAAACTCCGCAGAACCCTCCAACAAGCCGGTGCCCGACGTTAGGAGATCGCCATGCCAAACATCGCGTTCATTCTCGCCGCCCTGGCCTGCCCGCTGGGCATGGGAGCGATGATGTTCTTCATGATGCGGCCCGTCGCCAAACGGCAGCAGCCACAACCCGGTGACGTGCAGCAGGACCAAGAAATCGCGCAGCTACGCGAACAGGTGGCCCAGCTGCGCGCGGAGCAGCAGCGTCGCCCGGCCAGTGGACCGAGCACATAGACGATGGGCGTTGTGCTCCTGGAGGACGGGTGAGGTCCCCACGCACGCCTCGCCGCACGGGCAGGCGGGGACTGGTGGCCGCGCTCGTGGCCATACTGACGGGCTGGATACTCACCACCGCATTGGCGGCACCCGCATCGGCGCATGCGTTCTTGCTGTTCACCAGCCCGGCCGCTGACGGGGCGAGCCCGACCTCACCTGCGGCGCTGACACTGACGTTCGACTCACCCGTCACGGTGTCCGCGGGCGCGGTCCGGGCGTACGGGCCGGGCCGGCGGCCGGTGCCGCTTGGACCGGCGGCGGCACACGCCACCACGGTCACCGTGCCTGTCACAGCCGCTCTCCCTGTCGGGACCTACACGGTGAACTGGCAGGTCACCGCAGACGACGGCGACACTGTCGCGGGCAGCTACCGGTTCGCGATCGGCCCGCAGACTTCGGCTCACCCGCTGACGCAGGACGCGTTCACGAGTCCTCCCGCGGCCCCGGGAATGTGGCCCACCACAGTGCTGCGCTGGATCCTGTTCGCCGCGCTGGCCACGGGGTTGGGCGGGCTCGCCGGAGCCGGACTCGCGCGTCTGCGTCCCGGCATGAGGTCGCGGGCGGCTCCGGCCCCGTGGATCGGGCCGGCGGCGCTGGCCGGCGCGATCGCGGCGGCGGGCCTGGCCCTGCTGGTGGCCGGCGACGGGCACCTGCTGCGTGGTCTCACCCGCCCGCAGCGCGCCTTGACCAACGGGCCGGGCACTATCGCGGCCCTTGAGTTCGCCGCGTTCGTGCTGGCCGGCGCCACGGCACGCTTGCGGTTCCGGCCGCGCTGGAGCGCGGGTGCGCTGGGAGCCGTCATTGTGGCCGAGGCGGTACGCGGGCACCCGCAGGCGGCACTGCCCGGTTGGGGCGGCCTTCTGATCGGCGTGCATCTGGCCGCGATGGCGATCTGGCTCGGCGCCCTGGTGCAGGTCCTGCGGACAGCGCTGGCCTGGCGGGACGCGCCGAAGGCCGCACGGCGGCTGATCGCCGATTACGCGCGGCTGGCCATCTGGCTGCTCGCCACCGTGGTGGCCACCGGAGTCGTTGCCGCGTTGTTGATCGTGCCGCTGCCCGCCGTGCTCACCACCGCCTACGGCCGGACACTACTGGTCAAGCTCGCTGTGGTCGCTGTGGCGGCCTGTCTCGCGCTGGCCGCGCGGCGGCGGATGCGCCGCGCGCCCGCCGGCCGCACAGAACGGTGGGTCCGCGGCGAGGCCGGCGCCCTGGCCGGGGTACTGGCCGTCACCGCGCTGCTGACCGCCCTCCCGCCCCCAGCCGATGCCAACCGCGCGTTGCCGTTCCCGCCACCGCCCGCCGGACCCGTCGTGCCGCTCGGCACGCTGGCCGGACAGGTTAGTGTCTTCGCCCAGGCCAGCGCCGGTCAGCTCGTCGTACGCCTGTTCACCCCCGGCAGCGAAGACACGCAAGCCCCCACCAGCGGAAACGCACCAGTCAAGATCACCGACACGCCGGCCAAGGCACAACGGTACGAACTGACGGCCGCGCTCGCCGACCCGACCGGACGATCGAAGCCGCTGCGGATGCGCCGCTGCGGTACAGGCTGCTTCATCACGCCCGTGCGATGGCTCACCGGCACCAGCCAGATCACCCTGCGCCCGAACGCGCCCGGATGGGCCAGCACCGCCGTGGCCCTGCCCGTCGCCTGGCCGCCCCACCCCGACCCGGCCGTGCTGCGCCGCGTCGTAGCCGCGATGCGCAAAACGGACTCATTCACCCTCTACGAGCGGGTCACCAGCGACACCACCCGCGGACCGGGCACCCTGCACCGGATCGTCCTGGACGGCAGCCGCTTCATGACCAGCGAGCCCTACGGCAGCGGCAACGCACCAATAACCACCCGCGCCGACGACGGATCGCTCACCATCGCGCTCCCCGCAGAACGCATCCAAGCACGCCTCGTCCTCGACGAACGCGGGCGCATCGCCCGGGAGACCCTCACCGCACCCCGCTACCTGACCACCCGCACCTTCGCCTACCCCGACCAGGCCCCCTGATGACCCGCCCGCGAACGCTCATCACCGCCGTCATCGTCGTAGCCGTCGCGCTCACCGGCGCCGCCGTGTACGCACTGGCGAACCCAGCCAGGTCCGGGACGGCCGCGACGGTGCCCGCGATCGGCCGTGTGCTGCCCGTCGCGCAGCGCCCGGCGGCCCCCCGCATCACCGGTCCGGCACTCACTGGGCCACCCCAGGACACCAGCGCACTCGGTGGCGTCGTGGTGATCAACATCTGGGGATCCTGGTGCGTACCCTGCCGCGCTGAGGCGCCGATCCTCCGGCAGGTCGCCCTCGACACCAAACGCCTCGGCGTCCACTTCATCGGAATCGACATCAAGGACAACCGCGCCAGCGCGCAGGGATTCACCCGCACCTACCGGATCCCCTACCCGAGCATCTTCGACCCCGCGGGCGCCTCCACTGCCCAGTTCGGGCCGTTGGCGCCCCGCGCCGTGCCCTCCACCTTCATCCTCGATGCCCACCACCGCATCGCCGCGGTCTTCTTCGGCGCTGTCCGCTACACGTCTTTCAACAACGCGGTCCTCCAGGTCGCGAGAGAACGACCATGATCGTGCTGCTGGGCGAAGAGGCAGATCCGGTAACTCATGGCTCCAGAAGTCCCGGAGTGTGCCCAACCATCCGTCTCACGTGAACAGACGGCGCGTTCAGCGCTCGATGATCGGACAGACCTAAGCGCCTGACCCGGGCGCGGTTCTGGTGGCCGCCGCGGCCTGCCGGGTCGTGGTGAGCGCCGGGTGCGTCCCTGGGCGGGACTTGAACCTGGCGGCACCGTTGAAGAAGGAGTCCAACCCATGCATGATCGGCTTGTGCACGACGGGCACGAAACCGTCGTCCTCGATGTCAGCGGCCTGTTGCTGGCCACGGAGCAGAACGTCGTCGACGCTCGGCTGCGCCGGCAACCCGGTGTGGTCGACCTAGAGGTCAACCCGGTGTCCCAGACAGCGACGGTCACCTTCGATCCGTCGCGCGCGTCGGTCGCGGCGTTGCGCCAGTGGGTGGTCGACTGCGGCTACCACTGCGCCGGGCAGTCGGTGCCGCATCACATCTGCGACCCGCTGGCGGAGCCCACCCATGCGGAGCACGGTCCGGCGGAGGTGATGCGGTCACCGCATGAGGCGATGGGGCACGGCGGGCACGCCGGGATGTCGATGGCCGCCATGGTCGCCGACATGCGCAACCGCTTCCTGGTCGCCTTGGTGTTCTCGATCCCGATCGTGCTGTGGTCCCCGATCGGGACCGAGGTGTTCGGGCTGCACCTGTCCGTCCCGTTCGGGTGGCGCCAGGACGTGGGGGCGCTGCTGCTGAGCCTGCCGGTGATCTTCTACTCCTGCTGGATCTTCTTCGACGGAGCCGCCCGCGCTCTGCGGGCCCGCACGCTGGACATGATGGTGCTGGTCGCCGTCGCGGTAGGCGCGGGCTGGCTGTACTCGCTGGTCGTGACGCTCACCGGCGGCGGTGAGGTGTTCTACGAGGCCGTCACCGTGCTGGCCGCGTTCGTGCTGCTGGGGCACTGGTTCGAGATGCGCGCCCGCGGCGGCGCCAACGACGCCATCCGCGCGCTGCTCGACCTCGCCCCGCCCAAGGCGATTGTGTTGCGGGACGGCGAGGAAATCGAGGTGCCCACGGCCGACATCGCGGTCGGCGACCTGCTGTTGGTCCGGCCGGGCGCCAAGATCGCCGTCGACGGTGTCGTCGAGGACGGGGAGAGCGAGGTGGACGAGTCGATGGTGACCGGGGAAAGCCTGCCGGTGCACAAGGCCCCCGGCTCCCCGGTGATCGGCGCGACCATCAATGCCAACGGAACGCTGCGGGTACGGGCAACGAAGATCGGCGCGGACACCGCGCTGGCGCAGATCGTCAGGCTGATCCAGCAGGCTCAAAATTCCAAGGCGCCCGCGCAGCGGCTGGCCGACCGCGCCGCGTTCTGGCTGGTCCTCGTCGCACTCCTCGGCGGCGCCGCGACACTGGCCACCTGGCTGCTGGCCGGTAGCACGTTCTCAGCAGCGATCCTGTTCGCCATCACGGTCGTCGTCATCACCTGCCCGGACGCGCTCGGGCTGGCCACCCCCACCGCGATCATGGTCGGGACCGGTCTGGGCGCCAAACACGGCGTGCTGTTCAAGAACGCTATGGCTTTGGAAACCTCGGCCCGCGTCCAGGTCGTCGTCATGGACAAGACCGGCACCCTCACCAAGGGCGAGCCCCAGGTCACCGACATCATCACCGACAACGCAGAAATCGGAATCGGCCAGGACGAGCTGCTGCGGCTGGTGGCCGCAGTGGAGCGGGAGTCCGAGCACCCGCTGGCCGAGGCGATCGTCCGGTACGCCGAAGACAACGGCATCCCCCGGACCACCGCCGGGCGCTTTGAGAACGTGCCGGGTCACGGCGCACTCGCCGAGGTCGACGGGCACCGCGTGGTCGTGGGCAACCGGCGGCTGCTCCAACGGGAAGGCATCGACCTCGGCCTGCTGGCCGACCAGCGCGACCAGCTCGCCGCGACCGGGCACACCACGATCACCGCCGCCGTGGACGGGGTCGCCGCCTGGATGATCGGAATCGCCGACGCGCCCCGGGAAACCTCCGCAGCCGCGATCGCCGCCCTGCACGACCTCGGGGTCGAGGTCGTCATGCTCACCGGCGACAACCAGGCCACCGCCGAACGCATCGCCCGGCAGCTCGGCATCGACACCGTCATCGCCGAAGTCCTACCCGGCGACAAGGCCGCCAGGATCGCCGAACTCCAGGCCGGGGGCCGCAAGGTCGCCATGGTCGGCGACGGCGTCAACGACGCCCCCGCACTGGCGCAGGCCGACCTCGGCATCGCGATCGGCGCCGGCACCGACGTCGCCATCGAAACCGCCGACGTGGTGCTGATGCGCTCCGACCCGCTCGACGTGCCCACCGCCTTGCGCATCGGCCGCGGCACCCTGCGCAAGATGCGGCAGAACCTCAGCTGGGCGGTCGGTTACAACACCATCGCCATCCCCATCGCCGCCGGCGTGTTCGAGCCCGCGTTCGGGCTCATCCTGCGCCCCGAGATCGCCGCGCTGTCGATGTCCGGCTCCAGCCTCATCGTCGCGGTCAACGCGCTGATCCTCAAAGGACTCCAGCTACCTACCGCGGCAACGCCAGAACCGACCGTATCCCCGCGCGAAGCCGCAAACGAGGCTTCGCGATGAAGAAGCGGGCGATGGGGGTTGGGCATGATGCAGGGCTGTTGTCGTTGCACGTAATGAGCTGGCCGACGAACGCCTCGGCCACGCGCTGGATGACCTGCGTACCGCCGTGGTCGCCGTCGAGACCGGCCGCACCTGCGTGGATGGCCAAGACAAGGATTGCTGCTGACGATGACCCAGGGGATGTCGATATCCCTCAGGCCCGTGCCCGGCCCGCCGTAACGCGCTCGCAAGCGCGTCGCGGGCCGGCACCCGCCAGCCCCGGAAGGACCAGGCAGCGGCCCGTAGGGTTCCTGAACGTATGGATGGATCATTGCCGGCCCTATCTCATCGTCATCACCGTGCTATTGGTCGGCTGGTAGCTGGTCCGCACGGTTCGCGCCATCGGGGCGATTCCGCGCCCCTCTGACGGTCAGCCCATGGGATGAGAACTGGCTCCCGAGGCGTCGCCCATCATCGAGCCGCCGGACATCATGTGCTGCATCTCCTGACGCGCCTTCGCCCGTTCACCGGCCGGCATGTGCTCCGTGCAGTGCCGGATCATCGCATCGTGACCCGTCGAGGAGGCCGACGGTGACGGCGTTGGTGCCGATGGGCTCGTAGCCGGGGCGGTGGTCTCCGCGAACGCCGAAGCCGCCTCGTACGCGCCGAAGCCACCCACGATGGTCGCCGCCACCGCTACACCGATCATCTTGTGCCTGATCACACCCACGATCCTTTCTGCCGCTTCTCGGAGGTTGACGACGCTGACGCTAGGGCCGGGGTGTGAAGGAACAATGAAGCGGCCGTGTGCCCCCGCTGTTCCTACGGCGCGGCTTGGATCCATGCCTGGCTGGATCGCCGGTACCGCCCGGCTCCCTCCAACTGCCAGTTCACTATCTCCGCAGGGTAACGTTATTTTACTAATCGGCTTAGGAGGATTGATTGGTGCCGCTGGAGGCGGGGTATCCGCGCGGTCGGCGGGCGTCGGCTGTGTCTCTTACGCGGCTCGGGTGCGGGCTGCTCCACTTCACCGATGTCCGGTCGGGAGGGGATGCCTTCGAGATCGCCGGGGTGTGGGGTAGCCGGCGGCTGATCACGTTCGGCCACGCCCGCACCGCCCCGCAGCGCACCGGGCCCGACGTGGCGTCGCGGCCTGGGCGGAGGCGAGCTTGTCGGTGAGCGGAACCGTGCTGATCGTCGACGATGAGCCCAAGCTCCGCCGTTTGGTGCACGATTACCTGACCCGGGACGGCTTCACCGTGCTGGAGGCCGGAACCGGTGCGCGTGCGCTGGAGCTGCTGGCCGCTGCCCGCCCCGATGTGGTCCTCCTCGATCTGGGGCTGCCGGATCTGCCCGGTGAGGAGGTCGTCCGTCTGGTGCGCCGGTCAAGCGACGTGCCGCTCATCATGCTGACCGCCAAGTCCGGTGAGAACGATCGGGTGATGGGCCTGCGTCTGGGCGCGGACGATTACGTGGTCAAACCCTTCAGCGTCCGGGAACTCATGGCGCGAGTGGAGGCCGTCCTGCGTCGCGCCCGCCGTACCGGACCCGCCGGTGAGCAGACGGGAGCCTGCTACGGGGACGGCCGGCTGTGGATCGACATCGAACGGCGAGAGGCCCGCACACCCGGTGGTCCCATCACGCTCACCCGGACCGAGTTCGACTTGCTGGCCGCGCTGGCGGCCCGTCCCGGCCGGGTGTGGACCCGGCTGGAGCTGGTGGAGCGGCTGCAGGGTCATGAATTCGAGGCGTATGAGCGCACGATCGACGTCCATGTGAAGAACCTGCGCCGCAAGCTCGGCGACGTCCCGCCCTTCCGTCTGGTCCTGGCCGTGCCGGGTGTCGGTTACAAGCTCGGAGTGGATCGTGATGTCTAGCCTGCTGCGCGGGCGGTTCGCGCGCCGCCTCGCGCTCGCGTTCGCCCTGCTCGGGCTCGGCGCCGCAGTGCTCACCGCGGTGCTGGTCAACACCGCCTTCGACGCCCGGTTTCATGACTACCTCGCCGGGCAGCAGCAGGTCCGCCAGCAGCAGCTCGTCGCGTTGTTCGCTGACGCTTATCGTCGTGACAACGGCTGGCGACCCGAGTCGCTGAACCAGCTCGCGCCGACCGTTTCCATGGCCGGTGCGCAGGCCGCACTCCGCGGGGCCGCGGGCCAGCGCGTGTGGGCCGTCGCCGACGCCGACGCCGACCCGATGATGTCGGCTATGCACCAGATGATGGGCACCGGCGAGCTCGGCCCAGCCCGCGCCCTGGCGATCATGGTGAACGGCAGACGCGTCGGTACCCTTGACGTCCGCGTCCCGTCGGGCCAGATCCCGGCCGTCGATGAGGACTTTCGTGCGTCAGTCAACCGGCTGCTGACCGCCGGTGGACTTGCGGCCAGCCTTCTCGCCGCCCTCGTCGGTCTCTACATCGCCCGCCGCGTTGCCGCTCCGGTCGCCGAGCTCACCGCCGCGGCCAACGATCTGGCCGGCGGTCGCCGTGACCGGCGCACCGCCGTCACCTCGCGTGATGAGATCGGTCAGCTGGCCGCGTCCTTCAACGCCATGGCCGACCGCGTGGAGAAAGAAGACGAGCTACGCCGCCTGTTCGCCGCCGACGTCGCCCACGAGCTGCGCACCCCGCTGGCGATCCTGCGCAGTTCGCTGGAGGCAATCCAGGACCAGGTCACCGAACCGACCCCTGAGACCATCACGTCCCTGCATGAAGAAACCCTCCGGCTCGGCCGGCTCATCGCCGACCTGGAGACCCTCGCCTCCGCCGATGCGGCCGCATTCACCCTGCACACCGCCCCGGTTTGCCTGGCCGCCCTCGTCCGCCAGGTGACCGCCGAGTTCGCCGGGCAGTTCACCGACGAAGCGATCACCGTGCGCACCGATCTGGAAGAGGTGACCGTCGAGGGGGACGCGGTCCGGCTGCGCCAGATCGTCACCAACCTGCTCACCAACGCCCGCAAATTCGCCCCCGGCGCAACCATCACCGTCAGCCTGCGCCGGAACGCGGACCAGGCACTACTGCGCGTCACCGACACCGGTCCGGGCATCCCCGCAGACGAACTCCCGCACATCTTCGACCGCTTCTTCCGCGGCCGCACCGCACGCGCCGGCGGCTCCGGCATCGGCCTGGCCGTCGTCGCCGAGCTCACCGCCGCCCACGGCGGCACGGTCACCGCCAACAGCACACCCGGTCACGGCAGCACCTTCTGCGTCACCCTGCCCGCAACCAGCACACAACCCGGCGCCACCCACCGCCAGTGAACGGACCGGCACTACAGGGGAAGGGTGTAGCCGGTGATCCAGCCCTGCATCCGGGCGATCAGGTCGGTCCAGACGCCGGTGACCTGCAACAGACCGACCAGCACCAGCATGACCCCACCCACGCGGGCCACAGCGCGGGCATGCCGGCGCGCGATGTCGAACACCCGCATCGCCCTGCTCACCCCGAACGCGGCGAGCAGGAACGGAAGACCCAGCCCGAGGCTGTAGACGAACGCCAGCGCCGCGCCCCGTCCGGCACCGCCGGTCGTCGCGGACAGGCTGAGCACCGCAGCGAGCGTCGGGCCGATGCACGGTGTCCAGCCCAGCCCGAACAGCACCCCCAGCAGCGGCGCACCCGCCAGCCCAGCGCGCGGACGGTAGCCCGGCCGCAGCGACCGCCCGAACAGCGCGATGCGGTCCAGCGCGCCGATGAACGCCAGGCCAAGCACGATCACCATCGCGCCGAGAACCCGGCTCAGCACCTGCTGGTAGGTGATGAACGCCGCGCCCAGCCCACCAAAGACCGCCCCATAACCGGCGAAGACCACCGCGAAACCCAGGACGAACAGCCCCGTACCGGCCACCGTCCGCCCCCGCACCCACCGCGCGCCCGCAGGCTGGCCGTCGCCGTCCTGGACGGCGCCGCGCGCCGTACCCTGCGCGTCGGCACCGGCCATGCCGGTCACGTACGACAAGTAGCCCGGCACCAGCGGCAGGCAACACGGCGAAGCGAACGAGACCGCCCCGGCCGCCGCAGGCACCGGGACCGCCAGCAGCAGCGGCCCCGACGCGACCACGTGGGCGACCCCTCCGACCATGCACCCTCCCGGCATCGAAACTACTAAGCTGCTTAGGAATATTAACGGTAC
>JBJMIW010000441.1:0-14022 GCA_045806665.1 Actinoallomurus sp.
AAACTCTTACACTACACAACCCAATACCAATAAGTCGCCGTGGGCGAAGGCGGTCACCAGCCGGGCGACCATGAGCACGCCGTACGTGGGGGCGAGCGCGCACAGGAGGTTGCCGACGGTGAACAGCGCCATCAGCGACACGAGCACGGTCTTGCGGGACATCCGCGCTCCGAGCGCGGTCAGGAGCGGCGCTCCTACGACGACACCGAAGGCGTACCCGGACACCAGGAGCCCGGCGGTGGGGATGGAGACGTGCAGGTCGGCCGACAGGTTGGGAAGCAGGCCACTGATGACGAACTCGGTGGTGCCGATGCCGAAGCCGCCGATCGCCAGGGCGAGCAGCGCGATGGGCATGGGATCTCCTCCGGATAGACTGAGAGGCGTGAGCAATAGTCAGCACGAGCATTAATTGCACACGACCGTTACTTGCAGACGCCGTATACCTCACCACGCAATTGCCGAGGTGCCAAACGAGAAGAGGGGTGACCCATGCCACTGCCCGATGACGCGGCCGAGGCCCGCGCCCAGGGCTGGCGTACCCTCGCCGCCCTGCACGCCCGGATCGAGGACAGGGTCGAGCGGGCCCTGCAGGCCGAACACGGCCTGAGCGTGAACGAGTACGGCACGCTCCACCTGCTGTCCTGCCAGGACGACTGGCATATGCGCATGCAGCAGCTGGCGAACGCCATGGTCCTGAGCCAGAGCGCCACGACCCGCCTCGTCACCCGCCTGGAGAAGCGCGGCCTGCTCCGCCGCTACCTGTGCGAGGACGATCGGCGGGGCATCTACACGGAGGTCACCGAGGCGGGTGGGGAGCTCCTCGCCAAGGCGACCCCGACCCACAACGCGGCGCTGGAGGCGGCGCTCGCCGACGCCGCCGCGCTCCCGGAGCTGGCCCCGCTGGTCCGGGCGCTGGAGACCCTCCCGAACCTCACGCCGAGCGGCTGAAGGCGCCGCGTTCCGCGGCTACCGCGGAGCACGGCCTTCCAGCTCGGTCACCGAAGACTCCACTCGGCCGAGCCCCCTGGAAGACGTCTCGTCACCCCGTCCGCGTGGCTGGCCGGCGCCGGGTCCTGAACAGGAGCCAGGACCGGACAGCCGAGCCGCTCCTCGGCGTGCATCGGCGGCGGGGCGCCCTGCGACACGGCGATGCGCAGCGGCCAGAACGGCTCGCGGGGCGCCTCGGCCGCCAGCCTCGTCAAGAACGCGGACGTTGAGAGCAGGACGCTCGCCCGGTGGCGGCGCACCCGCTCGGCGACCCCGGCGATCGAACGACGGCCGGAGTCCAGCACCGCGCTGGCCCCGGAGTAGAGCGGGAGGAAGACGGTGTTGCGCAGTCCCGCCGGGTCGTAGGTCTTCGGTACGGAGAACAGCACGTCGCTCTCCCGCAGCCCGAACGGCTCCATCGCCAGGAAGGACGCCTCCGGATCGCCGTGCGCGTACATCGTGCCGTACTGCGCGAAGGCCGGCGTGCCCGGGAGCACGGGGTACGCCGGCGGCATGGCGGCCCGCGACATGGCGGTGACCAGGTCGGCGGGGGTGATGACGTTCTTGTGCCGGCGGGGCGCGCAGACCGCGATCTCTCCCGGTGGGAGCATGGACGCCTCCGGGTCGGCGATCAGCGCGATCGCCCCGATGCGTACCGCTCCCAGGAACGCCCACACGAACTCGATCGACCCGGGCAGCGCGATCACCACCCGGTCGCCCGGCCGTACCCCGCGTGCCCGGAGGACCCCTGCCGCGCGACCCGCACCCCGATGGACCTCCCCATGCGTGAAGACGTCGTCACCGCACAGGAACGCGGCCCGGTCGCGCCAGCCGAACGCGAGCGTCCATTGGCTCAGCGACTCGGCCAGATTGGCATCTGGGGAGGGGTCGGGCATGCGCGCTCCTTCACGATCGGAGATCCCCTCCGGGAGATTAGGCCGATCCAGCGTGCCGGGACAGACCCGGAGCGTGATCAAATGGCCTGGAAGGAGGCCACCTGTGGACAATCTGCGCGTCGCTTTGATCGGGTATGGGACCGGGGGTGCGGTCTTCCACGCCCCGCTGATCTCGGCCGCCCCCGGCCTAGAGCTGGCCGCTGTCGTGACCCGCGACCCGGCGCGACGGGCCGCCGTACGTGACCGGTACGCCGGTGCGGAGCTGCTCGACGCACCCGACGACGTCTGGTCCGGCGGGTACGACCTCGTGGTCGTGACGACGCCGAACCGCACGCACGTGCCGCTGGCCCGCGCGGCGCTCGACGCGGGCATCCCCGTGGTCGTCGACAAGCCGATCGCGACGACGGCCGCCGAGGCCCGCTCGCTGGCCGGGGGTCCCCTGGCCGTCCCGTTCCACAACCGCCGGTGGGACGGGGACTTCCGGACCGCCGCCCGGCTCATCGGCGACGGGACGCTCGGGCGGGTGCTCAGGTTCGAGTCGCGGTTCACCCGCTGGCGTCCGCGGATCAAGCCGGGCTGGAAGGAGACCGCCGACCCGGCCGCCGCCGGCGGCGTCCTCTACGACTTGGGCGCCCACCTCATCGACCAGGCGATCACGCTGTTCGGCCCGCCCGTGGCCGTCCACGCCGAGCTGGACGTACGGCGGCCCGGCGCCGAGGCGGTAGACGACGCGTTCGTCGCCCTGACCCACGCGAACGGCGTCCGGTCCCACCTGTGGATGAGCGCGATCAGCGCGGACCTCGGACCGCGCTTCCGCGTGCTCGGCGACCGCGCCGCGTACGTCACGTACGGCCTGGACGTCCAGGAGGACCAGCTCCGCGCCGGCCTCACCCCGGAGGACGCGGACTACGGCGTGACGCCCGCGGATGCCCATGGAACGGTCGGGACCCCCGGCGACACCCGGCCCGAGCCGACCGAGCCAGGCCGGTACCAGGACTTCTACCCGGCCGTCGCCGCGGCGGTCCGCAGCGAGGCCCCGCCGCCGGTCACGCTGGAGGACGCCATCGCCGGCCTGGAGGTCATCGAGACCGCCGCGGGCTAGATCTCACGCCGGGCGATGAGGTGGAGGAGGGCGGCCACGCCGCGGTACGGGTCGGTGCGCCCGGCGCGCTCCTCGCAGGAGAGCAGCGCGTCGAGCTGCTGGGCATCGGGGACGAGGGCGTCGTCGGCGGCGGTGTCGGTGAAGACGCGGACGCCGTACCAGGCCACCCGGGACAGGCCGCGCTCAGCGAGGGCGGCGGTCAGGTCGCCGAGCCCGTCCGCGCGGGCGTCCACCCCGATCCGGTTGCGGTAGGCGGTCCCGTCGAAGGCGTCCGTGGCTGCCACCCAGTCGCCCTGCAGGCCGGGCCGCATGGCCAGCGCGTCACCGTTGCGTACTAGGAGCGACACCAGTCCGTTCGGTGCGGTGACCTCGGCGACGGCGTCGAGGACCGGAGCGGGGTCGGCGAAGTACATGAGGACGCCGTGGCACAGCACGACGTCGAAACGCGAGGGCGCCAGGAGCATCTCCGCCTCCCGCACATCCCCTTCGACGAGGCGGACGCGCTCCTGGACCTGTGGAGGCTCGGCCTCCAGCGCGGCCCGCAGGTCGCCGAGCAGTGCCGGCGAGGCGTCGAGTCCCGTCACGCGGTGGCCGCCCCGCGCGAGCGCCAGGACCTGGGTGCCCTGGCCGCAGCCGAGGTCGAGGACGCTGTCGGCCGGGGCGTCCGGCAGGTGGTCGGAGAGCTGCCGGGTCACCAGCTCCTGGCGCACCACCTGCCGTAGCGTGCCCAGCCGCAATCGCCAGCGGCCCTCACCCGGCGAGAACGTTGTCACGTGGCGGCGCCGCCGGGCGGGACGATGGGGAGGTTCGGCGGGGCGCCGGTCTCGATGAGGCGCCACAGGGCGTCGGTGTCGAGGTGCTGTTCGACCAGGTCCCCGAGGGCGTCGAGCTGGGCCTCCCGCAGTGCGGCGAAGTCGGTGTCCGGCGCGGGCGTGAAGTCGCGTCCCGCGACCCGCGCGACCTCGGTGAGGAACGCGCGCCGGAAGCCGTCGTTCTCCAGGGCGCCGTGCCAGGTCGTGCCCCACACCGCCCCGTCGCGGCAGCCGTCGAGGAACGGCTCCCCGCCCTCCACCGCCGCCACGCCGTGGTGGATCTCGTACGCGTGCACCGGTTCGCCGTACCCGGTACCGGTGGGCCGGCGCAGGATCTTGTCCGGCCCGAACTCCACGCGCACGGGCAGCAGCCCGAGGCCCGCCACCGGCCCGGCCATCGACTCGATGTCGTCGAGGATCTCGCGGGCCAGCATCGGGTAGCCGCCGCAGATCCCGAGCACCGGCCGGCCGGCCCGCGCGCGGCGCACGACCTCGGCGGCCAGCCCCCGCTCGTGCAGCCAGGCCAGGTCGGCGACGGTGGCCCGGGAGCCGGGCAGCACGACCAGGTCGGCGTCGGCCAGCTCGCCGGGCGTGGTCGCGAACCGTACGCTCACGCCGGGCTCGGCGGCCAGGGCGTCGAGGTCGGTGAAGTTCGAGATGCGGGGCAGCCGGGCGACCGCGACCCGCAGCGTCTGCCCCGCGACCGCCGGGCGCGTCTCGGGGCGCGCGTCCAGGGCGAGGGAGTCCTCGACGTCGAGCCAGAGCCCGCCGAGCCAGGGCAGCACGCCGTACACCGGCCGGCCGGTCAGCGCGGTGATCTGCGCCAGCCCGGGGGCCAGCAGCTCCCGCGCCCCGCGGAACTTGTTGATGACGAAGCCGGCGATCAGCCGCTGGTCCGCCGGCTCCAGCAGGCCCACGGTCCCGTACAGGGCGGCGAACACCCCGCCGCGGTCGATGTCGCCGACGACGATCACCGGCATGCCGGGGCCGTCCGGGGAACCGGCGGCGCGGGCCAGGCCCATGTTCACGAGGTCGCCGGCGCGCAGGTTGATCTCGGCGGGGCTGCCCGCGCCCTCGCAGATGACGACGTCGTACTGGGCGCGCAGCTCGGCGAGGCTGCCGAGGACGACCTGGCGCAGGCGCTCCTTGTGCGCGGCGTACCCCATGGCGTCGACCTCGGCGACCGGGTGGCCGAGCACGACGACCTGGCTGCGCCGGTCGCTGCCGGGCTTGAGGAGGACCGGGTTCATGTGGGCGGTCGGCTCGATCCGCGCGGCGGCGGCCTGCATGGCCTGCGCCCGCCCGATCTCCGCGCCGTCGGCGGTGACCATCGAGTTGAGCGACATGTTCTGCGCCTTGAACGGCGCGACCTTGACACCCTGGCGGGCGAGCCACCGGCAGATCCCCGCCGTGAGGATGCTCTTGCCCGCATCCGAGGTCGTACCGGCGACCAACAGCATCCCGTTCCGCGTGCCCACGGACGCCGACGGTAGCAGCCGCGCCGCTACCGGCGGCCCGACGACCTCCGCCGGAGCGCGGCCCGGCCGCCGATCAGCACCGCCGCCGACGCCAGCGTCACCGCCCGGGAGAGGCGGACGGCGCGCCGGATGTCCCGCGGTTCGGCGGCACGGCCGTCGCCGAGTTCGGGCCGGTGCTCGACGCGGCTCCCGTACACGTTGACGCCGCCGAGCCGCAGGCCGAATGCTCCGGCGAACGCCGCCTCGCACCGCCCGGCGTTCGGGCTCGGATGTGCCGCGCCGTCCCGGCGGAGGATCGCGTACGAGGCGCGCGGCGAGCCGCCGACGAGGGGCGCGCAGGCCGCCGTGAGCAGCCCGGTCAGCCGGGCGGGCACCCAGTTCGCCGCGTCGTCGAGACGCGCGGCGACCCGGCCGAAGCGAACGTAACGCGGGCTGCGGTGCCCGACCATCGCGTCCAGCGTGTTGACCGCCCGGTACGCGAACAGCCCCGGCACGCCCAGGACCGCGCCCCAAAACAGGGGGGCTACGGCGGCGTCGGAGGTGTTCTCGGCGATCGACTCGACCGTGGCCCGCGCGAGCTCCTTGGCGTCCAGCCCACTCGGATCCCGCCCGCACAGGTGCGGCAGCCGGCGCCGCGCCGCCTCGACGTCCCCCGCCTCCAGGGCGGCCGCCATCGCCAGGCCCTCGCGCCCGAGGGACGTCCCGCCGAGCACCGCCCACGTCGCGGCCGCGGTGAGCACTACGGATGCGGCCGTACGGCGGCCGATCGCGTCGGCGGCCGCGCCGACTCCGGCGGCGGCGAGCACGCAGGCGGCCGTGAACACCGCGCCCCGCGCCACCGAATCCCGGTACAGGCGGTTCTCCAGTGCGTACGCAGCGCGCCCGAACGCGGCCACCGGGTGCCCTCGCCGCGGGTCACCGGCAAGCGTGTCCAGCAGCAGGCCCGCCCACAGCCCCTTCTCCGTTGTCACGGACGAAGACGATACGGGTGCCTGATCGTCCAAGGCCCTCGCGGGCGGACGACCGCCCTCGCTCAGTGGTGTTTCGTCCCGCGAGAAAATGTCTCGGCTGAGTGGACACGGTAGAGCGCGACCGCGCCCCGGCACGCTTCGTGTGAGAAGCCCGGCTCTACCTGGACGGATGAGCGGAGCCTCGTACCGAGGACTCTCATTTCCTCCGGGAAGCGGGAGTCCTGCGGCTCACCCCAGTACCGCAGCAGCGGATGCCATCCTCCAGGTCTCTGGCTGGTCGCGGTGTGAGCGGGTAGTGGAAGGATGACGCTGATCATCGCATCCTGGTTGGAGCCGAAGCATGGAACTCACCGCGGAAGCCTGTTCGCCGGTCAAGGTGGAGCACGCCGAGGGTCCGTTCTGGTACGGAGACCGGCTCGGCTGGGTGGACATCATGGCGGGGCGGTTGTGGCTGGCCGGGTTCGACGGCAAGGCGCTGACCGACCCGCGTTCGCTGGAGGTCGACCGTCCGATCGGCGCCGCGGTGCCCCGGGTGGTGGGCGGGTGGATCCTCGCCGCCGGCACCTGCTTCATGGAACTGGAGGAGGACGGCAGGGCGACGGCGCTGACCGGCGACCTGGCCGACTCCGCCACGATCCGGATGAACGACGGCAAGTGCGACCCGGCGGGGCGGTTCTGGACCGGCACGATGGCGTTCGACGAGACCCCCGGCGCGGGCTCGCTGTTCATCTTCGACGGTTCGATCCGCACGGTGCTCGACGGGGTCACCATCTCCAATGGGCTCGGCTGGAGCCCCGACCACCGCACCATGTACTACATCGACACGCCGACGGATCGGGTGGACGTGTTCGACTACGACCTGGAGACCGGCGCGGTGACGAACCGGCGGCCGTTCGTCGAGGTCGAGGGCGGTCACCCCGACGGGATGACCGTCGACGACGAGGGGTTCCTGTGGGTGGCGCTGTGGGGCGGCGGCGCGGTGCACCGCTACGACCCGTCCGGGCAGTTGGTGGCGGCGGTCCGCCTTCCGGCGACGAACGTCTCGAGCTGCTGCTTCGGTGGCACCGACCGTTCGACCCTGTTCATCACGACGTCGCAGCAGGGCCTGTCTCCGGAGCAGCGGGAGGCCGAGCCGGACGCCGGCCGGATCTTCCTGGTCGACCCAGGCGTCTCCGGCCCGCTCGCCACGCCCTTCGTGCCCGCCCGCTGAGACTTCTGAGCGCTTCCACTGGCGTTCGCTGCCGTTCCACGCGGTTCACGGCCGCTCGCCGGTACCGGCGAATGATCTCACCGTAGGGCGAACCTGGCGATCGGGGGGCGGCCGTCGACCAGGTCGGCGGCGAGCTCACCGATCAGCGGGGTGAACTTCGCGCCGTGTCCCGAGCACGCGGAGCAGACCACGAACGGTCCCCGGCGGTCGAGCACGAAGTCCTCGTCGGGCGTGGAGGTGTACAGGCAGGTCAGCTCCGAGCTCGGCTCCGGGTCCAGGCCCGGGAGCCAGGTCCGGGCGTACTCGATGGCGCGTTCGCGGGCGGCCGGGTCGACGGTGAAGTCCCGCTCGTCCGCAGTCGTCACCGTGCCTGGGACGTGCTCGCCGAACTTGACGTACGGGCCCTCCGGCAGCGCGTACACGTCGAGGGACGTCTCGCCGTGCACGACGGTCGGCCAGGGACCGGCGTCCTTCGGTTCGAAGAAGAAGACCTGCTGCTGGGTAACGGTCAGCGGTGGGAGGGGGACCAGGCCGTCGAGGAGCGGGCCGGTCCAGCCGCCCGCCGCGACGACGACCGTACGGGCGTGCCAGGTCCCCTCGTCGGTGTGCAGGACAACGCCGGTCGAGTCCGGCTCCAGCGCCCGGATCGGAGTCTCGTACGCGATGTGCGCGCCGGCCTCGGCGGCGAGCCGCACCATGGCCGCCATCGCCGCCTCCGGATCCAGCACGCCGCCCCCGGGATCGAGGACGACGGGACCCTCGAAGCGGATGCCGGGCCAGCGGCGGGTCGCCTCGGCGGAGTCGAGCAGTTCGGCCGCGACGCCGTGCTCGCGCAGGAGGGCCGCCATGCGGGCCGGCTCCCGGGCGGGGCCGTGGTCGACGCCGCCGGTCCGGGTCAGGAGACGCTCCCCCGCTTGGGCGCCGAGTTCCTCCCAGAGCCGTCCGGCGCGGCCGGTCAGCTCGACGTACAGCGGATCCAGGTAGGCGTGGCGGAAGATGCGGGCGCGGCCGTGCGAGCTGCCGCGCCGGTGGCCCGGCCCGTACGCCTCGAAGGCCGCGACGCTCCGGCCGCGCCTGCCGACCGCCCAGGCGGCGGCGGAACCCGCCAGCCCGAGCCCCACGATCGCTACGTCGATGTCGTTCATATCCGAATCATGCCTGATGAGCGGCTTGGGTTCCGGTGACCCGCCCCCGCCCGACCGCGACCGCGATCGCGGGCACCGCCCGAACGGCACCACGATGAGCACGCCGGCGGCCCCCGCCTACGGCTGTACCGCATCGGGCGAGCGGGAGGGTCCCGGCTCCCGAGGTGCCGGCCCGCGCCCGAAGGCGGTGCGGCGCGGCCTACAGGTCCGCCACGGCCGGGATGACGTCGGCGCCGATCGCCTCCAGCGGCGTGACGCGCCAGACGTCGGCGACGGCGCCGATGACCGAGTCGATGCCGAGCTCCGCCATCCGGCCCAGGGCGTCGACGATCTCGCCGGTCCGCTCCCCCTTCTCCCCGGGGTCGAAAGCGAAGCAGGCCGTCTTCTCGATCTCGTCGTAGTCGCGGCCCTCCGCCAAGCAGTGCTCGCGCAGCACGTCGAGCTTGTGCGCCAGCTCGGGCCCGGCGAACAGGTTGCACGCCTGTGCGTACCGTGCCACGAACCGCAGCGTCTTCCGCTCGCCGCCACCGCCGATCAGGATCGGCGGATGCGGCCGTGACAGTGCCTGCGGCACGTTCAGCGTGCGTTCGAGGCGGTAGTGACGCCCTTCGTACGGCCCGTCGCCGTCCTCCCACATCCGCAGGCAGATCTGCAGCGCCTCCTCCAGTCGCTCGAAGCGCTCGGCCACCGGCGGGAACGACAGGCCCAGCCCGCGCGCCTCTTCCTCGTTCCACGCCGCGCCGATGCCCAGCTCCGCGCGGCCGCCGGACAGCACGTCGAGACTGGTCACCATCTTGGCCAGCAGGCCCGGCGACCGGTAGACCGCTCCGGTGACGAGGGTCAGCAACCGGGCGCGCGACGTGTGCGCGGCGAGGAAGCCGAGCGTGGTGTACGCCTCGAGCATGTCGTGCTCAGGCGGTCCGACGACGCCGATCTGGAAGACGTGGTCTATCACCGCGATCCGGTTGAAACCCGCGTCGTCCGCGGTCCGCGCGACCCGGGCCAGGTCCGCGCCCAGAGTGGACGGGCCACCGGGCCAGGTGAAGTCAGGGACCTGAAGTCCGATCTTCATGAGAAGCACCTCCCGCTCGTGATCCTGTCACGCTTCGCCGGTCACTGGCCGGTCGAGCCGAGCGGGCCGGTGGAGCTCCGGACCACCAACTCGGGGCGGAAGACCAGCTCGGTGTGCGGGGCCCCGACGCCCTGGATCTCGTCCAGGAGGCTGCGCACGGCGACGAGGGCCATGTCGCGGACCGGCTGGCGGACCGTGGTCAGCGGCGGATCGACGTAGGCCATCAGCGGCGAGTCGTCGAAGCCGATGACCGAGACGTCCTCGGGCACCCGCAGGCCGCGCTGCCGGACCGCCCTGATCGCCCCGATCGCCATCATGTCGCTGCCGCAGCAGATCGCGGTGCACTCGCGGTCGAGCAGCCGCTTGGCCGCGGCCTCCCCGCCTTCGACGGTGAAGATTGTGTTGACGATCCAGTCGTCCACCTCGGTGACCCTGAGGTGCTCGGCCATCCCCCGGCGGTAGCCCTCGGTCTTCCGGATGACCGGGACGAAACGCTCCTGGCCGACGGCCAGCCCGATGCGCCGGTGCCCCAGGTGCGCGAGGTGGGCCACGGCGAGCTCCATCGAGCCGACCTCGTCGCTGGAGACGAACGTGGCGTCGACCCCCTCGGCGTAGCCGTTGATCAGCACGATCGGGAGCCCACGGTCGGTGAGGCGCTTGTAGCGGCCGTGGTCGGCCTGCGAGTCGGCGTGCAGCCCGGAGACGAAGACGATCCCGGCGACCCCGCGTTCGAGCAGGAGGTCGGTGTAGTCGTCCTCGTTGATGCCGCCGGGTGCCAGGGCGCCGAGCACGGCGGTGTAGCCGTGCAGGGCCAGGGTGTTCTCGATGACCTGGGCGAACGCCGGGAAGATCGGGTTGTCCAGCTCGGCGACGATCAGGCCGATCAGCCCGGTCCGCGGCGGCCGGAGCCGCGCGGGGCGTTCGTACCCGAGGACGTCCAGCGCGTCGACGACCGCCTGCCGCGTGGCCGGCGCGACACCCTGCTTGCCGTTGAGCACCCGGCTCACGGTCGCCTCGCTCACTCCGGCTTGGGCTGCGATGTCCGCCAGACGCATGCTCACATGCTCGAATGTACCGCCGGATATGACGGGCCGGGTTGTCGCCTTTCTGCATTCTTTCGCAATCTTGCAGCAATTCCTTGCTAACAATCGGAGGAGGCGTTACCGTCGCGGCAACACAGCGGACACGCGGCCGCCAGACCCACGGGGGACCCCGCCCACTCCCTCACCCCAGGAGGCCCCGCCATGCTTGAACGCCTGCTGAAACGCCTGCCGCCCGTGCTGGCCATCGCGCTGGCGGCCACGATCGCGCCGGTGGCCGGCGCCGTCCCCGCCACGGCGTCGCCCACCGGCGACCATGACGTCATCGCCAACCTCTTCGAGTGGAACTGGCGCTCCGTCGCCTCCGAGTGCACCAGCGTGCTCGGCCCGCAGGGGTACGGCGCCGTCCAGGTCGCCCCGCCCGAGGACTCCCTCACCCGTAGCGGCCACCCATGGTGGGAGGTGTACCAGCCGGCCGACTACGACGTGAACAGCCGCATGGGAACCCGGTCGCAGTTCGCCTCGATGGTGTCGGCCTGCCACGCCGCAGGCGTGAAGGTGTACGCCGACGCGGTCATCAACCACATGACCGGTCAGGGGAGTACGAGCTACGGCGGCAGGACTTTCAGCAAGTACAACTACCCGGGGATCTACTCCTCGGCCGACTTCCACAACTACCCGTCGGACTGCCCGGAGTCCGACGACCAGATCCACAACTGGAACGACTACAACGAAGTCACGAAGTGCGAGCTCAGCAGCCTGTCGGACCTGCGCACCGAGTCCGACTACGTACGCGGAAAGATCGCCGGCTACCTCAATGACCTGATCTCTCTCGGCGTGGACGGCTTCCGCGTGGACGCCGCCAAGCACATCGGCGCGTCCGACCTGGCGGCCATCGAGGGCAAGCTGAGCAAGTCCGCGTACATCTACCAGGAGGTCATGCCCGGGAGCAGTGGCAGCCTCGCGCCGAGCGCGTTCGAGGGCACCGGCGACCTGCTGGAGTTCACCTACGGCCAGAAGCTGAAGGAACAGTTCAACGGGAGCATCGCCAACCTGCAGAGCTTCGGGCAGTCGTGGGGCATGGAGCCGAGCAACAAGTCCGTCGTCTTCGTCGCGAACCATGACACCGAGCGGAACGGCAGCACGCTGTCCTACAAGGACGGCGGGAAGTACCGGCTGGCGACGATCTTCTCGCTGGCCTGGAACTTCGGCACCCCGCAGGTCTACTCCGGGTTCGACTTCAGCGGCACCGACGACTCCCCGCCCGCCGACGGCAACGGATACGTGACCGACACCACCTGCGCGAGCGGGTGGCAGGGCTGCCTCGACCGCACGCTCGGCGGCATGGTCGGCTGGCACAACGCGGTGAAGGGCACCTCGGTCACCAACTGGTGGTCCGACGGCTCGAACCAGATCGCCTTCGGCCGCGGCGCGAAGGGCTACGTCGCGATCAACAACTCCGGCGGCACCCTGAGCCGTACGTTCGCCACCGGCCTGCCGGCCGGGACCTACTGCGACGTCGTCAGCGGCGGCGTCAGCGTTTCACCCCCGTGGCTACGCCCCGCCACCCCCCAGTCCGGGAAGTGCACCGGTACGGCGGTCACCGTGGACGGCTCCGGCAACGCGACCTTCTCCGTGAACCCGGGCAGCGCCGTGGCCATCGACGTGGCGGCCACCGGCACCGGCGGCAGCACCGGCACGGTGCAGGTGACGTTCAACGAGTACGCGACGACCTACTACGGGCAGAACGTCTTCGTCGTCGGCTCCATCCCCGCCCTGGGCAACTGGGCGCCCGGCAGCGCCGTCGCCCTGTCGTCCGCGGGCTACCCCACCTGGTCCGCGACCGTGTCCCTGCCGGCGAACACCACCTTCCAGTACAAGTACCTCAAGAAGAACCCGGACGGCTCCATCACCTGGGAGTCCGATCCCAACCGGTCCTACAGCACCGGGACCGGAGGAAGCGCCACGATCAACGACAGCTGGCGCTGACCCGCGGATCCTCGGGCGCCCGGGATCCATCACCTCCCGGGCGCCCTAGCATTCCCCGCCGTGAGCCACCTGGACCGGCAGTACATGCTCGGCGGCGACCTCCTGGTCGCGCCGGTCTTCTCCGCCGACGGCGACACCGCCTACTACGTGCCCGAGGGCACCTGGACGCACGTCCTGACCGGCGAGCCGGTGACCGGCGGGCGCTGGGTGCGGGAGCGGCACGGCTTCCGATCCGTCCCGCTGCTGGCCCGGCCCGGCTCGGTGATCCCGATGGGCGCGGTCGAGGACCGCCCCGACTACGACTACGCCGACGGCGTCACGCTGCACGCGTACGCGCTGCCGGACGGCGCACGCGTCACGACCGAGGTCCCGGACGCGTCCGGCGGGGTCGCGGCGACCTTCACCACCGAGCGGAACGGCGACGTCGTCACGGTCACCGCACGGGACGCCGCCAACTGACGGGTCCTTCTCGTCGGCGTACGGTCCGGCGACGTGGAGGGTGGCACGATCGTCGAGAACGATCACGGTCTCCTCGTCGAGGCCGTCGGCCAGACCGTCACGATCCAGGGGATTTCATGAGCGACTTTCTGTGGGGCGCCGCGACCGCCGCGTACCAGATCGAGGGTGCGGCCCGTGAGGACGGCCGGGTGCCGTCCATCTGGGACACCTACAGCCACACGCCCGGCCGGGTGCTGAACGGCGACACCGGCGACGTGGCCGCGGACCACTACCACCGGTGGGCCGAGGACGTCGAGATCATGCGGGAGCTCGGCCTCGGGGCGTACCGCTTCTCCATCTCCTGGCCGCGCATCCACGACCAGCGGGGAATCGACTTCTACTCCCGGCTCGTCGACGCGCTGCTCGAGCGCGGGATCAAGCCGGTCGCCACGCTCTACCACTGGGACCTGCCGCAGGAGCTGGAGGACGCCGGCGGGTGGACGGCGCGCGAAACCGCCTACCGGTTCGCCGAGTACGCCGAGCGGATCGGTGCGGCGCTCGGCGACCGCGTGCACCTGTGGACGACGCTGAACGAGCCGTGGTGCTCGGCGTTCCTGGGCTACGCCTCGGGCGTGCACGCGCCGGGCCGGACGGACCCGGCGGCGGCGCTGACCGCCGCGCACCACCTCAACCTCGCGCACGGCCTGGCCGCACGGGTGCTGCCCGGCCCGGTTTCGGTCACCCTCAACCTGCACCACGTACGCGGCGACGACGCCGACGCGGTGCGCCAGGTCGACGCGGTCGCCAACCGCGTCTTCCTCGGCCCCATGCTCGACGGCGCCTACCCCGCCGACCTGCTCGAGGACACCCGGGACCTCACCG